>NZ_FYEW01000001.1:308764-617528 GCF_900187375.1 Hymenobacter gelipurpurascens | reverse complement strand
AGCAGAAAGAAGAACGTGCGGATTAGAAACGCCGATTCGGCGGTGATACTACGGAGCTGGTGTACCTCTTCCTGCAGCTTTTCTGGCTGGAACCACTTGCGCATCCGCGGTCCTTTCAAGAACAGTTCAGCATTGTTTACGGCCAGCCCAAAGACGAGCACCAGCACCAGAGAGGATAGATGCAGCTTTTTGGCTACGCTATACATCAGGACCAGAAAGGCCAGAATCAGGAAGAACTTCACGTGCAGCCGAATGCGCCCGAGCAGAAACGCCAGGAAGGCCGTGCTGAGGACAGCTACAATCAATACGGCCACTACATCGCGCCCAAACGTGACGACGGACATGCCCTGCGCGAAGTTTTGCTGAAGCGCGAAGTTGAAGAGCATGATGCCGAGGATATCGGAAAAGGTGCTCTCATAGACGATAAACTCCTGCTTCTCGCCCACCAGGTTTGCCACGCTGGGAATGGCAATAGCTGAGCTGATGACGGCCAATGGCACCGCATTGACGAGGCTGGTTTGAAAGCTCACGCCCAGCCACAGCTGCAGAATACCAGCAATGGCGGCGGCCTGCACCACTAGCATGAGCACCGCCGCAAAGAAGGAGCGCCGGATCAGAGGCGCTTTGTCGCGGCTGAGCTTCAGATCAAGTGCGCCCTCTAGCACAATCATGATTAGCCCAATGACGCCGAATATTTCCAGCACCACCTTCGGAATCGGCACCACTACATCGAAATAATCGGCGGCCTGCCGCAGGGCAATACCGGTGAGCAGCAACATCAGTACCGATGGAATCTTGGTAGCGCGAGCCGCCAGATCAAACAGGTACGAAAGCATAATGGCCAAGCTCAGGCCAATCAGAATAGAATAGGAGCCCATGCAGCAAAAAAATGGTCCAACAGCTCAACGATACGTAGAAAATGATGCTTTAACTGAACTCTGCACTGCCGTAGGCCACTTCGCCTCTACCTTTGCCCCATGCAAAGCGCAGCTGATTCAGGAACTCAAGTAGCCATAATTGGCGGTGGCCCGGCAGGAATGCTGGCCGCCCAGCGCCTGGCGGAAGCCGGCCACCGCGTCACTATTTACGAAGCGCAGGCCACGGTGGGCCGCAAGTTTTTAGTGGCGGGCCATGGCGGCTTCAACCTGACCAATGCCGAGCCACTACCTTCCTTCTCGGCGCGCTATGCGGCGCACCAGCCGCGTTTTCAGGAGTTTCTAGGCCACTTCTCCCCCTCTGATCTGCGCCAATGGACTACTCAGCTGGGCATTCCGACCTTTGTGGGCACCAGTGGCCGCGTATTTCCGGAGGCCGACTACAAGCCCGCTCAGTTGCTAAAGGCCTGGCTGGCGCGGCTAGGCCAGTTGGGCGTTATAATCCGGACGCGGCACCGCTGGCTTGGTTTTGCGGGGGCTAGTGGCCTACGGATATTGAATGAGGCCACAGGGGAAGAAATCAGCATCAATCCGGCCGTTACCATCCTGGCGTTGGGCGGGGCCAGCTGGCGCAAAACCGGCTCCGATGGCCTCTGGACAACGGCTCTGACTGAAATTGGCGTACGCTGCACGCCGTTTCAGCCTTCCAACTGTGGCGCCGAAGTAAACTGGTCGGCTTTCTTCCGGGAAAAAGTAGGCAGAGCCCCGCTGAAGAATATTGCCGTCAGCTGCGGCCCGCACACAGTGCGCGGCGAAATTATGCTGACCGAATACGGGCTGGAAGGCACGCCGGTGTACGCCCTCACGCCTGCCTTGCGTGAAGCGTTAGGCCACTCCAACCCGGCACCACTGCTGCTCAACCTCAAGCCCGACCTCTCGTGGGAGGCCTTGCGCCAACGCTTAGCCCAACGGCGCGCGGGTACTACACTGGCTTCCTTTCTGAGTAGTGCGCTTCGGCTGGGGCCACCCGTTCCTACGCTCTTGCGCGAAGTAGGGCCCGCCGCACTGCCCACTTCTCCCGAGGAACTGGCCCACCTGCTCACGCACCTGCCGCTGCCCGTGAGTGGCCTACGCCCTCTGGATGAAGCCATCAGTACGGCTGGTGGAGTAGCTTGGGAGGAATTGAATGAGCACCTGATGTTGCACCAGCGCCCCGGCACGTTTGTGGCCGGCGAAATGCTCGATTGGGAAGCTCCCACGGGAGGGTATCTGTTGCAAGGGTGCTTCAGCACCGGTGCCTGGGCGGCACAAGGAGCGGCCAGGTGGCTGGCTCAAAATGCCAAAATTTTCTTTGGTTGATAGCCGCGAAAAGCGCCAGCTAAGCACCCTGCTCCCGCACTTTCTCTGCTGCTTCGGCAGCGGCCAGAATGGCTTTGGCTTCATCGAGCAGGCGCTGGCCGTGGTTGAGGTGGTAGCGCAGCAGCAGGACAAACAGGAAGCAGAATGAGACGAGGGGCAACACCCAGCTTAGGGCAAACCACAGCCAGAAAGAGCGCCCGTAGCTTTTAGCGCAATATGCCGTGGTAAAAGCCAGCACCGCCAGTCCCATCGTCAGGGCCAGGACCAGTAGAGGGGCCAGCAGCAGCATGGGGTTAGGAATCATGGCGGTGGAAAGCATATGACTATCTTAAAATACGAAAAGTCAGCTAGAAGTGCAAAGCTGGCCAGCAATTGATTCGCGCTCAGAGTATAACGAGTGGCCTAGCGGGATGTTTAGGGAAGTTGGCCGGAATGTTGCCGGGAGCAGGCCACCATCCGTATGCTTTTTCCGTACTTGTTGGCATCTGCCCTCCCTCGTTTCCGCTTGCCTACCCTATGTGGGAAAATCAAAGTCTTTTCCGCGTCTCGGCCCAGCTCTTTGCCGATGGCGTATTCAACCTGCTTGACCGTACGCTCAAACCAGAAGTTTTTCTGCTAGGCCTAGCCTCGGCCAGAGAGGCAGATGCTCCCGAAGCCGTTGTGGTAGAACCGGTTACACACCGCTACTTACCCACCGATTTTACTGCTGTAAAAGCCCGGGCTGCCGCCTTGGAGCCCGACGGTCCGCGCGAAGTGGTGTACCACCTGCACCCCCTCGACCACGACCGCTACGAGAAGCAGCGCTGGTACGGCTTGTTGCGCCGCGCCACCGAGCATACCCTCAACGACTTGGTAACTAAACGCCAGGAAGACCGCGTAAGCTTTTGCTCGTTGCCTGTAGGCGTCTACAACTATCAGGTAGTCATTGTATTACAACTCTCGGCAGAAGCCTACCACGGCTACTACTGCTTGCCGGGCAAGGGCGGCAGCCGCTCTACCTCTCTGCTGGCGGCTACTATTCAGGAGTTTCTCCAGGATGCTTCCCGGGGCCTACGCGAATCGGATACCGACGATGACCGGCCGGTTCTCGACCGCGACTACAACGAAGTGCTGCGGGCCGCCGGCCGCCGCTTTATGCTGGGCGCCGCCGCGGGCACGCACGGCCTCTACGATGCCTGCAATGGCATTGCGGCCCTGCGCCATGAAGGCGATGAAGGCGTCGGCACCATGATTGTCTCGCGGCGCAACCATCCGGCCGTGGTACCTATCCTGACGCTGGACTCCCCTATTCCGCTGCGCGACTACCGCCGCATCCGGAAGCTACTGGAGCTCAGCGAAGACCGCAACGCCCTGCTCACCGATGCCTCCGATGTTTTCGGACTGGGCTATCTGGTAGAACGCTCCGACCCGCAGTATGAGCCCCTGTTTACCGTGGCCTTTACCAACCACTATAGCTGGGAGCTAAGCCACGATGGGCACACCATGATGAAGGTGGTCTCGAATACGCCCCGCCTACCACAGGGGACGGTGGATGAGGACAATTTCTCGGTGGCCATCCGGCGGGTTTTCCCCGATGTTGACGCCGCCGGCGTGGCTTACCTCTGGGAACTTACCCTGAAAGCCACGGCTCAAACCAACGGCACCATTCTGGTAATTTCCGAAGGTGCCGCGCAGGAAGCGGCCCGCCTCACGCGGCAGTGCTTTCGCGTGGCCCCACGCCTCATGACGCCCTCAGTGCTGCGGCTAGTTACCAACATCGATGGTGCTGTGCTCATCAATCCGGCCGGCACGTGCTATGCCATTGGGGCCATTCTGGACGGCCTAGCCACCGAAAAGGGCGATTCTTCCCGCGGCTCCCGCTATAATTCGGCTCTCCGTTATGTAGAGTCGAGCCGCTACCCTGTGCTGGCCATTGTAGTGAGTGAGGATGGCTGGATCGACCTGCTGCCGCCGGTAAGACGCTAATTATCAGCAGGCCTAGGCCTGTTGTCCCCAGCAACATTATACGCAGTCTAGCGCTGCCTCTCTCAGCGAGTAAAGCACATCACCCCCACAGCCGAACGACTGGCCTAGACGCACTACGTAGAGCGCCTAGGCCAGTCGTTCGGCTGTGGGGGTGATGTGCTTGCTTAGTATCTGATATTCTACCCGTTAACAGAACCCATCATCTGCTCCGGGTAGCGCATACCGGCCGCCGCTTGTTGAGGGGCAATCTGGTTGATGCGGGCCAGATCTTCCAGGCTAAGCTGAACTTCTGCCGCCCCTACGTTTTCCTCCAGATAAAGTACGCGTTTCGTGCCCGGAATAGGCACAATGTATTCGCCTTGGGCCAGCACCCAAGCCAGCGCCAACTGGCCCGGCGTGATGCCTTTTTCCTCAGCCATTTCTCGTATCCGGGCCACCAGATCCAGATTTTTCTGAAAATTCTCACCCTGGAAACGCGGTGTATGTCGCCGGTAATCATCTTCGGCCAGATCCTCGAACCGCTTAATCTGACCAGTCAGGAACCCGCGGCCCAGCGGCGAATACGGCACAAACCCAATGCCCAGTTCCTGGCAGGTTTGCAGCAGGCCATCTTCCGGCTCTCGGCTCCAGAGCGAATACTCGGTTTGCAGCGCCGTGATGGGGTGCACCAGGTGGGCCCGGCGCACGGTGTCGGCCGCAGCTTCGGAAAGGCCCAGGAAGCGTACTTTGCCTTCTTCCACCAGCCGGCTCATGGCGCCCACAGTTTCCTCAATGGGAGTCTGCGGATCTACCCGATGCTGATAGTAAAGGTCGATGTAGTCGGTTTTCAGGCGGCGCAGGCTGTCCTCGCAAGCCTGTCGTACGTACTCGGGGCGGCCATTGATGCCGCGCTTAGTCGGGTCGTTGGGGTCGCGCTGGATGCCAAATTTGGTGGCCAGCACCACCTGCTCCCGGCGGCCCTGCAAGGCATTACCCAACAACTCCTCGTTGGTATACGGCCCGTACATATCGGCCGTATCGAAAAACGTGACCCCTAGCTCCAGGGCCCGCTCTATCGTACGCAGACTTTCAGCGTCGTTGCGGCCACTATAAAAGTCAGACATGCCCATGCAGCCGAGGCCGAGGGCAGAAACTTGCGGGCCCGATGGACCCAAGGTGCGCTTTTGCATAATAAGGTGCTCGTTTACTGTGATACAGAAAAGATGTAAGAATTTCTACAGCAATAGGTTACTTATTGCCAGAGAAATCTGCCGGGTTGCCCCCTTACGTAGGGGCGTTGCTAACCAACTACCCAGTTCTTTATCAGAAAGTGCGTCCGGAAAGCAGCACTTTTTCTTTGCTTCAAAAACGGCAAAACAGGTTTTCCGTTACCAACCTCAGCTGTTACGCTTAAAAATCGTTTCTTTAGCTTCTGCAACCTATACTACTGGCCTAGGCACCGCTCTCATGCTCCTAGACCACTCGTCTCTCCACCCTTCCACAACCAATGGAGACGAATTCAAGTGACTTCACTTATTTATCTTCTAGTACCCCTTACTAGTGTGCAAATTTTAGCCAGGCAGCCTGCTTTGCCGAAACAATGTTTGCTTATCCCCCATCTAAGGGCTGAGCAGACAACACCGGCAGGGCGTGCAACCCATGTGCGGCTTCCGGCAATGCCCAAAGCAGTAGCATACATCTCTTCTGGAGGGATTACTTAAAGATTAAACCTAAAAAAATATGCTCGTCACTGCCACTAGTTGTTGTTGGCTAGCACTTTTATGAAATTTCATAACCTACCCCTGTTGATGAAGAGATTATTTATAATTAGCTGTTTGGCTTCCGGACTGTGCTTGCCTTACGCCAGTAGTGCCCAATCGGCAAACGCTGCTGCACCAGTTGCAGAGGTAGCTGGCTCGCCTTTAACTAAACGTTATGAAGCAGCCGTTGGCAATAATTCTCGCCTTTATAACGGGCCTGAATATATATTCTATAATAAATTATACAAGACTGTTCAGGGTCATCAGTTTTTTAATACCACGGAAAATCAAAAATCAGAAATAATCTACGACGGATTTAAGTTCTCTGATATTCCGATGCTGTATGATCTTCATCTGGAACAAGTAGTTATAACTACTCCTACCAGCCCCGTGAAGTTGCGCCTTGTAAATGAGAAAGTAAGCTCTTTTACTACCCAGGGCCATACGTTCGTGCGCATCACTACCGATCCGGCCGCAAAGCTTCCCGTCAGTACAGGGTTTTATGATTTGCTAGTGGATAATGGCTTTCAGCTTCTGGTTAAGAGGGAGAAGGAAATGAAAAAGAAAGCCGAACAGGATGGCGTTACGTTAATATTTATCGAATACAGCAAATTTTTTGTAGCAAAAGACAGCACGTATTATCCCATCACCAGCATAAATTCATTTGCCAACCTTTTTCCTGAAAAGAAAGCCGACATTCAAAAATATAGTCGCAGCAATAAATTAAAATTCAATAAAAAGCGTCGGGAAAGCAGCATACTGAAACTTGCCCAATATACTGCCTCATTGCCTAAGTAATTTGGTCTTTCCCTGCTTTTTCGCCGCTACACTATTCTTCTGTGCATGAAAACTCTCTACCGATTATTTTCACTGTTATTCTTCTTTTTACTCAGCACCGTTGGTTACGGGCAAAATGGGGCTGCTCCATTACTTAGCCTAAGCCTTGACAAAGTGCCCTTCGAGCAGTTTGCGAAAGAGGTAGAAGCCAAGGCCCCCTATAAATTTTACTTCGATGCGGCGGCGGTTACTTCAATGGCCATTACGCTGCAGGTGAGCGAGGTTCCTCTCGACACGGTCCTGCGCAGAGTGGCGAAAGGGCGTAACCTGAAATTTGCGGTAGATGCCAGCCACCGCATCTATGTCACGACAGGCGCGCCTATCCGCACCGATCTACCGATCAATTTCTTCCGTCCGGATGGCACCGATGTGGCCTACGAGGATGAACCGGCTCCGGCCGCCGTGCAAAGCGCCCGAGCCCGGGCCCGCTCGGGCAGCACGCTGAAAGCTACGGTAAGCGAAATCGGCATTCAGGGCTCGGCAACGGGCAAAACCGCCACTCTGGCCGGCCACTTGCGCGATAGTAAGACGGGGGAGCCCGTGATTGGGGCCTCCGTGTATATCGAAACACCCAACATCGGTACCACCACCGACCAGTTTGGCTACTATTCTCTCGCGCTGCCGCTTGGCCGCCACGAGCTCAAAATTCGGGGTATTGGCATCAAGAATAGCAGGCGCCTGATTCAGCTGCACAACAATGGCAAGCTGGAAATTGAGGTGGAAGAAGATATTACCACGCTCAAAGAAGTGGTGATTGAGGCCGAGAAAGACCGCAACGTGTCGAGCATGCAAATGGGCGTGGAGCGCCTGGATATCAAAACCATCAAGCAGGTACCCACGGCCTTCGGCGAGGCCGATATTCTGCGCGTAGTACTTACGCTGCCAGGTGTAAAATCGGTGGGAGAAGGCAGCACCGGCCTCAACGTGCGCGGCGGTGGCACCGACCAGAACCTGATTCTGTTCAACGATGCCACGGTGTACAATCCTTCGCACCTGTTCGGTTTTTTCTCCGCCTTCAACCCCGACATTCTTAAGTCGGTGGAGCTGTACAAGAGCGGCATTCCGGCCAAATACGGCGGCCGCCTTTCGTCGGTGCTGGATATTGCTACCCGCGACGGCAACAACAAGAAGTTCTCCGGCTCAGGTGGTATCGGGCTGCTTACCAGCCGCCTGACGCTGGAAGGCCCCATCATCAAGGATAAAACTTCTTTTATCGTGAGCGGCCGTACCAGCTACTCCGATTGGGTGCTGAAAAGACTCCCCAACAGCCAGCTAAAGCAAAGCTCAGCTTCTTTCTACGACCTGAACGCGCACATTACCCACGAAATCAACGAGAAGAACACTATATACATTACGGGCTACCGCAGCAACGACCAGTTTAAGCTAGCCAACGACACGCTGTACAAATACCAGAATGTAAATGGCAGCTTCAAATGGAAGCACATTTTCAATAACAAGCTTTACGGGGTATTAACGGGCGCTCTGAGCCGGTATAACTACAATATTACCAGCGAGGAGAATGCTGTAAACGCTTCTACTCTGCAGTATAAAATTGCCCAGAATAATGTGCAGGCCGATTTCAGTTATTTCCTGAGTCCCAAGCACACCATCGACTTCGGTGCCAGCTCTATCTTGTATAATATCATGCCTGGCAGCCTCACGCCGCTGGGCGCAGAGTCGCTCATCACGCCGGATGTGCTGCCCAATGAAAAGGGACTGGAAAGCGCCCTGTACGCCTCCGACCGGATCGACCTCTCGGCCCGCTTCTCCCTTTCGGTAGGCCTGCGCTATTCCCTCTACAATGCCCTAGGCCCTCGGGATGTGTACCAGTATGCGCCCGGCGTCTCGAAGACTGAAAACACCATAGTAGATACGCTCTCCTATAAATCAGGGGATGTGGCGGCCACGTACCACGGCCCGGAATACCGGCTTTCGGCCAAATATGCTCTCTCCGATAACTCCTCGGTGAAAGCCAGTTTCAACCGGATGCGCCAGTACATTCATATGCTCTCCAACACGGCCTCCATGTCGCCGACGGATACGTGGAAGCTGAGCGACGCCAATATCCGCCCGCAGGTAGGCGACCAGGTATCGGTGGGGTACTACCGCAACTTCAAGAACAACACCATTGAGACATCGGTGGAAACCTACTACAAATCCATGCACGATTTCGTGGATTACAAGAGCGGCGCTACCCTCCTGCTCAACCACCACATCGAAACGGATATTGTGAATGCCGAGGGCAAGGCCTACGGAGTGGAATTTATGGTGCGCAAGCTCACGGGCAAAGTCAATGGCTGGGTGAGCTACACGTATTCCCGCTCGCTGGTCCAGATCAACTCGCCGGCAACTTCTGACATCATCAATGGTGGTAAATACTACCCCAGCAACTTCGATAAGCCACACGATGTCACGATGATTGGCAACTATCGTTTTAGCCGCCGCTTCAGCACTTCGCTTAACTTCAACTACAGCACCGGCCGCCCCATTACGCTGCCCCTGGCCAAGTATACCATCGGCAACTCTACGCGGGTGTATTACTCGGAGCGGAATGAGTACCGCGTTCCAGATTATTACCGCGCCGACTTCGCCCTCAACATCGAAGGCAATCATAAGGTCAAGAAACTCGCGCACAGCTCGGTTACCCTGTCGGTATATAACCTGACGGGCCGCAAGAACCCTTACTCGGTGTACTTTAAGTCAGTAAACGGGCAGATCAAAGGCTACCAGCTTTCCGTATTTGCGAAGCCGATTCCAGGCATTACCTACAACTTTAAATTCTAGGCCGCCGATGCATTCACTCACGAAGCATTGCCTGATCTTGAGCCTGCTATGGCTACTGAGCAGCTGCATCACGCCGTTTGAGCCGGAAGTGAAGGAGGCGAAGCAGAGCTACTTGGTAGTGGATGGCTTTATTAACAGCAACGGTATTACCACTATTGCGCTTTCTCGCACGCTGGCGCTAAAAGCGCCAGCAGCTAACCCAGAAGCTAAAGCGACTCTTTTTATTGAACAGGAAGCGGGCCCCCGCTATGCCCTGCGCGAAACGAAAACCGGCACATACACATCGCAACCCCTCACCCTATCCCCTACAGCGCGGTATCGGCTGGCTATCCGGACCAGCACGGGCCAGGATTATGCCTCCGGCTTTATAGCGGCGCAGTTTACTCCTGCCATTGATTCTATTTCGTGGAGAGCCTCTGATAAGGGTCTGCAACTTTACATGAACACGCATGATGACAACAGCCGAGCACGCCATTTCCGCTGGGAATACGAGGAAACCTGGGAGTTTACTTCGGTAGAATTTTCCATGCTCGTGTATACACCGGCCATGCTGGACTTGCGCAAAGATGATATTTACCATTGCTGGAGGAGCGAAAACTCCACCGCTATCCGCGTCAGCAACACCGTAAGTCTGAATCAGAATATTATTTCGCAGTTTCCGCTTTCTCTTCTGCCCCCCAATTCTCAGAAGCTGCGCTACAAGTACAGCATCCTCGTCAGACAGTATGCACTTACGCCCGAGGAGTTTGCATACTGGGATTTGCTGCGCAAAAACACCGAAACGCTCGGCACCCTTTTCGACCCCTTGCCCTCCCAGCTCACAGGCAACGTGCAGAACGTGACGGATTCGCAAGATCTGGCTCTTGGGTTTGTAGGAGTGCACTCCGAAACCAGTCAGCGCATTTTCATTGAGCGCGGCCAGCTACCCCGTGTCTGGCGCCCCCTCACCGGCTATGAAGACTGCACCCGCATTGATACGCTTACCAGGGGTACCCCAGGCTTTGGGCTTCCAGGTAAGCCTGTGGCTTTTTTCAACACTCCCCTTTATACGCCCATTAATGAGATTTATAAGGGAACCGGAGTGTTTTTTGGCTACACGTACTCCACTACGGATTGCGTGGACTGTCGCAAACGAGGCACCAGTGTGCGGCCTTCTTACTGGCAATAATCCTTTATCAAACAACGACTTATTCCTTCATTAGAATGGGCTTTTATACACTACCCTCTTTCTTCCATCGAAAAGCGTTTGCGACTGGCACCCGAGCGGTGGGGTTGTCGGTGGCGCTGCTGCTGGGCGCGCAGGTGGCCTACGGGCAGTCTGACTCGCTGAGCACCCTGGCCCACCAGTTCAACGCCTATAGCCAGCAGGCCTTGCCGGAAAAACTATACTTGCACCTGGATAGGCCGCTGTATTTGAGTGGGGAGATTCTATGGTTTAAGATCAATGCCGTGGATGGCACGAATCATAAGCCCCTGCCACTTAGCAAGGTGGCCTACGTGGAAGTGCTTGACAAAGAGCAGCGGCCGGTACTGCAAACCAAGGTGCAGCTGCTGCAGGCCAAGGGCCAGGGCTCGTTGGTTCTGCCAGCTTCGTTGGCTTCCGGCAACTACACGGTGCGGGCCTACACCAGCTGGATGAAGAATTTTCCGGCCGATTATTTCTTCCACAGTACCATCACGATTCTCAACACGAGGGCCTCATTGGGGCTGAAAACGGCGAAAGACTCGGCGGCCTATTCGGTTCAGTTCTTCCCCGAAGGCGGCAACCTGGTGAAAGGCGTAGCCAGCAAAGTGGCCTTCAAAATTACGGACAAAGCCGGACGGGGTCTGGCGGCTACGGGCACCCTGCTCGATCAGCAAGGCAAAGCGTTGCAGTCGTTTACTACGCTGAAATATGGCCTAGGCCACTTCACCTTCACCCCCACGGAAACAGGCGGCCCCTATACGGCTGTGGTGAAGCTGCCAACCAAGGAGGCCCTCAGCCGCAAGCTGCCCCCGGTAGCGGCGCAAGGCTATGTGCTGCGCGTGGAAGATGCCAGCCCCCAGCAACTCCGTGTCGCCATCGAATCGACGGTAGCGGGCCAGCCTACGGAAGAACTTTTCCTGCTAGGCCACTCCCGGCAGCAGGTTTCGGTGTCGGCCGCCACGCGCCTGCAAGACGGGAAAGCGGTACTTCTGCTTGATAAGAGCAAGCTGGCCGAAGGCATTACGCACCTCACCGTTTTCAACCACGAGAAAAAGCCGGTGTGCGAGCGGCTGTACTTTACCCGTCCGGCTCCGCAGCTCCAGATTTCGGCCAGCACGGCGCAAAAATCATACGGCAGCCGCGAAAAAGTGAGCTTACAGCTGACTACAGCCAACCAGCAGGCCCAACCGCTGGCGGCCAATATGTCGGTAGCAGTGTTCCGGCTCGACTCGCTGGCGACGTTGGATGCCCCGAATATCCTGAGCTACTTATGGCTCACCTCGGACCTGAAAGGCACCATTGAGAACCCGGACTACTACCTCACGGCCGCCGGGCCAGAAGCCGATGAGGCCCGCGAAAACCTGATGCTGACGCATGGCTGGAGCCGCTTTCGCTGGACCGACGTGCTGGCTAAGCAGGCACCAGCTTTCGAGCACGTTCCGGAGCTGAATGCCTTATCCGTGCGGGGCAGGATTCTGAACAAGACCACCGGCCAGCCGGCCCCCGGTATTTATGCCTACATGGCAACACCCAGCCGCCGAGTCCAGCTGTATAATGCGCTGAGCAACGAGCAGGGCATCATTCAGTTTGAAGCGTCCGAGCTGTATGGCCCCAACGACCTGATTGTGCAGACCAACACCTCGCGCGACAGTGTGTACCGCATTGAGCTGTTGAATCCTTTTTCCCTGAGCTACCGGGCGGGCCGCGTGGCGCCGCTACAGGTGTCGGAAGCAGATAAGCAGGACATTGTGAACCGGAGCCTCGAAATGCAGGTGCAAAATGCCTATTTCAGCCGGCAGCAGGCGCTTTTCAAGCCCCGTCTAACCGACAGCATGGCTTTCTATGGCAAGCCCGATGAGGCCTATATGCTGGATGCGTTTACGCGCTTCAAAGTGCTGGAGGAAGTGATGCGGGAGTATGTGCCCGGCGTGCAGGTGCGCATCCGGAAAGACGGTTTCCATTTCATGAATATGGACCACCTGAACAACGCCATATTCCCGGAAAATCCGATGGTTCTGCTTGATGGTGTGCCCGTGTTCGACATCAACAAAATCATGGCTTTTGACCCGTTGAAGATTCAGAAGCTGGATGTCATCACCAGCAACTACTTCCAGGGCTCGGCCCAATACAGCGGGATTGTCAGCTTCACTACCTACAAAGGCGATTTGGCGGGCTTCCCGGTAGATTCCCGGGCCCTGATTCAGGAGTACGAAGGCTTTCAGCAGCAGCGGGAGTTTTACTCGCCCAGCTACGCCACCCCTGAGGACAAGCAGCGTCGCCTCCCCGATCTGCGCAACCTGCTCTACTGGAACCCCGATGTAACGACCACGGCCGCAGGCAGCCAGACCCTCGAATTCTACACCGGCGACCAGGCCGGCACCTACATGATAGTGGCCCAGGGCATTTCTCCCAACGGCCTTGCCGGCACGGCTCGGTTTACGTTTGAAGTAAAACAAGCCTTGTAGGCCACTCTGCCTCCCTAAAAAACGCCTGCCGGCAAGAACCGTGTTCTTGCCGGCAGGCGTTTTTGTGTTTCTAGGCCACTTTCCCGGCACATAGCCGTATGCCCTTCGTAGCCCCTTACTCTTCCCCGTTCATGAGCACTTTCGACCAAGACAAACGCCTGTTGTGGGTGGAACGCATATCTCACCTGCTCGACAGCCAATTCCGGGTACCCGGCACCACCTGGCGCTTTGGCCTCGACCCGCTCATGGGCCTGATTCCGGTGGTAGGTGGCCTACCGTCGCTGGCCATTTCCGGCGTCCTCATCCTGACGATGATGCGCCACGGGGCCAGCGGCAATCTGGTAATGCGCATGGTTATCAATGTGGTGCTGGATACCCTGATTGGCGCCATCCCGGTGCTGGGCAATATTTTCGACTTCGCCTATAAAGCCAACGACCGGAACGTGCGCCTGCTGCGCCGCCACTATCAGGAGGGCCGGTACCAGGGCAGTGGCCGGGGGCTGATGGTGGGCGTATTGCTGGTGTTGCTGGTGCTTGGTGGGCTACTGGTGTGGGGTGCCTGGGAGCTGGGCTCGTGGGTGTGGCACTACCTCGACCAGCAACCCTGGCAACAGGCCTAGGCCAGTAGATAAAGCCGTTGGAATAAATTCATGGTTTGCTACTGGCCTAGGGCAGCTTCTCTTGCCTAAGCTCACCTATTACTCATGCCCCGGCCTTACCTTTGCGGCGTGAAAATGCTCCGATTTGCCCCGCTGTTGCTCCTGCTCACCTCCTGCCTGTCGTTGCAGAGCGATGAGCAGAAGGCGGAAGCCGCTGAAAAAGCCGTGCTGGCCCGCCACGATGAGTTGATGGCCCAGATGGACCAGCTCTATGATCTGCGCCAGCAACTCCAGAAAACGCCTCCGGCAGACACCGCTGCCACCAGCCGCCAGCGCCAGGCCCTACTGGCGGCCGATGCCGGCATGATGGACTGGATGCACCAGTACCGCCGCCCGGCTGACACCGCCACCGTAGCGCGCCGCCTCACCTATTACGCGGCTCAGCAGCAGCGCATCGATTCCGTGGGCCGCCTGTTTCGCAGTAGCCTCGATTCTGCCCGTCTGTTGCTCAAATCTGCCGCCGCCAACTCCTCTACCCGATGAAAAAGTCCCTTTTAGGCCGCGTAGGCCACTTGCTCTTGGCTTGCTTGCTGGCTAGCGCCACCTTTACCCTACCTGGCTGCACCGAAAAACCCGCCGGCGAAACCCGCCTGCCCTATATCGGTGAGCCGAACGTAGTAGCCAATGCGGCCGGCGGCGCGCCCGATACTATTCCTTACACGGTTCCGTCGTTCACGCTCACCAACCAAGACCGGCAAACCATCACCAACCAAACGTTCGCCGGCAAGGTGTACGTCACCGACTTTTTCTTTGCTACCTGTCCCAGCATTTGCCCCAAAATGCAGAGCGAGCTGTTGCGCGTGTACGAGCAGTTTAAGGGCAACCCCAACGTGCTGTTCCTGAGCCACACCATCGACCCGGCCCACGACTCTATTCCGGTGCTGCGCGACTATGCCGAGCGCCTGGGCATTAAGGATGCCTCGCGTTGGCACTTTGCTACGGCCCCCCACGACACCATTTTCTCCTTGGCCCGCGCCTACATGACGGCCGCTCAGGTAGATAAAGGCGTGGTGGGCGGCTATGCGCACAGCGGCACATTCGCCCTCATCGATTCGCACCGCCGCATTCGGGGCCTCTATGACGGCATGGAGAAGACCGAAGTAGACCGCCTGATAAAGGAGCTGCCCGAGCTGCTGAAAGAAGAACAGGCGGAGCAGGCAACTGCGGCCAAATGAAGCACAAGTCGCTGACTCTGACGGGCTACGGGGCAATAACGGCAGCGGCTTTCGGAACGCTGCTCCTAAGCCTGAGCGGCTGCTTCACGGAGCGCCGCAACGAAGGCGCCCAGCTCTACGCCACCCACTGCTCCAGCTGCCACGGCGACCAGGGCCAGGGCCTGAAGCGCCTGATTCCGCCCGTAGCGGCTGCCGATTACGTGGCCCAGCATCGGGCCGAGCTGCCCTGCCTGATCCGGAAAGGGCTGAAAGGACCGCTGGTTGTCAATGGAATCGACTACAACCAGGTGATGCCCGGCCACGAAGACCTCACCGACTCCCAGATTGCCAACCTGCTCAACTTCGTGCAGCAGAGCTGGGGCAACAAAAACCAGCCTTACACCATCCGGGAGGCCTCAGAGCTGCTAGGCCACTGCAACGGTAGCGACGGGCAATAACGGGTGCCAGAACTGGCCTAGGCCAGTTCTGGTTACCTGAATAACAGCGCGTTGACTATTTGGCGCAGCGTTGGTCCACCCATCTGTTGCAGGTGCGCCGTTTTACGGTTAACTTACTAGAGTACCCGCTGATCTGACGGGCATACGAGTGCCGCATTCGGGCGCTGAATGTATTCGATTTGCGATTTCAGGAGAGTTTGCCCGAAAACAGGCTGTGTATCTTCCCCCAATCCTCCTTAGCTTGCAGCTTAATCTGTTTGTTTTGTTATGGGTCTGTTTGACTTTCTAAAGAAAAAACCTGAGGACGCTGCGGCGCCCATTTCTTCGACTACTCCTTCTGCCGCCCCGGCTACGGCTCCAGAGGCTGCTGCACCAGAAGCGACGGATAAGCCCTCCGGCCCACGCTACAAGGGCTCTAATTACCAGATGCCGGCGGCTCCTTCCTCGGCTCCCATGCCGCAGATACCCCAGGCGCCCCCCATCGCCATCCCGCCAATGCCGGACATGGGCTCCTTCCAGCCTACTAATATTCTGGAGCAGCTTCTGTTGCAGGCCGCTACCGACCCAGCTTTCCGCAGCCCCTTCTACCAGGCTGTGCTCGGGGAAGAGGTAATTGTAGTGATGGCCCCTCAGGAAGGCATGGAGCCCGGCGAAACCACGCCCACCGAAGGCATGGAGATTCAGCTCCAGGTGCTGCACGATGGCAAAATTCCGGTTTTCACCTCCGTGGAGCGTATTTTCGAAAGCGGTGCCGTTCCTCCCGAGTCGGTGACGTACATGCGCCTGCGCGGCCACGATTTCTTTACCATGGTACAAGGTGCCGAGTGCGCCTTAAACCCCTTCTCCCCGGTAGGCAAACTGCTGGCTGCCGATGAAATTGCGGCATTGCTGTCGGGCCAGCTCTTCGAGATGCCGAACCCCGAGGACATGCAGGTAGCCCTGAATCAGCCCGCCGAAGAGCCTGTAGCCTTGAAAGAAGCCCTACGCGAATACGCCGCTGGCCAGGACCATGTGCAGGCCATCTATCTGGCCGAAATGCAGATGCAGCACAACCCCGAGGAGCGCCGGTTGCTGCTGGCGTTCCATACCGATCAGGAGGGCCAGGACCCCGCATTCCTGCAAGACCTAGGCCCCATCATCCAGGGCAACATCGGCGAAGCACAGTTCGTGGACCTCATGCTGATTGACCCGAACTCTCAGGAGCCCCTCATCCAGTACCTGCTGCAAACGGAACCCGTTTATCGGCGCGCATAATCTGCTGATTCTACTGCCATCCTCGCAGTAGCGCTTTCATATCCCAAACATCCGATGACTTTCTAAGTCTAATCAGGTGTTTGGGATTTTGCTTTACGGCATATTGAACGGCTTTGTAGTAGGTGATTCTTTTTCCCTATCCAAACGAGTCTTTCAAACATAATTTGACTTCTCGGACAATCTTACCTCCGTTCCGCTTGACTACGTAGCTTTTTTTTCAATCTCAATCAGGACAAAACCTTCAGGAATATCTCTTTCATTCTATATCACATGCAAATGATTTGCGGGTTGCGCCTTTTACGAAGTGCTTGGCTCAGCGCTAGCTTGCTGCTGTTGACCCAAGTGACCGCTTTTTCTCAGCGAACGAGTGATCAACCCTTCAAAGGAGCCAATACGATACTGCTCTATACCCATGACCCGCACTCGGAAGCATTCCAGACCCTACACCATATACTAGTACAGCAGGGATTCCTGGTACAGCCCGCCGATAGCGGGCGAGCACTATTAGCGTACCATGCGTTACTCAATCAACGTACTCACACCTCTTTTCAACTGCTGGTAGGCTATGTACCTGATTCCACTGCTAATGGGCTTCAGCATGGCACGACAAGGCTTGTGCTATTTGGCGTTGGGCCACTGGAAGTAGCCTTTCAAGGCAAAGAAGCTAGAGCTAGCAAACAAGCCTTGCCTAGCAGAGAAAATTGCCAAGGCGTACCCAGGGGGCTACGTGGAATACCAGAGCAACCAGTAAGAGCAGATGGGCTTGCAATAGCACTTTGTCTATTACGAAAGGATATACGCTAGCCTAGTTCTATATTGAAAAAGTCGCTAAACATAAGAGTTGATCTAGGACCCGCCTCGGGAAAGTGGTAGTTTCTATCCCTATTGCACCAATGCCCCGATGTGGTACTTTTTGGCGTTACATTAGTGTAGCACTGTAGCCTCTCCCGACAGATGAAGATACTCACCCCCATTCTGATGCTTCTGCTTGTCGCAAGCGGCGTAGAGTGCCGGACGGCCCCAATAGCCTCAGGAGTATCAGTACAAGGCGACTGTAAGCACGAATGGGTATATCGTGAGTACAGCGCCCCCGTTAGGGGAAAGGTCGTGTTTTATGAGCCTACCGCTGACTTGTGTGGGCTTTTCCCTACTGCTTCCGTGACGCTAGTGAAGACCGGCCCGCTTGACACTATCCGGGTGCTGGACCTGTGTTACATGGGAGATCCTATCCCGATTGGAGTCACCGTAACGATTCAGCCCGTCAAGGCTCCAGGAGGTGAGGTTGACGTTCCCGCTGACCCTTACACTTGTTCCATTAAGACCACTTGCTTTGGAACTGTGAAAAGCACCCCCTAATGAGGAAACGGGGGAAGCACTCATGCACTTTTATCAAAAGGACGTTTTCTGAAATTTTAGCAATGCTTTCCACCCTGGGATAAGGCGCTGATAAGCGCCTCATAACTTATAGGCCCTTACTATTTTAGCGCAACTTCCTGAATTCTCGGCTCTTTATTACCCATTATTCTCCACTACCGCTTGCCGGGCCATTACACGGCGCAGTAGTGGACGCAGCAGGAAATACAGGAGCGCCCCCACCGGCACCGAGGCGGCGCCCCAGATCAGTAGGCCACCGGCAAAGGCTTTCCAGAGGATCTGCAGCGCCGTCAGCCAGTCGTGCTTGAATTGTAGCTGCAGTTGAACCAAGGTAAGCTCCGGGTCGGCGCCATTGCCCAGCAGCCGATTTCCCCAGCGAAGCAATGGAATGAGCAGCAGCAATTGCACGGGGCTCCAGAGGTGCGCAATGAGCAGCGTGGCTGCCACATTGAGGCGCAAGCGTACCGCCGCGAAGGTGGCTAGCAGCGTAGTGATACCTAGCACGGGCACCAGGCCTAGCACGGTACCCAAGGCAATGGTAAGGGCCAGCTGGTGCGGCGTGAGGCCCTGCCGCAGCAAGTCGCGCAGGGGCTCCACCAAGCGGCGGCGCCACCAGCTGGAGGAAGGCGGAGTGACAGGCGGCGGAATGATAGGTTGATTCACGGAGGAAAGATTAGGCGGCGTAAGGCGGAATCGGGGCGGCGGCGCGTTACCTTCGCCAACCGCTTTTGCCTGGCCTAGCGCCAGGAGTAGTACGCGCCTCCGATGACAAAAGTACACGACTCGGCCCACCACCGCCGTAACGCCTGGACCGATTTCCTGATTCTGCTGCGCCGCGCGGCCCGCGAGTTCGGTGCCAACGACCCCTTGCGGCTAGGAGCGGCCACCGCTTTTTTCACCACGTTTGCCCTCCCCCCCATCCTCATTATTCTGATCCAGATCATCGGGTCGCTGTATTCGGCATCGGCGGTGCGGGGGCTGCTGCTCACCAAGCTGGCGCAACTGCTGGGCGCTTCGGCGGCGGGGCTGGTGGAGCAGATTCTGCAAAACGTCACGAATGTGGAGCGGAGCCGACTGGTCACGTGGCTGGGGTTTGCCTTCCTGCTGTTCATATCTACCACGCTGTTTGGCGTCATTCAGAACTCGCTAAACCAGTTGTGGCAAATCCGGACGCGGCGCAGCACCGGCCGCTTCACGAAGCTGCTGAAGGAGCGCGCCCGGTCTTTGGGCATTCTGTTTGCCACCATGCTGCTGTCTATCGTGGCGTTTGTTTCGGATGCGGCCTTGGCGTTTGTGGCCGATTACGTGCGCGACTTCGACGCCACCTTTATCTTCTACCTGTTCCAGATTCTTAACCAGCTTATCTCTCTGCTGATCCTGGCCGCTTGGTTTGGCATCACGTTTCGGAACCTAAGCAGCGCCAAAGTGCCGCACCGGGCCGTATTGCGGGGTGCCCTGGTAACGGCCGTTCTCATTGATCTGGGGGAGAATGCACTGGGCTTTTTGCTGGTACCGCGCAACTTAGGCCCTATCTATGGCCCGGCGTCCAGTATGGTGCTCGTGCTACTGTTCGTGTTCTATTGCGCCATGATTTTTTACTTCGGGGCCTGCTTCACGAAGGCTTACGCGCACTATGTGGGCATGGACATCCGGCCAAAGAAATCGGCCGTGCGCTACCGCCTCGTAGACATAGAGGAGCCGTTGAAATAGCGAGATGGTGCACGGGGAACTTGAGCTTTGAACTGGCCTAGACGATGCCTTCCGCATAGGTAAAGGCACCGGCCCGTCATACTGATCAGTTCCCCTAAAACCTCCTTACGGTTCTCGGCTGCCAAAGCGCTACCTTTGCGGTAAATACTGCGTTTTATGACTCCGACTACCCCGTCCTTTGCCGATCTAGGCCTCTCTCCCGAACTTTTACAGGCGCTGGAAGAGCTGGCCTTTGCTACACCTACTCCCGTGCAGGAGCAGGTAATACCCATGGCTCTGGCCGGGCAGGACGTGGTAGGCCAGGCCCCAACCGGCTCGGGCAAAACGGCAGCATACGGTTTGTCCGTTCTGCATCAGGTAGATGTAAAGCTTGATGCAGTGCAAATTATTGTGCTGGTGCCCGCTCGGGAACTAGCCCTGCAGGTCCGCGACGCCCTCAAGAAACTCGGTAAATTTCTGCCTAATCTGCGCGTAGCGGCCTTTTATGGTGGCCACGCCTTTCGCGATGAAACAGCCTCTCTGCAACAGGCGCCGCACATTGTAGTGGCCACTCCAGGCCGTTTGCTTGACCACTTTGAGCGCCGCAGCATTATTCCTAATCAGCTGAAAGTGCTGATTCTGGATGAGGCCGACAAGCTGCTGGAGCTAGGCTTTCAGGAGGAGCTGGTGGAGATTATCAAGCGCCTGCCGCGCCGCCGCCAGACGCTGCTATTCTCGGCTACCATGTCGGATAAGGTGCTGGATTTGATTCGCAAGAATCTTACCCGGCCTCGCGTAGTGAATGCCGGCGCCGATACCGATGAGCTGCCCGAAAACCTGAAGCTAGTAGGCCACTTCGGCCCCGTTGAGAAGAAACCCGCCGCCTTGCTGCACTTGCTGCAGCAGCCCGAAACCGGCCGCGCCCTGGTGTTCTGCAACACCCGCGAGCGGTGCACGGAGCTCACCCGCTTCCTGCAGGGTCGTGGCGTAGCCGCCGAAGTGCTGCACGGCAAAATGCCCCAGCCCGAGCGCGACAAAGCCCTGATGAAGCTGCGCAACGGCTCTAGCCAAGTGCTGGTAGCTACCGACGTAGCCGCCCGCGGCATCGACGTGACAGCTCTCGACACCGTCGTGCAGTTCGACAGCCCCGACAAGGCCGATGCGTTTCAGCACCGGGCCGGCCGTACGGCCCGCGCCGGCGCTGAGGGTACGGCCCACATTCTGGTCACGGAGAAAGAGCAGGCCCTGGTTAAAAAGTGGCCTATTGCTGCCGGCATCCAGTGGAAGCCACTGCACGCCCCCAAATTGCCGCCCGCAGCCCCAAAAGGGCCCCGCCCCGAGAATGTTACGCTGCACGTTTCGGCGGGCCGCAAAGACAAAGTCAGTGCCCACGACTTGGTGGGTACGTTCGTGGCCCACGGAGGCCTGGAGCGCGACGCTGTAGGCCACATTGAAGTATTTGACCACTACAGCTACGTGGCCGTGCCGCGCCCACAGGCGCAGGAAGTGGCAGAGCGCGTGACGGGGGCCAAAATAAAGGGCCGCAAAATTCGGGTGTCCTTGGTGGAATAATCAGCCTGCTCTGCTTTTAATGCCTGCACTGCCACATCAACAACTCCTTTTTATTTGTAGCCAGAACCGGTGGCGGAGCCTTACCGCCGAGCGGCTGCTGGATGGCCATGCCCACTACGAAGCGCGCTCAGCCGGCACGGAGCCCGGCGCACGGGTTCGCGTCACGGCTGGGCACATTGGCTGGGCCGATATTATTTTCGTGATGGAGCGAAAGCACACGGATATTCTTCGCCAGAAATTTGGCGGGGCCCTGGCTGGCAAAACTATCGTTAACCTGCGTATCCCAGATAAATTTCAGTTCCTGGACCAAATCCTGCTGGACCTGCTCCGTGAGCGACTACGGGAGCATCTGCCTTTACTCTAGGCCACTCGAACCGGCTCATAAACTGCATTATTTAGGCGTGCTACTACCTCAAATCCAGTCAGAGATAATTCACCTCAACTGCCCGGCAACCATTGCCGGGCAGTTGCCTTTTAGGGCTACTGCGCCGTTGAGGCCACTGCCTGCTATCTGGTAACGCAAAAGCGCACGTATTTTTCATTGTTTGTTAACTGATTGCGATGGGCGTAGTCGGCGCTTACCAGGCGGACTGAAAACCACAGCTACGCAAGGGTGGCGGTGTGTGGTAAGCGTATAGCCTCACTAAAACAGTGTCGTGCGCCCGTGTAAGGCACTTGTATTCTGCTTTATTCAACTGATATATTTGGTAGTACTAGCATCCAGCCCCCTACTTGAGGCTGCCTTTTGGTTTCCTGATCAGCTATTGTGGTGCTAAGCCGGCTTTACGTATTGAAGCAGGCGTGTCTCTACCGAAGCCTGTTAGTGCCACGATAACCCAAGAATCGGCTAATTTGCCTTCTGGTATAGGCCAATGTGGCTTGAAATTTCCCATTTCCCCCTTTCCCCTTTTCCTAGCCTTATGGCCGCTCCTATTACTGCCTCCCCAATTCCCGGCCCGCAGACCGCCTCCACCGACGGCCCCTCGCCCAACTACACCCCGGCCCTGGCCTCGCTTACGGTTTTGTTTTTCATGATGGGCTTCATCACCTGTCTGAACGACATCCTGATTCCGTACCTGAAGGCCATCTTCCGCCTCAGCTACACCCAAGCCAACTTCATCAACCTCTGCTTCTTCGGGGCCTATTTCGTGATGGGCATTCCGGCCGGCAAACTGGTGCAACGCATTGGCTACAAGGGCGGCATGCTCACGGGCTTTCTGGTGGCCGCGCTGGGTGCGTTTCTGTTCTACCCCGCCGCCGACAGCCGTTCCTATCCCTTGTTTCTGGGCGCCCTGTTCGTGCTGGCCACGGGCGTAGTCTTGCTGCAGGTGGCTGGTAACCCCTACGTGTCCATCCTGGGGCCGGCCCGCTCTGCCCCGGCCCGCCTCACACTCACGCAGGCCTTCAACTCCTTGGGCACTACCGTGGCCCCGCTGCTGGGCTCAGCCCTGATTCTGAAGAACCTGCCCACGCTGGATTCGGCCGCCGCCAGCGCCGCCATTGACGTGCGAGCCGTGCAGCTGCCCTACCTCGGCATCGGGGCCGTGCTGGTTGTTATCAGCGGGCTGTTGGCCGTGCTCAAGCTGCCCGTTATTGCTCACGCCCCCACGGCAGAAGATCCCGGCCGCCGGGCCTACCATTACCGGCATTTGGTGTATGGGGTGCTGGGCATTTTCGCCTACGTGGGCGGCGAGGTAGCCATTGGCTCCCACATCGTATCCTATCTAGGCCAGGCCGACATCATGGGCCTGGCCCCAAAGGTCGCCGGCGATAAGGTGGCCTACTACTGGGGTGGGGCCATGGTGGGTCGCTTCCTGGGCGCCTACTTGCTTAACAAGTTCAACCCCGGCCGCCTGCTGGCCTTCAATGCCATCGGGGCCGTGGTCCTGGTGCTCATTTCCATCAGCACCACCGGCGAGGTGGCCATGTGGAGTTTGCTGGCCGTGGGCCTAATGAACTCGATCATGTTCGCTACCATCTTCACGCTGGCCGTGGCCGGGCTGGGACGCCACACCGAGGAGGCTTCGGGCCTACTCAACGTGGGCATTGTGGGCGGGGCCCTGGTACCCATGCTTTTCGGGCTCGTGGCCGACGCTAGCTCCCTGCGCTGGGCCTTTGTGCTACCGCTGCTGTGCTACGCCTACATCCTCTGGTATGGCCTCCGCGGGCACCGCCCTCAGCAGGCCTAGAGGCTTAGACAGGATATATTACAACGGGCGAGGCCGGGACCAGTAAATGGTTCCGGCCTCGCTTTTTCTATCTCACATCTTAGACCTCAATATTCTCGAAACACTTCTGGGCCTAAGCTCAGTGAACAGTAAGTGAAAAGACCGTCATGCTTCATCTGACGTCTGCTTGCCGAAGCATCTTTACCTCTTACTAATTACCGATCTAGAGAAGCGGTAGAGATGCTTCGGTAAGCGGACGTCAGATGAAGCATGACGGTCTTTTACTACCCAAAAGTCTTACTGTCCACACAGCCTAGGCCAGTAGCATCAGCAAGGCACCGGTGTCACTTCCTAAAACTACAAAGACCGACCCGCCCCCCTAACAGGCGAATCGGTCTTAAGTAGTTCTGTGAAAGGTTCTAGCAGCCTTCCGCGGAACAAGACGGTAAGAAGAAACTCATTTTAAAGTGGCCTAGGCCAGGTACAAGCGGGGCTTTGACTGGAGCAGGATAACCGGGCTCAACTGGTTAGCTGAGCCCGGCCCACCCAGACCAGAAAGCTAATCCCCAAAAGCTTTCTGGGTACGCACTATTTCCCACTCGGAATTGCCGGCCGAGCACCGGGTTTACTTGTACTGATAGTAACGCACGTAATCTACCTGCATCTGCTGCGGAAAGGTGGTGGAGGCGTCGGGGTTGCCGTCGAAATCACCTCCCACTGCCACATTCAGAATGAGGAAAAACGGGTTGTTGAATGGGTAAGGACTCGCGTCGGTGCCCGTGAAGGAATAGTACGGCGTAGCGCTACCATCTAGATAAAAGCGAGTCATGTTCTTACTCCGCACCACGGTGTAGATATGATAGTCCGCTGACAAGTCGGCATCCAGTACCTGGGTGGTGCCCTTCAGCTCGCGCGCACCCGAGCTATTGGCATAGTGCATGGTGGAGAGCAGTTCCTTGGGGCGGCTTCCGCGCAGCTCCATGATGTCGATTTCACCGCATTTCGGCCAATTATTCTGGTCGATATCGGCGCCCAACATCCAGATGGCTGGCCATATGCCTTTGCCCTTGGGCAACTTAGCTCGCACATCAATGCGGCCAAACTTAAAGGATTGCTTGCCTTTGGTGATGAGGCGGGCCGAGGTGTAGGCGTTATTGCCTGACTGCTGGCGCTTGGCCTCAATTACGAGGTTGCCCGCGCTCGTCAGGAAGGCATTTTCGGGGGAGTTGGTGTAGTTCTGCAGCTCGTTGTTGCCCCAGCCACCGCCGCCCTGCTCCCGCACCCACTTGCTCTCGTCCAGCGTGCCGCTATCGAACTCATCGTTCCATTTCAGCTCCGTGTACTGATTCAGCTCTTTTGCTTCCTCATTTACTTCCGGAACTACGGGCGTAGGAGCGGGAATGTCCTTGGTTTTAGTTTCGGTGCAGGCCAGTAGGCTCAGGGCCAGCAATGCGCTGGCCCCGGTCCACTGACTCCGGAAGAAACTCGAAGAAAAATGTATCATACTATTTTGACTGGCCTAGACAGACCGAAACCACCATACTGGAGGCTGATTTTCACTTACTTGGCCACCAGTTTGAGTGTAAAGACCGTCCCGCCCGAGGCGCCGCTGCCGGCACGGAGGGTCATCTTCTTCTCGTCTATCGACAGAATGCGGTACACCCGTTCCGTGAGCGAAGCATCAGTGGCCCCAATGAAGGTGCCGGCTTTCGTGAGGCTGAACTGGCCTAGGCCATTGCCCACGGCCGCGCCAAATACCAGTGGCGAGGTATCTGATAGGCCCGGCTGACAGGAGTAGTCTTTCTGGTTGGCATAGAAGGTCTCGCCCTTAGAATCGTAGGTGAATACGTTGGACGCGGAGAAAGTGTACTCATCATCCGACTGGCATTTAGGTAGTTCGCCAGCTTTTACGCCGCCAAAATACTTGGTTGGCTCGGCCTCAATACCTACAACAATAGGCGCATCCACAGTATTATCCAGCATCCAGGTTTTAGAAGAGCCGCCCGTCAGCAGCTTGTTCACCGTACTCAGCGGCGACACAATAGTTACTTCCTTGGTTTCGGAAGTGCTGGAGCCACCCCGGCCGGCGGCCACCACCTGCACCTTGAATGTACCTCCTTTGGTATAGACGTGCGTAACGGTTTGGCCGGAGCCGATAGTACCATCACCGAAGTCCCACTGGTAGAGGAAAGCATCGGTGCTGGTGCTGGTGAAAGTAACCTCCGAGGTGAGGCCGACTACTTTGGGCGCCGAGGCAACGAAGCTGACGGTAGGCTTGGGCCCTTCCAGCTTACCGTCGTCGTCCTTATCGCAGGCCGTAAAAACTAGTGAACTGGCCAGTAACACCAGCGCGGTTTTATTCCAAATATGCATCATGATTATTGAGGGCGAAAGTGGTGGGAAGTGGCCTAGTAGCCAGGGTTTTGCTTCAGGCCAGGGTTGGCGTCCAGCTCCGTTTGCGGAATGGGCAGCACCAGGTTTTTCTCCGTGGGTATCCCGCGCTGCGTAATGCCCAGCGTCCGCAGATAGTTGGCCTGCGCCGTCATTACCGGAATGAGGCCATAGGGCGTACCGTTGTAGCGCTTCAAGTCAAACCAGCGGTCAAACTCAAAGGCCAGCTCGTACTTCCGCTCCCGCAGTACGGCACCCGTCCAATCCGTAGTGCCCGCCGTAAGGTCGTGGGCCGCAGAAGGCGTGTTGATATCGAGGCCAAAGGCCCGACGGCGAACTTTATTGATAGCCTCCAGGCCCTCCGTGGTTGGCCCTACGGCCTCCGCAACAATCAGGTACATCTCAGCCAGGCGTAGTACAGGCACGTTGAGGGGCGAATCCCAGATGTTGGTGCCCACTTTGCCTACAAACCACTTCTTTACGTTGTAGCCAAACGGCGAGCCGGTGGCTTTGGCCGATTGCTTCGCGCCATCCGGAAACACATCGCCTGGCACCCAGATAGTGGCTGCTTTGCGCGTGTCGCCAGCCTCGTAGCCATTCACGAAGTCAGGCTCCGGCACGTTGAAGCCGTAGCCGCTACCGGGCGTCTGGTTGGCACCACGCGGCCCGAAGAACTCGTTCATGGCCGAGCCTACGTTGTTACGGTCGTACTCATTGCGGCCATTAATGTACTGCACCTCAAACAGCGACTCCTTGCCGTTCTCGTTTTTCACCTGGAAGTTATCGGCGTAGTTGGCCCACAGGCTTTTGCCTGAGCCGTTGATCACCTCCCGAGCCCGCGCAGCTGCTTCAGGCTTTTTACCTTCCGTGATATACACTTTGGCCAGTAGGCCAGTTGCGGCCCACTTGGTGGCCCGGCCCAGGTCGGCACCGGAGTACGAGGTAGGTAGGTTGCCGATGGCGTCAATCAGGTCCTGCTCAATCTGCTTGTATACTTCGGCAGCCGGCGTACGCGGAATATTCACCGCTTCGGGGCTGGCCGGAGGAGCCGTGAACAGCGGCACATCGCCATATACCCGCACCAAATCAAAGTAATATTTGGCCCGCAGGAACTGAGCCTCTCCCAGGCAGCGCTTCTGAATTACGGGGTCCATGCCCGAAATGCTAGGCACTTTCTGGAGCACCAGGTTAGCGCGCTGAATCCCGATGAAGGAACCACCCCACAGGCGGTTCACCACCGTGTTGGTGGAGGGAATGCTGAATGCTTCGAGCTGCTTGTACTCAATGCCGTCGTTGCCGTCGTCGCCGCCGGTTACGGAATTGTCGGCCATGATATCAAAAGCCCACATGGCCGCATTGTACTGGCCTTCCTTGGTTAGCTCGCTGTAGGCCGCCGTTACGGCCTGAACAGCGTCTTGCTGCGTTTGGTAAAAATTAGCGTCCGTTATCTGGTCGGAAGGGGCTTCTTCCAGGAACTTCTCGGTGCAGCTACCCAGCAACCCCAAGGAGAGCAGGAAGGCGCCGCAAGCATATGTTGAAATCTTCATGATGTAGTCGGTGGGAATTGGAAAGGATTAGAACCCAATGTTCAGGCCGCCCATGAACACGCGCGCTTGTGGGTAAATACCCAAATCAACGCCGCTGGCACTTACCTCGGGGTCGTAGCCGGTGTATTTGGTCAGCGTGGCCAGGTTCTGGGCCGTGAAGTACACGCGAATCTGGGTAGCTGAAATGCGGCTCATCACGGTTTTGGGGAGCGTGTAGCCGAACGTCAAGTTTTTGAGGCGCACATAAGAGCCATCCTCGATGTAGTGCGTAGATACCCGCAGGTTGTTGTTGGGGTCGCCGTTGATAGCACGCGGAATATCATTGCTGGTACCCGGTCCGGTCCAGCGGTTCAGGATGCGCGTGGTACCATTGGTGGTGCTGTACAGCGCACTTTCCGTGATGTAGCGGTTGAGGTTGTACACATCATTTCCCTGTACGCCCTGAATAAAGAAGCTCAGATCGAAATTCTTGAAATTCAGCGTGTTGGTCAGGCCAAATGAGAAGTTCGGGTTGGGGTTGCCGATGAACTTCCGGTCGAGGTCGGTGATTACACCATCTCCGTTAATGTCCTTGAAGCGAATGTCGCCGGGAGCCGTACCAGGCTGCTGCGTAGGCGCATTCTTTACTTCTTCGGGAGTCTGGAACAAGCCATCTGCCTCGTAGCCATAGAAGGAGCCAAAGGCCTGGTTGATATCGTAGCGAACAATAGTACCGCTCAGAGAACCCAGGCCGTTATACGGAACGCCGGCTCCCAATGACTCCAGACGGGTTTTGAAGGCCGATACATTGAACGTAGTCGTCCAGTTCAAATCCTGGCCCGCGCCCATGAAGTTGTGCGAGGTCAGGGCTACGTCGATACCGCGGTTATACGCCGAAGCTGCGTTGCGTGGCACAGGCTCGTACGTACCCGACACGAGGGATGGGGGCACATCTGCAATCAGGTTAGGCGAATTCCGGCTATACAGGTCAATGCTGGCTTCGAAGCGGTTCTCCATGAAGCCCATATCCAGACCTAGGTTAGCCTGGTCGTTGTATTCCCAGCGCAAATCAGGGTTCAGCAAACGAATGGGGGCACCACCCGTGTTGATAGCGCCATCTGGACCCAGTGGGTAAGTAGCACCGAAGTTAATCGTATAGAGATATGCGAATCTTCTGGCGTTCAGCTCATTACCTACGCGGCCATAGCCTGCCCGCAGCTTCAGGTTGCTGACAACACTGTTGTCTTTCATGAAGTCCTCTTCCGAAATACGCCAGCCCACCGAGGCACCGGGGAAGAAACCAAATTTCTTTCCTGTATCGAAGCGCGAGGAGCCATCTCGCCGCACTACGGCCTGGAAAATGTATTTACCGGCATATTCGTAGTTCAGACGGCTGAACAAGCTGGCCAGACGCCGGGGCGGATCAATACGGCCGTTGTTGTTGAGCTGGGAGTTAATCGGGCCTGATCCAATCGTTTGCAGGTCGTTGCGCAGGTACAGCGAGCGGTAGGCCTCTACGTTGCTGAAGTTGAATTCCTGAGCCGACTGGCCTACGAGCAGTGTCACCTGGTGCTTGCCATCAAACAGGTGGTCGTAGGTGGCTGTGTTCTCAATCAGGTAGGTGGGCGCGTAGCTGGAAGTAGCCGAGGCACCCGCCGTGATATAGCGCTGGGTGTAGCCAGCCAGCTCGGGACCTTTGGGTGCGAAGCTGTTGAAGTTGTCGAATATCAGGTCAGCTCCTACGTTTGAACGGAAGCGCAGGCCTTTCACCGGCTCCAGCTCAGCGAAGAACGTAGTGATGGCCCTGTTACGCGTGAACTTCTGGTTTGTTCGCTGCGAAGTTGCCAGGGGGTTTTCTTCCGTGAAGTTGTCGGAAGCGCTGTTAGGCTGGTACCAGTAGCCATCGGGGCGGTAGGGCTGCACTGTGGGCGGAATGCGCAGCAGCTGCTGCACAGCACCGTACTCGCCGTTGTTGCTGGTTACCTGCCGGTCGTTGAGGTGGGTCAGGGAGATGCTGTTGCCCAGCTTCAGCATTTTACCCACTTGCACGTCGCCGTTGGCGCGCAATGTAAAGCGCTCGAAGTTGGAGCCCAACACAATACCATCCTGCTGGAAATAACCAGCCGATACGGCAAAGCGGGACTTATCGCTGCCACCCGTAGCGGAAAGCGAGTAGTTCTGAATTTTGGCTTTGCGGAACAGCAGATCCTGCCAGTCGGTGCCTTCGCCTAGGGCTGAGGGGTTGCGCAGCTTATCCAGTGCAATCGGCTTGCCGGCCGCCAGCAACGACTCGTTGTTGATTGTAGCGTACTCCTCGGCGTTGAGCAGATCAAGCTTGCGGGCTACGGTCTGGATACCGCGGTAAGCATCCAGATTGAAGGTAGACTTGCCGGCTTTGCCCCGCTTGGTGGTGATAATAACTACCCCGTTGGCAGCGCGCACGCCATAAATAGCTGTAGCAGAGGCGTCCTTCAGGATGTCAATCGTTTCAATGTCATTCGGGCTGATGGCGTTCAGCTGGTTGTCGCCACCATCGGGCAGCGGAAATCCATCGACCACATACAGCGGGTTGTTGTTGCCGGCCGAAGTAATACCCCGAACGCGGACCGAAGTACCTGCCGCACCGCCTGGAGCTCCCCCGTTGGAGGTAATGGTTACACCCGATACTTTGCCCTGAATGGCTTGCGTAACATCCGGCACCGGCTGGCGCACAATGTCAGCGGCTCCTACGGAGGAAATAGCGCCCGTTACGCTGCCGCGTTCCTGCGTGCCATATCCTACTACTACTACTTCGCTCAAGGCGCGCGAGTCCTCCACCAGAGTTACGCTGACGTTGCTGGTAGCACCTGACACGGCAACCTCTTTGCGGGAGAAGCCTACGTAGCTGATAACCAGCGTAGAGCCCTCGGGAGCGTTGAGGGAAAAGCGGCCGTCGGCGTCGGTGGTGGTGCCTATGGTGGTACCCTTCACGATAACGGTTACGCCGGGAAGCGGATCACCATTTGACTGAACGATACGTCCGGAAACAGGTACATCGGCCAGGGTAGCCCGGCTAAGAGCCGGCCTGACGAGCGTAGATGCGCCTTCTGCAGCGGCCGGAGATGCCAGCAATGGCAGACCCGCTGCTGACAGCCAAACGGCCCGGCGCAGCAATGCGTTGGTGTAGAGAGGTTGGTTCATACTGTGTGGGAATTGTGGGAATAAAACAGGTAAAGCAAGCTGGAAGGAGCCAGAACAGGCCTAGACAGTTGACCACGGCTTTATACAAGCCTCAGAGACAAGCAAAATTCAGGACGCTAAGTATCTTAAGTAGGGCGTCAGGACGGCGGTGGGTTGCTGGTCCAAGCGCAACTTAAAGTATTCACTAGGCCAGGTGGAGTGGCCTAGCATAGTTCGGGGAGTGAGTTGGCCTGAGCCAGCAGGTACATCGGCTGCTTGCAGTGCCCCGCCGTACGATTTTGCCGAGCGGGAATGAGGGTCACCTTGCTCTTGCTGTCCACGGCTGGCTCTATTGCCAAGTGCTGCTAGCAGAGAAGTACAAGTCAGCACTTCTGCCGTAATAAGGAGTGTCCTATCATTTGGAAAGGCAATGCTTTCGGAGCAGTATGGCCAGACAAGGGGTGCCTCAGTAAGGGATACCGGAGCACCAACCTCGTGAGGGTTGGGTTGCGCTTGCAGGAACACGTTGTGCAGGTTCCAGAAATGAGCAGTACACTCAACAGCTTTCGGAACGGCCACGGAAAGAGGGGGAGAAGTGAGCATGGGATCGGTGGGAGTACCCAAATATATTCGACCTTGTTCAGGAAACGCAATAGCAAAAACGCTTCTATTGCTCAGAATAAGCGTTTTTGCACGTTATTAACAACATTGCTATACGCTTAACACACAAGTAAAATTGAGTATATCTGCACTTAGCTTCTTTAGATAGCCTTTCAAGTTTGCTAGGTCGACACGTAAAAAACAATCAAAAAAAGGGGCCAAAAGCCCCCTTTTTTCAAAATAAATTACAAGCATTGTGCTATAGCACGACTTTCTTCCCGGAAATGCTCTTCTGGAGTTCTTCCTCCCCTGCTGCGGGCTCTTCTTCTGCACTTCCGGTGGCATCCAGGAGTACGTTGGTCCAGTCCTCATTCTCGTCAAAATCAGGTGCTTGCCTTCTTCTTTTCATGGCTTCCAGCACTTTCTGGCTGAAGCTCCAGCACGTGCCCTGGCGCAGGTCCAGCACCCTCGACAACTCCTGCGAAGCGTAATTTCCCTGGTGCGTGTAGATCAGGAACACAGCGTAGAAGGCTTTGATAATGGAGAATTTACACTTCTGCAGCAGTGTATAGGCCGTAGCTGATTCAACGTAGCGACAACGCGTGCAGCGGCGTGAGTGCGGTTCGCGTCCATCACAGTATTTCTCGTGCCCGCATTTGCGACACTGAAACCCCTCGGACCACTTCAGGCCAGCCAGGTATACCAGGCAAGCATCCTTGTCGGGATAAATCTGGCTGAACTCTCCAAAGTTTACCTCTTTCGACATCACCCGGGCCGTTTTTGCCTCCTGTAAGTCGCGCTGCAAGTCTGTGTTGAGTTTTTCGATGGCGGATGACTGCAACGCCAGCAGGCCATTGGCCTGCAGCAATTCCCGGTTTTGCGCACTGATCGTGTCACTTTGCTTGCGCAACTCTTCGGTGCGCAATGCCACCAGGCTTTCCAGTTCTGTGTTCAGCTGATCCTTGAGCTCCTGATTGCGACGTAGCTGCTCTACGAGCTGATCTTGCGCGTAGTGCTTCTTGCGCAACTGCTTCACCAGCTTAGCCTGGGCTTTGATGGTCAGATCCTTAATTCCTTTGATCTTTTCTCCTAAGGCATAGGACAGCACCACTACTTCTACCACAAACGCGGCATTCATGCTATACACCGTGGCCGTGTTTGTGAAGGTGTTAATGCCGAGCTTACGCAGGATAAGGAAGCCCACACTCACTGCCACCATAGCATGAGCGAGCAGGAAGTAGCCAGCCGGGCGAAACCCTCGGCGCCAAATCCGGAAGGCCAGGTAGTAAATCATGCCATAGGGCAGCAGAAACAGCCAGAAACTCCAGCCGGAATCCAACCAAACGGTATCTAAAACCAAAGCAGCAGTGCTCAGGAGCACTACAGCCCGCACCCAGGAATCGTAGCGGGGCAACCGCTGCGGGGCATCCAGAAATTGCCGGGCGTAATAGCTGAACGTGAGCAGCAGCAGTATGGGAGAGCCCGCAATAACCAACTGATTGAGTGTCGGATATGCCGGCCACAAATACTGAAACCCTAGGCCATCCTCCGCCAGAAACACTAAGCTTGAACTAAGTACGTAGAGCACGTAGCGCAGGTAGGTTTGTTCGCCGATAAAGGCGTAGAGGCACAGGTTGTAAATAACCATGATCAGCAGCACCCCATAGAAGCCTCCCAACAGACCATACTCAGTTTGGAAGTGCACAGACAGCGGTTGTTCTGTGCGCAGCCGGCTCAGGAAGCTGGTTTTAGAGTTTGACCGCAGCCGCAGATAATACACGTGGCTTTGGTTGGGCTCTAAAGACAGCCGAAACAGGAAGTTTTTGTACGGAAACTTACGGGTAGCCAGTGGCCGATCAGCGCCGGTATGTACAGAGTTTCGCTCTGAGCCAAGGTCGGGAAAGAAGGAAATATCATTGATATGCGAGTCAAACATATCTAGGTACCAGTGCTGATCCTGGGGGCCTTCGGCCCTCACTATCAGCCGCATCCAGTAATACGCTCCTGTCTGCTCCATATCGGTGGGCACCTTGTCGCCACGCACAAACCCTGCAGCGTACTGAGGTTTCTGCACATCGGCCAGGGTTAACTGTCCCGTTGGGTCTATGAGAAGACTGTAATTATAAGGGCCTACGTACAGCTCCTCCAGATTAGCCCGAACCCGCAAGGTATCGGGGCCTTTAACCGATGCAGCACAACTACCGCGCATACCCACAACTAGCAGCAACAGCAGCAGCACAAGACCGGGTAGCCGATTGGCTTGAAACAAGAAAAAGTGGCGAAGAATGGGCCTCATGGTACTGTACAAGGTACAAAAAACTGTCGGGCAGCCCGCCTACTGTCCGCCCGCCGAGCCTGTACTAATTGGGGTAAATCGTAGCCAGCTAACCTGGTCTACGGGTTGCGCTATCTGCAGCTGCAACGTGTGGCGGCCAGCTGGCAGCGTGGCTGTTTTAGTGGTCGCCGTCATCCATTTACCCGCACTATCTACCTGGCTAACAAGCAGTGAGGCTACGGACACGCCATCCATTTTCAGCAAAAGCTTCCCAGGTGTAGGGGCAGACTTTACCCGGACCTGCACCGAATAAGTACCCGCAGCAGCCACTGTTACGGTGTAGTTCATCCACTCCCCCACTGCCAAGTGGCCTACGGAATATTTTTTACCCGGTGAGTCAGTAGTCACTTGGATATCTACTCCATCGTTGCGGTAAGCGCCGCCCAGATTCCAGGCTACCGTATCGCGGTAATCTATTTTTGCTGAAAAATCGTCGTGGTAGGCCACTCCTGCTCTGCCCAGATCATAATCAGCTGCCTGAATTGTGCCAGGGATGGTGAGAGAAGCAAAAGGAGCAGTATAATTTGCTGGTTTCGTGAGAGCAACTATCACATCCTTATTAGGCAAGCAATTAGCATACTGCACGTTGCGCAGCAATGCCGCTCTACCTTCGGCCGTGAGAATGCTACCGTAAGGCTTTACCCGCAACAAGCTTGTAGGACCATCTACGCGCTTGAGGGTCCAGTGGCACCAGCCAATGTTCTGGGCGTTCAGGCCCTGCACCGCCGCCCCAAACCACTCATTGGAGTTTTCTCCGGTTTCGCCTACCCACACCGGTACTAGCCATTTATCGCGAAAGGCCGCTAGGTTCTTCAACAGATTGATTTGGTTAGGATTGGAATCGGCGGCTTCCGGGGTATTGGGACACCAGTAGCGGTGGGCATTGTAGGCCAAGTTGCTTTTATCCTTGATAGCAAGCTTATCGGGCGTGAGATTGGTGTACTCATTGCCGTAGCCGTTGCCCTCCAGCAATACCAAGTGCTTGTCACCTTGGGCGCGTACGGTATTGATAAGCCTCGCGTACAATGCGCTCAGTTCTTTATTGTCTCCTGACAGCCCGTTGGCCACAGTCAGGTTATGTGGCTCATTAATAAAATCATACATAGCCACGCGCGGGTCGTTTTTATAGCGGGCCGAAAGTTTTTCCCAGAGCCGCACGGTTATATCCTGATAAATAAGCCGCCCTTTGGTATCGCGACGTTTCCACAGATCCAACGGTACCAAGGCGTCGTTGATGTTGCGGTCGGTGCCCTGGCCACCGGGAGCCGCGTGCAGGTCCAGAATCACATACATCTTGTTGGCCGCACACCACTTCAGCACATCATCAATAGCCCGGAAACCTTCCAGATTTTTCGTATCCGTGAATAGCTGGTTCTGCTCGTACCAGGTGCTGAGGTTCTGGACGTAGGCTGCCACGTTTTGCGGATTGCGCAGGGCCTGCGTGCGCGCATGGCGTTGGGCCGGCGTCAGGAAAAGATCGTAGTGAAAAGGCAGGCGTACGCAATTAAAGCCCTGCTTAGCAATGAAATCGATATCAGCCTTGGTGATGAAGTTTGCCCGGTACTGTCGGTAAAAATTTTCCATCTGGGCTTCTGACATCGTGCGCAACAGGGCCTGCTTGATGCGCCATTGGCTATTCAGAGAGTCGGTTTTGAGGATATAGCTTTCCTGCAGTAGCCACCCTCCCACATTGAAACCACGCAACACTACCTCCTGGCCGCTGGCATCCACCATCTTGGTGCCATTGGCGCGCAACCAGGTTAGGTTTTGGGCCTTAGGGGCGAGGGAACTTAGCAACAACCCTACTACCAGCAGAGCAGACCAGCCTAAGCGCTGGATGGCAGTATTCTGCTGCAACGGTAGCCTGCGATGTCGGGTGTTAATGCGCATTATTTCTCAGAAAAAGGAAGAATCAGGTGCCTAACTGCAGGGAGCGAAAGCTATTCTCAGCCTATGAGCCGCCCATACTAATGCTTGTTGTACAAGCAATTACTACAGGGCAGGCATACTTTTGAAAACGTCAACCTGGGCTATTGTTCTGGCACCTTTTCCATACCACTCTGTGGAAGAAAGAATGGTGACAGGAAATGAATAGGGCACACACATCAGGCAGGCCTAGAACGCTACGTTCATATATTCTGCATCTCTGGAGGAACAAGAGACGGATAGATGTAAGCTGCAATGCGCCTCTGTAAGGGCATTTCCTGGCCTAGTCATCAGGCAGCAGTTTACAGATGGAGTTGCCGCTTCTAGAGTGCGGTTGCCATGCTATAGTGTATTCAGGCGTGAATCAGCGGCCATCAGTTTTTGGTTGCGCTTATACTGAAGGGCAACGCGCGCCATAACGGCCGATGTAGGGCTGGATCATACGGGGTGGGTTTGCGGGTGGGGCGGAACCATTCTTAGCCAACAAGGCCAAGCAGGGAATGGTAAGCAGGACAGCACCGTAAATGCCTGGAAGAAATCACCTTAAGCCAAACCACGGGGGCGGGCGTCAGATTAAGCTTTAAACGAGGCTTTTTTCTGACATCCTGTTACCAAATATATAGGCCTTGTTTTCTAAAATGCAAGCCTCAAAAGCCACCCTACTGACTCCTAAAGCATTTTTACGGATAATCAACAAGCATCTTATACACTTACTACACACGCACAACCAAGCGGCACGATTACCAAACTCACAATATCCCTGGCTGGCTTACTTGCACCACGCGGATAAGAAACAACTGCAAAACGGGCCTTTGCTGAGAGTATTTTGAGGATTGTATTTTGTCCTGTGTAGCCACCGGGCTAGGGCATAAAACAAAACGGCGGACCAAACTGGTCCGCCGTTTTGCAAGGTGTATCTCTTAAACCGTTGTTACATCTGCTACTGGCCTAGCTTGAAGCTAGTCATCTGCACGTCGCGGGAGTTGCCGCCCACGAACACTTGGAAGTCGCCGGGTTCGGCCACGAACTTCAGGTCGGCGTTGTAGAACTTCAGGTCTTCGGGCGTGAGGCGGAACGTGAGGGTGCGGCTCTCCCCTTTTTTGAGCATCACTTTCTGAAATCCCTTCAGCTCTTTTACTGGCCTAGAGATGGAGCCTACCATGTCGCGGATATAGAGCTGGGCCACCTCCTCGCCGTCGTAGTTGCCCGTATTCTTCACAGACACTTTCACATCAAGCGTGCCGTTCATTGCTAGTGAAGTAGTGCTGAGCTCAGGCTTGCCGTACTCGAACGTGGTGTAGCTCAAGCCATAACCGAACGGGTACAATGGGTCGTTGCTTACATCCATATAGCGCGACTTGTACTTATCGAGCGCTACGCCAGCGTATGGGCGGCCGGTGTTTTTGTGGTTGTAGTAAATGGGCACCTGGCCTACGTGTTGCGGGAAAGTGGCCGTGAGCTTGCCCGAGGGATTGTAGGCCCCGAACAGAACATCAGCAATGGCATTGCCGGCCTGGGTGCCCGCAAACCAGGTTTCCAGAATGGCATCGGCGTTTTGGTCTTCCCAAGGCAGCGTCAGGGGGCGGCCGCTCATCAACACAATCACGAGGGGCTTTCCGGTTTTCTTCAGGGCCTTCAGCAGCTCGAGTTGCTGACCCGGCAGGCCAATATCGGCGCGGCTGGCGGCTTCACCCGTCATGCCCTGGCTCTCGCCTACGGCGGCCACAATCACGTCGGCGCTCTGGGCAACCTGCACAGCTTCGCGAATCATTTCCTCCGAGCTGCGCTTGTCCACGTTCAGCTCACCGCCGTGGGCGTTCAGGCGGTCAATCATTTGCTGGTCGTCGGTGAAGTTGGCGCCCTGGGCCGTTACAATCTTCACGCCGCTCCCGGCTACGTTCTTGATGCCTTGCTCCAACGACACGGCCTGTTTCCAGTCGCCGGCGCCGCTCCAGCTTCCGATCATATCGCGCTGGCGGGTAGCTAGCGGGCCTACTAGGGCAATGGTTCCTTGCTTTTTCAGGGGTAGTGCGTTGTTACTGTTTTTCAGCAGCACCATGCTTTTGCGGGCAATGTCGCGGGCATCGGCGATGAACTCCTTCTTCATCATCGTCGCCTTAGCCCGCTTTTCATTGGCGTAGAGATAAGGGTCCTGGAATAGGCCTAGCTTCCACTTCGCTTCCAGAATCCGGCGGCAGGCCAGGTCAATCTGCTCCTGCTTTACGGTGCCATCTTTCAGGTTTTGAGCCAGGTTTTTCAAAAAAATCTCGCCTACCATGTCCTGATCAATACCCGCGTTCAGGGCCAGAGCCGACACCTGTGCGTCGTCGCCCATCCCGTGGGCGGTCATCTCATTAATGGCGGTGTAGTCGGTGGCCACGAAGCCCTTGAAGCCCCACTGGTTGCGCAGCAGCTCCGTCATCAGCCATTTGTTGCCGGTAGCCGGCACGCCGTTGATATCATTAAAAGACGACATCATGGAGCCCGCGCCAGCTTCTACAGCAGCTTTGTAAGGCGGCAGGTACTCGTTGTACATGCGCACCAGGCTCATATCGGTGGTGTTGTAGTCGCGGCCGGCCTCGGCGGCGCCGTACAGCGCGAAGTGCTTCACGCAGGCCATTACCGTATTGTTTTTGCTTAAGTCGGTGCCCTGGTAGCCGCGCACCATCACGCGGGCAATCTGGGAACCCAGGTACGGGTCTTCGCCTGAGCCTTCCGAAATCCGTCCCCAACGCGGGTCGCGGGCAATATCCACCATCGGCGAGTACACCCAGTTGATACCATCAGCGGAAGCCTCTTCGGCCGCAATCCGGGCGCTACGCTCCATAGCCTGCAGGTCCCAGCTGGAGGCCAGGCCTAGTGCAATCGGGAAAATGGTGCGGTGGCCATGGATAACATCGTAGCCAAAGATGAGCGGGATATGCAGGCGCGACTCCTTTACGGCCATTTCCTGGAGCTTGCGGGCAGCTTTGGGCGTGAAGGTATTTAACACCGAGCCCACATTGCCTTTCCGGATGTTGGCGTCCACATCCTTGCTTACGACCGGCCCGGTCACATCGAAGCCCACGGTTATCATGTTCAACTGGCCGATTTTCTCCTCCAGCGTCATCTTCTGCATCAGGTCGCTGATGAACTTATTCATCTTCTGATCATCAGCCGGAGCAGTGGTAGTGGTAGGGTCAGATATACGGGCTTGCAGCTGCGGCGTCAGCAGCCCCAACGACATGAGCAGGGCGGTTCGGAAAACTCGTTTCATGTGGGAATAGGAAAGGAAGAAGTTGAGTAGTCGCAATCAATAGGTAAGGTTGGGAACAGTATCCGGCTGTCATGCGGAGCGTGAACGTGGTAGAACCGAAAGTAGCCCGTAGACCATTACTCTTCCGCCTCAGTGCAGAGGTCTAGGCCAGTAAGTAGCCAGAGGCAAAGCTGGTTCGACGCCTGGCCTGATGCGCCGCCTGCTCAGCAGGCGGCTCTTACAGCTGCCGCAAACCTACTTACTTTTTTATCTGGGGGCTTTCGAAGCCGAGTTTGGTGAGGCCACGCTGCACATCGGTGCTGCTCATGAACAGCTTCCACAGTAGGCCCGTCCGGTGGTTTTCAATCATGCCCACAATTGGGCCCTGGTCAATGGCAAGGTGCGACTTGGCGTACCAGTTGTGGTGCTCACTAAACCCATCCACGAAGCCGTACTCGCTCCAGATTTTGTCGCCAAGGTCATTGTAGAAGTGCTTCATGGCCGCCATCGACTCTTTAGGCGCGTAGGGCATGGCCGACAACGCCGCCGTAGGCGAAATCACGCCCAAGTCCTCTGTGGGCGAGTGAGCCGCGTAGCCCTGGTAGCTATCAGAGGCGGTGAGGCCCCAGCTGTTGGGTCCATAGCCTTTGTACTTCTTAGGATTATCGACGCAGTAGGCGTAGTTGATGCGGGTGTGCGCCTGGTTTTGCTGCCAGTAGTCGGCATATTGGTCCTTAAGTCCGCGTGGGTCGAGGCCCAGAAATGTGTAGTGGGAGAAGAACAGCGGCCCGCCGTAGTCGAAACCCAGCGGCAGCTTGATCTTGTAGAATTCTTTGCCGTTTTTAAAGTAGTCGCCAGTTGCCCAGCCTTGGTCATAGACTTTCTTATCAATGGCATATTTGGGCGAGGAAGCGGCCAGTACGTACGTTATCAAGCACTCGTTCCAGCCATGAATCTGGTGGTTCATGCTCCAGCCGTTGTTGGGGCTCCAGTGCCAGTAGAGCACGCTTTGGCCACCCTGCGTGTGCCAGTTCCACTCTACTCCTTCCCACATCCAGAGAATGTGGTTGCGCAGATCTTTCTCGGTCTTGCTTTCGCCCGTGAAGTATTGGCGGGCACATATCAGCCCCTCAAACAGAAAGGAAGTTTCTACTAGGTCGCCGCCATCGTCCTTCTGGCTGAACCGGATTACTTTGCCCGTCGCGCCGTTCAGCCAGTGCGGAAACACGCCGTGAAACGAGTCGGACTTCTCCAGAAACTTCACGATTTTAAAGATGCGGGCCGCCGCTTCCTCGCGCGGAATCCACTTGCGCTCCGCCGCCACAATAATGGCCATAATGCCGAAGCCCGTACCGCCCGTGGTTACTACCTCGTTGCCGTACTCGTAGGCCACATTGCTCCGCTCCCGCGCCATGCCCGACACCGGGTGCCCAAAGTCCCAGAAGTAGCGGAAAGTTTGGCGCTGTACCAGGTCCAGCAGTTGCTCATCGGAGAGGTTTTTGAGCCGCTGTTTCGGGTCGAATTTGGCGGTAGCAGCAGGTGCTTTTTTGGGGGCTGGCTTTTGCTGGGACCACACTAGGCCAGGCACCAGCAGACACAGGAAAAGAAGAAGTTTTGCTTTCATACAGCAGTGTTTTATCCGTGACAGCCAGAAGAGAAGAACGCCATGCAGAGGCGTTGCGGCACTCTACACGGCGTTCTTTCTCTGCTAGGCCACTTAGTAACCGGGGTTTTGCGTCAGCTGACCGCCGCTCAGGTCAATTTGCTCCTGCGGAATGGGAAACAGCTCATTTTTTCCCTTCGTGAAGGTTTTACCCTGCGCCGCGAACAGCGGCACAATGCGGCCGGGTTGCACGCTTTCCTGGCGTACCAGGTCAAAGAACCGGTCGTGTTCCAGGGCTAGCTCCACGCGCCGCTCCTGCCAGATGTTGGCCAGTGTAGCGGTGGTGCGGGCCGGTAGGCCTGCCCGGGAGCGAACCAGGTTCAGATTGGTCAGCGCCGCGGCCGTGTTGCCAGTCTGCAATGCGGCCTCCGCATTAATCAGCAGCACCTCGGCGTAGCGCATTATCCGGATGTTCTTGGGCAGAAAGTCGTTGTTGCCGCAGTTTTTTTCCTGCGTGCGGCTGTGATACGCCTTATAGCTGTAGCGGAAACCTTCTACGGAGTCTTTGCTGGGAATCCGGAAACCATCCCACAGTACCGTACCCTTACGGGCCGTGGTAATGAAGATGATGCTTCCCTCCCGGCGCTTGTCGCCGGGTTCATAGGCATCGGCCAGCTGTTGGGTAGGCGTATTGAAGCCAAAACCTAAGTCGGCCCAGCCGCCCCGGCCGCCAGAGCGCGGCCCCTGGCTGACGGTATACAGCTCTACAGCCGAGTTATTGCAGGCCGCATTGACACCCGTTTGCACCTCAAAAATAGACTCTTGGCTGTTGGCCCCTACTTCGCGCCAGATACCCTCGTAGTTCGGGAACAGGCCATAACTGCCCGACTTACCTGTAATAATTTCGTTGGTGAGGGCGTAGGCCTGTTGGTAGTTCTTCTGATACAGATACACCTTCGCCAGCATGGCCTGGGCTGCAGCTTTGGTGGCGCGGCCGGTTTCTGTGGCTCCTTTCAGCGGCAGATTGTCTACGGCAAACTGCAGATCATCAATAATCAGCTGATAAATCTCAGCGGCTGTAGCACGCTGCTGCAAAGCGGGGTTATTAATTTCCGAGGCAGGCTGCACCTTATCTAGCTTCGGCACCCCACCAAACAGGCGAACCATGTTGAAGTAGAAGTACCCCCGCAGGAAGCGCGACTCCCCGAGTAGCCGGTTACGAGTGGCCTCGGGGGCCGGGCTCAGCGGAACCTTGTCCAGCGCCTGATTGGCCCGGTTGATTCCCTGGAAATAGCCCTTCCAGGCATTGTTAACAACGCTGTTGGTAGAGTTCAGGGTGAAGTTATCAACTTCAGCCGCCGCCGAATAGTCCTGGGGCGTGCTGCCTTTATCGGAGTCGTCGGAGGCAATATCCGTCAGGATGATGTACTGCAGGCCGTGGATATCGGGCCCGAAACCGCCCAGGTACATGGCGTTGTACACGCCATCCACCAGCTTTTGCGCGGCTGCGGGGTCCGTACGAATCTGGTCCTCAGTCAGCTGGCCTTGGGGGGCTACTTCCAGGAAATCTTTACAGCCCACGGCGCCTGCCGTGAGGGCTAGCCCAAGCGCCGCCAGATACACGCGCCGGGAAATGATAGTTGTTATGGCTTTCATGAGGCGACGAGCTTAGAAATTAACATTGAGGCCCAGCGCAAGCGTGCGGCTGGTGGGGTACGTGGTGGCTTCGATACCGGCATCCAAGGGCCCACCCGGCAGCTCCGGCGTAAAGCCCGAGTACTTGGTGATGGTGAACACATTCTGGCCCGTAGCAAACACCCGCAGCGAGGAAATATGCGCCCGCTTCGTCAGTTCTGCCGGAATGGTATAGCCCAGCACCAGGTTGTTCAGGCGGATATAGGAGCCTGACTCAATGAAGTACGTAGAGTTGGGCGTGTTGCTCCGAATAGCGTAGGGGTCCGTCTGAGAAGGGTTGGATGTCGTCCAGCGGTTATTGGCGAAGTCCTCTTCAATGTTATCCGTTACAGCGTCTGTGGCCTGTTTCTTCCGGTTGTACACATCGTTGTTGACGTTGCCCGAGAACACAAACGAGAAATCCACTCCCCGGAAGTTCAGCCCGCCATTGATACCGAAATACATGGGCGGCTGATAGGAACCGGCGTATACTCTGTCTTTGGGGTCAATTACGCCGTCGCCATTGGCATCCGCGTACTTCAGGTCGCCAGTGCGAGGTGTCAGGAAGGTGTATTTTGGGTAGGCGTCAATTTCCGCCTGACTCTGGAACACGCCAATGGCTTTGAGGACATAGAAGCTGCCTGCTGCCACACCATTATCGGAGCGCGTTACCTCACGGGGGCCGCCGAACAGGGCCTGGCCGCCGTTTAGGTTTTCAATGCGGTTCTTATTGAAAGTCGCATTCACCCCAAAGTTGTAGGAGAAGTTCTCCCCTACCTGGTTGCGCCAGGTCAGGGCCGCTTCCACACCACGGTTGCTGATGTCGGCGGCATTGGTGATGTACTGGTTGTTGGGGTCACCGAACAAGGCCGGAATGTTCACCGGAATCAGGGCGTCGGTCGTCGTTTTGCGGTAGTAGGTCAGTTCACCGCTCAAGTGGTTTTCGAGGGTAGCAAACTCCACGGCGGCGTCGTACTCCGTCGTCACTTCCCAGCGCACGTCACGGTCCTTAATCTCCCGAATTACAGCCCCCAGCACCGGCTGGGTGTTAAACACGTACGGAATGTTCACATCGGCCGTCGTGATGTACGAGGCGGGGTCGATCTGGTCGTTGCCCAGCTGGCCGTAGCTGGCGCGCAGCTTCAGGAAGTTGAGTACAGTCTGGTCTTTCAGGAAGCCCTCCTCCGTCAGGACCCAGCCTAGGCCTAGCGACGGGAACAGCCCCCAGCGCTGGCTGGAGTTGAACTTGGAAGTACCATCGTAGCGCAGGTTCGTCGTGAGCAGGTACTTATCCGCAAACGCGTAGTTGATGCGGCCCAGGAACGATAGACGGCGGTCCTTGCCCAGTTCCGGCGCACCGTTTACACTGGTGTTCGGGTCGCCGGTGTTCAAATACCACTGGTTGGGGTCTTCGGGTACATTGCGGCGGCTGCCGGAAATGGAGCTGACGTTGCCCTCTTCCATCACGGTACCAGCCAGCAACGTCAGGTTATGCTTTTCAGCAAAGACCTTCTGATAGGTGGCCGTGTTTTCCCAGAGGTAGCGAGAACGGGTCCGTTGGTCAACATTGAGCGTGCTCTGCGGATTGCGCTGGTTGCCGCCGGCCGTCAGGAAGGTTGCCTCGTCGTTGAGGTACTGGTAATCGTAGATCCGGCGGTTAGTGAAGTTCAGGTCTACGTTGATGGCTGAGCGCAAAGTTAGCCCTTCAACCGGAAGGAAGTTCAGGCCTACGTTGCCCTGCAGGCGGTTTTCGTAGGAGCGGTTGTTGTTCTTCTCAATGTTGAGAAGTGGGTTACCCACGTTGCCGAAGGCCGAGGTGTTGCCATAGCGCCCGCCCTCTTTGGCCACAATAATCGGCGCCGCGCGGTACGAATTCTCAAAGGCTGCCCCAAAATTTACGTCGCGCGTGTTGGCACGGCTGAAGGAAGCCTGAGAGTTGATGCTGAACTTCGGCGAGATGGTGAAGTCGGTGTTGGAGCGCACCGTGAGGCGGGAGAACTTGTTATTGATGGCTAGGCCATCGTCCTGCAGCAGGTTGCCGCTGAAGTAGTACCGTACGCTCTCATTCGCACCCGATACCGCCAAGTTATGATTCTGGTACATGGCCCGACGCAGAAGTTGGTCGTACCAGTCGGTGCTGCCGGAATAGTCCGGAATGGTCACGTTGGGCGAAGTACTGCGCAGGTAGTCGGCGTACTGACCTGCGTCGGCCATTTTCACCAAATGCGCGGCTTCCTTGAAGCCTACCGTGGTGTTGTAGCTCAATACAGGCTTGCCCTGCTTGCCTTTTTTGGTGGTTACAATGATAACGCCGTTGGCTCCTCGCACCCCGTAAATAGCGGCGGCCGAGGCATCCTTCAACACGTCAATCGTCTCGATATCGGAGTTGCTCAGGTTACGGATGTCGGTGGTCTGCACGCCGTCTACCACATACAGCGGGTTGGCGCCGGCCAGCAGCGTACCCGTACCCCGGATGCGGACGGTGGGTTGGGCGTTGGGCGTGCCATCGGTAGTAATCTGCACGCCCGCCGTTTTGCCCTGCAGGGCCTGGGTGGGCGTCTGGACGGGCTGGTTTACAATTTCTTCGGCCTGAATGCGCGCTACGGCGCCGGTTACATCCTGCTTGCGCTGGGTGCCATACCCCACCACTACTACCTCACTCAGCGCCTGCGAGTCGGGCACCAGGTTGACATCCACGGAGGTGCGGCCACCCACGGCTACTTCCTGCGAGGTGTAGCCAATAAAAGTGAAGACCAGCGTGGCATTGTCGGGGGCCGTGAGGGTGTAGCGCCCTTCCAGATCGGTTTGCGTGCCGGTGGTAGAGCCTTTTACCACCACGTTCACGCCGGGTAGGCCTGCTCCTTTCTCATCCAGCACGCGGCCGGTTACGGTGATGTCGGCTACGGCGGCGGGCTTCAGGATAATGCCATCGGCCACGGGCTCGTAGTTGATGTGCAGCGGATCGAGGAGCTTGTGCAGCACTTCATCCAGGGGCTGACCTTCTGCCTCAATAGAGACGCGGCGGCTGGCCCCAATCAGCTGACGGCTGTACTGGAAGCGCACATCGGCCTGGGTTTCAATTTTGGCCAGCACGGCGTGCATGGTCTCATCTTGGGCGCGCAACGTGATAGGCTGCTCTAGGGCAGGCTGAGCGGCCAACGGCTGGGCGGCGGCTATGCTGCTGAGCATTGTAATGCACAGCGGCTGCAGGAGCGCCACCCGTTTAAAGTTCTGGAAGGAATGTGGGAAGTGTAGGGGAAGATTCATGCGAAAGGTGGGATTTAGTGACGTTTCACTACCGGGAATTGGTTTTCGCGAGGGCACTGAGGCAGCAGCGGTGTAGGATGGCCGGGGGAAACTGCCTGCATGTCGGGCTCAGGTTAGAAAGTAGTTAGGTGGGCATAGGCTGGGGGTTGGTAGAAGACTTATTTTTAAGATGGTAGTTACTTGCTTTGGCAACCTTTGCTGTGGAAGACGATCTGCGCGTTTTTCTGCTCATAGCTGGCATCCAGCATCTTACACAGCACATCGAGCTTGCCGTACAACGACTCATTGCGGAGCGAGAGGTTCACGGTGCAGCCCGCCAGGCTAGGTGCGTCATACACAATGGGCACCCCGTAGGCCACCTCCAGTGCTGCCAGAACCTCCGCCACGGGCCGGTCATCAAATACGAAAGGCTGAGGCGCCAGCAAGGCCGGCTGGGCCACCAATTCCCGCTGCAGCTGGTGCTGGGCGGGCGTGTACACCGCCTGCTGGTTCGGCAACACCACAATACTGCCCGGTACCTGCGCTTCCGTGGCCTCGGTTTCGGCCCGAGGGGTCACGCGCACTTTGCCGGTACGCACCTGCACCACCACCGCCTGCTGGCCTACGGGGGCTTTCACCACAAAACTGGTACCCAGTACGGTGGTTACTACCTTGTTGGTATACACCAGGAAAGGCCGCGTGGCATCATGCGTTACCTCAAAGAAGGCTTCCCCTTTCAGGTGCACGATGCGCCGTTCAGCCTGGAACTGACCCGGGTATTTCAGCTCCCCTTCCGCAGAAACCAACACATGGCTGCTGTCAGGAAGTGTGATGCGCTGCGCTTTGCCGGTATGGTTGGCATATACCATCCACTGTGGGGCATCGGGGTCTAGCGTAGGCCTATTTGCGGTGGCCAGTTCCGGGGCCGTATGCGTAGCGGAGAGCCACTGCTGGGCTCCTAGGCCTAGGCCTGCCGCTATAGCCGCGGCGGCGGCCCACCGGATGGGCGTCCGCCATACGGAGGCCGGTGGGCTCATGTCCTGGGCCTCGAATGTATCGCGGGCAATCCGCTCCCAGAGCGCTGCCTGTATCACTTCTTTTTCCTCTTTCCCTATGGCAAGCTCCCGCTCGTGGCCTAGCACATCGTACCAATCTTCCACCACCCGCTTTTCTTCGGGCGTGCATACTCCTTCCTGATACCGTTGTAATAAGTCACGTAATTCCTCTTGGTTCATATCTAGTACAGCCATAGGGTAAGGGCTTACTTACTAGTCGAACAACTCGGGCTACTCCCTAGTCAGGCAATAAATAATTTTCACAAAAAAGCCTGGCGCTTCTCACAAGCCCAGGCTAACAAACTGACGGACAGACTTAAAACGGCCTGAAGAATTTATCCCCAGAAGTACACTAAGAGCAGCACTAAATAGTCGCGCAGACTGATGCGCAATGATTTGAGGGCCCTGGTCAGATGATATTCCACTGTTTTGCGCGACAGATTGAGGCGCTGCGCTATTTCCGGAACCGTCTGATGCTCCAGTCGGCTCAACCGAAACACCTCGCGGGTGTGTTCCGGTAGCCGCAACAGGCTCGCCAGCAGTGCCACCGACAAGTCTCCGGCGTCTACCGCTTCCTCGGTGCTGCGGTCGAGCAAGGTGAGGTGAGATTTGCTGTATTCTACATAGCCCGTGTGTGTCATGCGGGCCTTAACATGGTCGATGATGCGGTAGCGAACGGCCATGAACAGGTAGCGCTGCAGATGCTCGATGCGCTGGGCCTGGCGTTTGTGCCACAGCCCCGTAAACAGGTCCTGCACCACTTCCTCGGCCACTTCACGCGAGCCGAGTTTTCGGTAGGCCACTTCCAGCAGCTGAAACCAATAGCGCTGGTATATTTCGGAAAAAGCCAGAGTATCTCCTAGCTGCAGGGCTTGTACTAAGGCCGCGTCTTCCCAGGAGGCGTATAGCCGCAACTGTTTGGAAGCAGGGGAAGAAAAAGCCGGCATGAGTATTAAACTTATAACAATTCGGGAATCTGCAATAAGTTTTACGGGATCAGGCCCTGAAATTGTTTGGGCCGACAAACTTCGGCAGAAAAACCGCAACGATGGCGGCCATTATCTAAACCGCTGCTGAGCATACGTGTTAGTTCGATTGAGAGCCGGCTGCATACGGCGCCGTGTTGTATCACCTTAGGCCCAGCCTACAACCCAAAGAGTGGCCTAGCCGTTGATGCGGCCATGGCTTATGCAGTTTTTGCGGTACTCGTTGCCGTTGTTATTTTCTTCTTTTACCGCTACGCCACCCGCGAGAAACGGGTGAAACAGGCCGCTGAAGCCGCTGAATTCCCAGTGGCCTGGCGCCAGATTCTGACGGAGCGCGTGGCCTTCTACCTCTCCCTCACTCCTGGCGACAAGCAGCGGTTTGAAAAGCGGGTGCAGGTATTTCTGGCCCAGAAACGCGTGACGGGTATTGAAACTGAAATTGATGACACCACTTGCGTGCTGGTAGCCGCGTCGGCCGTTATTCCCGTGTTTGGCTTTCCCGATTGGGAGTATGGCAACCTGAGCGAGGTGCTGGTAGTGCCCGATGCCTGGACCCAGCAACGCGATCCGAACAAAGAGTATGTAGGCCTGGAAGGTACGTTGCTGGGCAGTGTGCAGGGCTTCCAGACCTCGCACTATATGCGCCTGTCAAAAGCTTCTCTGGAGCAGGGCTTTAAAGACGCCCTCGACAAGCAGAACGTGGGTATTCATGAGTTTGCGCACTTATTGGATGAGGCCGATGGCGTAATTGATGGCGTGCCGGCCATTGCCCTGCCTGCTGAGTTGCGCCCCGAATGGGAAGCCGTGATGCAGCGCGAAATTGCGGCCATCAGGGCCGGCGACTCCGAAATCAACAGTTACGCCGGCACCAACGAGGCCGAGTTCTTTGCCGTCGTGACAGAATATTTCTTTGAGAAGCCCGAGAAGCTGCAGGAGCACCACCCTGAGCTGTATGCTTTGCTGAGCCGCGCCTTGCGCCAGAACCCCAAAAAGCGCTTCCTGCGCCTGGCCGTAGACCCGCGCGAATGGATCAGAAGCCTGCGCAGCCGCCGCAAGTTTGGCCGCAACGACCCTTGCCCCTGCGGCAGCGGCAAGAAGTACAAAGACTGTCATTTGTTGCAGCAGAAAGAGGTGGCCTAGGCCACCTCTTTCTGCTGGCGCTGAATGATGGCCACCTTCTCGAACCGCTCCTGATACTTCGCATGGTTGGTGCCCATGAGCTGGTCCCACCAGTTGAAATACAGTCCATAATTACCTTTCACGAACTGATGATGCATGTTGTGGTGGGTGCTGGTGTTGTGCAGGCGCCCGAAACGGGTGCGCAGGAACCGGGCCGGATATGGCTCGTAGCCGAGGTGGCCTAGCACATTCATGCCCATCATATAGGTCAGGAAGGTGACTATGGCAATGGGGTGCAAGGGCAGCACAAACACCAACAACGGAAAGATGCCAGCCTCTACCACGGCCTCAAGCGGGTGAAAAGCGAAGGCCGCCCACGGCGACGGATTGGTGGACAAATGATGTATGCGGTGCACGCGCTGGTACACCCCGGGCAAGTGCATGAACCGGTGCGTCCAGTAGAAATACGTGTCGTGGGCCAAAATAGCCAGCACTGTACTGCCCACCAGATAGAGCCATCCGTACTGGCCTACACTCATATAAATGCGGGTAAAGCCGTGCTGTCGGGCCACAAATATGCCCAGGCCAACCGCTGCGAAGATCAGGCAGGTAAGCACCGAATAACGGATTTCGGTATAAATGTGGTGCTGATCAGGGAAGCGGGGTTGAATGCGGCGATGCTGCCAGCGGGCTTTCTTCCAGCGCCAGAAAACGGCGTAGGCTACTCCCGCAAACAACCCGTAACGGAGCAGCATAATAAGTAAATCGGCGGCGTAGACCAGCCCAGCCTGTGTAGGCGTGATAAGTGCGGCTTGCATACCAGCGAAACTACGGCGAAACGCCATTAGTTCGTGGCGCAAACCGGCCGGATATGTACCTTCGCTTGTAGCAACGTCCCTATTTCCCGCATCATCTGTTGTATGAAAAAGTACTTCCTCCCCACCCTTACGGCGGCCGTGCTCACGGCCTGCGCCCCTACGGCCAAAACGCCCACTGCTTCCACTACTCCTGATACCACGGCGCCCGCCGCTCAGCCGGCCGCGCCCAACTGGCAGGAGCAGGCCGAAACGTTCCTGAAAGAATACTCCACGGAATACCAGCGCCTGTATGCCCAATCATCAGAGGCGGAATGGCGCTCCAACACGCACATTGTGGCCGGCGACACGGCTAACTCGGGCGCTACGGCCCGTGCCAATGAGCGCATGGCGGCTTTCACGGGCTCGGCGGCTAACATCCAGCGCCTGCGGGAGCTACTGGAGCACAAACAGGACCTGACGGAGTTGCAGGTGAAGCAGCTGCAGACGGCTCTCTACAACGCCGCCAACTCGCCCCAGACCATTGCCGATGTGGTAAAAGCCCGCATCAAAGCCGAAACTCAGCAGACTGAAAAGCTCTATGGCTTCGACTATAAGTACAACGGCAAATCCGTCACGACCAACGACCTGGATGAGCTGCTGCGCAAAGAAAAGAACCCGCTGAAGCGCCAGCAGATCTGGGAAGCCAGCAAGGCCATCGGTCCTACCCTGAAGGATGGCCTGCTGAACCTGCGCGACCTGCGCAACCAAACCGTGCAGGCCCTCGGCTACCCCGATTACTTCTCCTACCAGGCCAGTGACTATGGCATGAACCGGGAGGAGATGATGACGCTGGTGCGCAAAATCAACGAGGAGCTGCGCCCGCTCTACCGCGAGCTGCACACCTACGCCCGCTACGAACTGGCGAAGAAATACAACGTGAAGCAGGTGCCCGACTACCTCCCCGCCTCCTGGCTGCCCAACCGTTGGGGCCAGGACTGGAGTGCCATGGTCGACGTGAAAGGCCTGAACATTGACCCCGTACTGGCGAAAAAAGGCGCCGAGTGGCAGGTAAAGCAGGCAGAGCGCTTCTACCAAAGCCTCGGCTTCCAGGCGCTACCGGCTTCTTTCTACGAGAAAAGCAGCCTCTATCCTTTGCCTAAGGGCGCAACTTACAAAAAGAACAACCACGCCTCGGCCTGGCACATGGACCTTAACCAAGATGTGCGTAGCCTGATGAGCGTGGAAGGCAACACCGAGTGGTACGAAACGACCCACCACGAGCTAGGCCACATCTACTACTACCTCACCTACGCCAACCCCGATGTGCCGCCGCTGTTGCGCCAAGGTGCTAACCGCGGCTACCACGAAGCCATGGGCTCCCTCATGGGCCTGGCTGCTACGCAAAAGCCTTTCCTGGCTGGCCTAGGCCTCATCGACCCCAACGCGAAAACCGACCAGACCCAAACCCTGCTGAAGGAGGCGCTGAACTACGCGGTCTTCATCCCGTTTGCCTCGGGTGTGATGAGCGAGTGGGAAAACAGCTTCTATGCCGATAAGCTGCCCGCCGACCAGCTCAACGCCAAATGGTGGGCCTTGGCGAAGCAGTACCAGGGCATTGTGCCGCCCACCACGCGCGGCGAGCAGTACCTCGACCCCGCCACCAAAACCCACATCAACGACGACCCCGCGCAGTACTACGACTACGCCCTGTCGTACGTGATTCTGTTCCAGCTCCACGACCACATTGCCAAGAAAATTCTGAAGCAGGATCCGCACGCCACCAACTACTACGGCAATAAGGAGGTAGGCCAGTTCCTGGCCGATATCATGCGCCCCGGCTCCAGCAAAGACTGGCGCACTGTGCTGAAGGAGAAAACCGGCGAAGACCTTTCAGCTCGCGCTATGGTGGAGTACTTCGAGCCGCTGATGGCCTACCTGAAGCAGCAGAACAAAGGCCGCAAATACACCATGTAGGTGGCCTAAAGCACCTTTTTAGCGTTGTTTTAGAAACAGAAAAGCCGAGCAACTGCTCGGCTTTTCTGTTTCCGGATGACGTGAGTTTAGTAATTGACCTCGCTGCCTGGCAGATCTATCAGGATGAACTGCGCGTCTCTGGTGGCCCTGATTTCCAAGACGTGCTCGTCCGTAGAACGCAGCTGGTCGTTGGGTCCGATATCAACGCCGTTCACGAAGAGCGTGCCTTCCTTTACATAGATGAAGGTATTCCGAATGGGGAAAGTCTTGAAGGTGACTGTTTTGTCGTTGCTCAGATTACACCAGTAGATGGTGGTATTTGAGTTCATAAACACCACATCTTCCAGCACCTTTTGCCCCGAAACCAGTGGAATCAGCTCGTTTTTCTTGTCGAGAAAGTCAACGTCTTTCTGTTCGTAGCTTGGCGACAGGCCTTTCTGGTTCGGCAGAAACCAAAGCTGATAAATATGAGCCGCTTTGTCGGTGTCGTTCTTTTCGCCATGTGCTAGGCCAGTGCCGGCGGTCATGCGCTGCACTTCGCCTTTCTTGATGGTGGCTTTGTTGCCCATCGTGTCTTCGTGCTCCAACTCGCCTTCCAGCACCAGCGTCACGATTTCCATTTCGGAGTGTGGGTGCTGCGGAAAGCCCGAGTTGCCCTGAATGGTATCGTCATTAAACACACGCAACGGTCCGAAATGGACATTGTCTGCGTCGTAGTAATCGGCGAAGCTGAACAGGAAATAGCTATTGAGCCACTGCACCGGGGCGGCGTGGTGGCGGTCGGTGGCAGGAATGAGCTTTAGCATAGGAAGAGAGGGTTGGATTGTTGCAGTCAACTTACGCGTAGCAGGGCAGGTAAGTTAGGATCAATGAACGTGGGTTAGTAAGCATAATTTCAGTTGCGCCTAGCCTACATGCCTTCTCTCACGCCATTCCTCAAGACTTGGCTTGTTTCGTTAGCCAGAACCGATTAAAACGCAACAGCCCCGATACCACTGTTTTGGTATCGGGGCTGCCGGTCAGGAAAAATGGCCTAGGCCATCTTCCAGACTATACTTTCTTCATGGTAGACACCTGCTGCTGCAGATCCAGCACGATGCTGGCCAAACGATTCAGGGAAAGGTCGGCAATGGGGAACGTGCTGCTGATATAGGCTTTCGCTTCCCAGATTTCCACTACATCTTCCACATCAATCTGATAGGGTGAGTACAGCGGGTTATCGGAGTGCAGGGCCAGCATAGCGTTGTCTTTCAGGCGGTTGAAGACGCGCTTGAACACAATACCTTCTTTGCTGCTTACTACAATGCACGGCGTCCCATCCTTGATATTCTGCCAATCATCTACGTAGCGGCCTACGATAACGGTACCGCTGGCAATGGGCAGCATGGAGTCGCCGGAGATTTCGAAGGCGCGGTAAGTGCCACCGGTACCCAGCATGGGCAGACGGAATTTAGGCAACTCCTCTAAATACTCCGGGTCGGCGTAACCATTCAGGTAGCCGGCTGCCGCTTTCTGAGGTACCAGCTCAATGTTTTCGTTCTGGTCCCGGTCAACGGTTAGCGCCAGAATACGCAGGTTGCCACCGGGGCGGCTCACGCCTGCATCGGTAGTGGCAGCCGTTTGGGCCTGGAGCTGCAGGGCGGCTTTGGCGTTCTTCTTTTTACTAAAGTCGGTGGTAACCAGTGCGTCTAGCGTAATATTGAAGAGGCGCGCCATATTCACTAGCGTAGCCAGTTTAGGTTCTGCACGGCCTTCTTCATAAGCACCTACCAAAGAACGTTTGATACCGAGCTTATCGGCCATTTGCGCCTGGGTAAGGGCCAGTTCGCGCCGCCAGAATTTAAGATTAGTGTTGATCATAGCGCAGGGAGCCGGGGGAAGGGCTTCATCGGTAAAGATTTACCGGCTCACGAAGATATGAACTCTTCTACGCGAATACTAATTCAATTAGCTGAAGTTTTTACTAAAAATATTTGGCTGGTTTCTGTCATTGCGAGGACGAAGGACGAAGCAATCCTTCCTTGTCGCGGGCAGTACATCTGGTGAAGGAATGAAAAGCCCTCACCTCCATAGTGGGAAGCAAGGGCTTGATGCTAAATCAATAGGTCGCGCATTGGGAAGGAAAGATTGCTTCGTCGTGCCTCCTCGCAATGACACAACTGGCCTAGTCTATAGTGGTGTAGACCAGTTAGAGCGTCAAGCTCACTATTTCAAAAGTTCACCACTTCACCTCTACTCTCCGCGCAGCTTCTTGATGTACATCAGGGCCAGACGCAGCTTGAAGTAGTCGTATTTCTCGCGCAGATGGTCGAACAGGTCGCGGAGCATGGGGCTGCTGCCGAGCTGGGCCTGGGCAGTCTGTATTTCAGCTATGTCGCCGGAGGACAGGAATTCCTCGATGCGCAACTCCAGCCCTTTCGCGTAGCAGTTGGTCAGGTGGGTTTGCACGGTGGAAATGGCCAGGTCGCGGCGCTGGGCAATAGCTTCTACACTGAGGCCCATGCGGTGGAGCTGATGCGTAGTTTCCATCGTGCCATTCACCTCATTGGAGGCTTCCTTAGCCTCTTTGGGCTCTTTGGCTTCTCTTTTCCGGGTCGCGCGTGGCGCCTTACTGAAATCGCCCGGGTCGAGGCCGCTCGACATATCTCCGTCGAACTCCACTTGGGCGGCGGGGTTGCCGCCATGGGCCAGCACTTCCCGAATGAAGGCTTCGCCGTAGTTCTCGAACTTCTTCATACCCACCCCCGAAATACCCAGCATCGCCACGCGGTTTACGGGGCGCTCCTCGGCCATTTCCTGCAGCGTGGAGTCGGTGAAGATAACGTAGGGCGGCACGCCCTGCTCGTCGGCAATGCGCTTGCGCAAGGTGCGCAGGGCCTCGAACAACTGTGCCTCGCGCGATACCGGAGCGGCTTTGCTTGAAGCAGCGGCCTTTCGACCACGGAGTGCTTTTTCGGCCTTCTCAGCAGGCTGAAATTTCTTCATGGGCACAGTCCGCTGCCCTTGCAGCACTCCCCTCCCCAACTCCGTAATTTTCAGTGAGTAACCCTCTTCGTAGGCAATATAGATGAGGCCATCATTGAGCATCTGATGGATGTAGCTGTACCAGTCCAGATACGGCAGGTCGCGGCCGGCCCCGTAGGTCTTGATCTGGTCGAAGCCGCCGCTGAGTACGGCCTGGTTGCGCATGCCGCGCAGCACATCAATCAGCAGGCTGATGCTGAGCCGCTCACGCCCGCGCACCACCGCTGAAAGCGCTTTCTGCGCTATTTCCGTCCCATCGAAGGTAGTGGGCGGGTTGCGGCAGATGTCACAGTTGCCACAGTCGTGGGGCAAGGTTTCGCCGAAGTAGTTGAGCAGGATTTTGCGGCGGCACGAGGCAGCCTCCGCAAACTGCTGCATGCGCTCCAGCTTGGTGAGGTTCAACTGCGTGAGGTTGGGATTTTCCTTCGTGAGCATATCGCGCAGGCTCATTACGTCGCCGAAGGAATAGAACAGCAGCGCCGTGGCGGGAGAACCGTCGCGGCCGGCGCGGCCTATTTCCTGGTAGTAGCCCTCAATGTTTTTGGGCAGGTTGTAGTGAATAACCCAGCGCACATTGCTCTTATCGATGCCCATGCCGAAGGCGATGGTGGCTACAATCACCTGCAAGTCATCTTTCAGGAAAGCTTCCTGCACGGCACCGCGCTGGTTGGGCGTCATGCCAGCGTGGTAGAAACCAGCCTTGATGCCTTTGGCCTGAATCTTCTGGGCCAGGGTTTCGCACTGCTTGCGCGAGAGGCAATAGATGATGCCCGACTCGCCCTGGTGGCGCTCAATAAACTCCAGAATACCACCTACGCGGTCTTGGCCCGGCCGTACAATCAGGTTCAGGTTAGGCCTATCGAACGACGACAGAAATACCCGCGGGTTGTTCAGGCGCAACTGCTGCTGTATGTCGCGCTGGGTGAGGCGGTCGGCGGTGGCCGTAAGGGCAATAATGGGCACCTGCGGAAACTGCTCGCGTAGCACCCGAAGCTGCGTGTACTCGGGTCGGAAATCATGCCCCCACGACGAAATACAGTGTGCCTCATCAATAGCAAACATGCTGATGCGCATGCGCTTCAGAAAATTAAGGAAGCCTTCGGAAAGCAGCTTTTCCGGTGATACGTAGAGCAGCTTCAGGTAGCCATTGAGGCAGTCGGCAGCAATGTTGTTCTGCTCGCTCTGGCCTACGCTGCTGTTAATGTAAGCGGCCGAAATACCGTTGGCTTTCAGGGCCTCCACCTGGTCTTTCATCAGGGCAATAAGGGGCGAAACCACCACGCATACGCCCTCCTGCACTACGGCCGGCACCTGAAAGCACACCGATTTACCGCCGCCTGTAGGCATCAGCACCACCGTATCGAGCCCACCCATAATGTTGCCGATAATGTCCTCCTGCATCGGCCGGAATGAGTCGTAGCCGTAGTATTGCTTTAAGACACGACGGGCAGATTCCAGGGTGGGGGCGAGAGGTTCGGCAGCAAATAACATGGGGTAAATATACGCCTAAACGTGGCTGGGTGAAAGCAGGAAAGTAACCAATCGGGGGCGGGAATCGTGCACTTCCTGGGCAGAATCATGCTCGGCTGTTAGAGCCGCGTGCCCGTAGAAAGAGGTAACATATTCCACATAACGCCAGCTACTATGACAAACTCCCCTGCTTCCGCCACCCAAAATCAAACCGTACTTGACGCCCTGAACCGCTGCGTAGCTGCCTGCGAAAACTGCATCAGCGGCTGCCTGGGCGAAGAACACGTGGGTATGATGGCAAACTGCATCCGCCTCGACCGAGACTGCGCCGACGTCTGTGCCCTCGTGGCCCGCCTTGTGGCCCGCGGCTCGGAGCACGCCAAGCACCTGATGAAGGAGTGTGTTGAGGTGTGTACCAAATGCGCCAATGAGTGCGCCAAGCACAACGATACCCATTGCCAGCAGTGTGCCGCCGCCTGCAAGGCCTGCGCCGAAGCATGCCGGCAGTATCTGGGGTAGCGCAAGCACAGTTCCCGCGAGCTTTACATAAACAACATAAACATGGCCTCCTGTTGCTTAGGGACGCTTATCACACAAATACGAGTGGCCTAGGGCCTCGTACTGGTGTGGTAGGTTCTCCGGCAGCAGGAGGCCATGCGCGTAAGAGATGTTCCGAGAAAAGCAGAAAGTGGCCTAGGCCACTCCTACTTCATTAACTCCAGCACTACCGCCGTTTTGGCGGGCAGTTGCAGGGTCTTCAGGTCGTTGAGGGTTTCATTGGTGAGCACGTTGCGGGCTTTTGTGAAGCCGCTCATACGCTCCGAGAAGCGGGCTGTGGGCAAGCTTGCGGGCTTATCGGTGGAGTTAGTGGCCACAAGCACAGTGCCCGATGCGTTGTAGCGGAAATACGCATAGAGGCCATTTTCCGGCAGGTACTGCATCAGTTTGCCGGAGTGCAGCACAGGGTGCGTACGGCGGTAGGAAGCTAGGGTACGCACGTAGTTGAAGGCTTCATTTTCTTTGGCTGAGCGGCCACCCGATGTGAATTTATTCTCCTTATCGTCGGGCCAGCCGCCGGGAAAGTCGCGGCGCACTTCGGCATCAGAAGGGTCCTTGAAGTTCTTCATCAGGATTTCGGTGCCGTAGTACATGGATGGGATGCCGCGCGTGGTCAGCAGCCACGTGAGACCTATCTTGTATTTGTCGAAATCTTCCCCTACTTCCGACAGGAAGCGGTTGTGGTCGTGGTTGTCGAGGAACGTAACCAGTTTACCGGGCTCCTGATACACGGCATCTTGGGCCAACATCTGATAGACGCGCTGCACGCCGTTGTCCCAGCCGGTGGCGGCCGGGGTGCCTACTTCCTTTAGCCCGGCCATCATGGCGCCCTCCAGCGTAAAATCCAGGCCACCGGGCTGGTTAGATTTGAAGGGAAAGTTGATGTTGTTCTTCACGTAGTAGGCCTGATCTACCACGTTGTTCACCGACGACTCTCCGAAGATGTGAATCTTGGGGTACTCCTTGAGCAGCGCCGCGTTGCAGCGGTTCATGAAGGGCTGGTCGTTGTACATGTAAGTATCGATGCGCCAGGCATCAACGCCAAACGTTTCCACCGTCCAGATGGCGTGCTGAATCAGGAAGTTGGCCACGTAAGGGTTGCTCTGGTTCAGATCGGGTAGGAAAGGCACAAACCAGCCATCAAGCGTTACCTTTTTATCGATTTGAGACGCATACGGGTCCGTGATGGGCTGCTGGCGGTACGAGGTGTTGGTGTACGTAGGCCACTGGTGCAGCCAGCTCTTCATGGGGGCATCCTTCACAAACCAATGGTTGATGCCAATGTGGTTATACACGGCATCCTGCACCACTTTCAGACCGGCAGTGTGGGCTTGCTGTACGTAGGCCTTGTAGGCCTCATTGCCGCCCAGGCGCTTGTCTATCACATAATGATCCGTGAAGCCATAGCCATGATACGCCGAGCGCATGTTGCCGCCTTCATTGGTGAGGGGCTGGTTGTTTTCCAGCACGGGCGTAAACCACACCGCCGTTACCCCAAGGTCTTTGAGGTAGCCGATATGCTGAGCGGCTCCCTGCAAGTCGCCGCCGTGGCGATAAAAGGGGTTGCTGCGGTCGGCATTGGGGTCGGCCAGGTCCGCGAACTTGTCGTTGCTGGGGTCACCGTTGGCAAACCGGTCGGGCATAGCCAAATAGATGAAGTCGGCGGACGTGACGCCCTGCCCTTTCGGTGCGTTGTCGCGGGCCTTTAGCTCCCAGTTCTGGGTAATAGTTTGGGCGCCTTTTTTGCCCACAATCTTCACGGTGCCGGGCTTGGCCGTGGACGCAATGGCCAGGTCCAGAAAGGCATAGTTCGGGTTTTCTACCGTGTTGGCCTTCACCAGCTTTACCCCCGGATAGTTGATTGTGTACGCCAGGGTTCCGGCGCTGGGACCGTATACCAGCACTTGCACATTGGTGTTTTTCATGCCTACCCACCAATTGGTGGGATTCAGGCGCGTAATAGACTGTGCCGTACCCCCCAGCGGTAGCACCGAGGCCGCTAGTAGCAGGCAAACAACTGTATTCTTCATGACAGAAACGTGGGAATTGGGGAGAGCAGGAAGCCAGTGGCCTAGCAGGCACTGGTAAGTTAGTGGCCTAGCGGAAAAAATCGGAGTACTACCCTGCATCAGTGCTTCCTACATCTGATGGAGAGGTCATGGGTGCCAGATTCTATCCTATTCCTAAACAGGTCATCCTGAGAAGAGCGAAGTACCTTCCCTTGTTTACACAACTGGCCTAGGGCCACGTGTTCACGTGAAAAGATTCTTCGCTTTACTCAGGATGATGGGATGGAGAGAAGGATGTTCTGGGTATTGCGGCTAGGCCACTTTACTGCGGCTTGCTCACTTTGCGCGTGCCCTGATATAGCTCATATTTGAGCAGGCGGCAGTCGATGGGGCCATTATAGAGGGGAATGCGACGAGAAGTTTTCAGGCCGATGCGCTTGGCCGCTTCCAAATTGCCAGTGAAAATGTAGGCATCATACCCCTGAAATCCGGATTTTAGTGTGTCGCCGATGGTTTTGTATAAGGCGTCCATCTCCAGCTCGTCGCCAATTCGCTCGCCGTAGGGCGGATTCATGATGACGATGCCGGGCTCTTCTTTGGCGGGGGCTTTGGCTTCCTTCACATCGCGCACGCCCAGCCGAATGAAGTCTTCCAGATCAGCAGCGGCCACGTTTTCGCGGGCTAGCTCAATGAACTCGCGCGACAAATCGGAGCCGGCAATGTAGGCCTGGGGTTCCTCTAGGCGCATCTGACGCGCATCCATCTGCACCGATTCCCACAAGGCGGAGTCAAAATCGGCCCAGTTCTCGAAGCCAAACTTGCCTTGGTGGTAGAGGCCGGGCGCAATGCGCTGGGCAATTAGGGCTGCTTCGGTGAGTAGGGTGCCGGAGCCGCACATAGGGTCTATGAGTGGCTTCTTGCCGTCCCAGCCTGTGAGCAGCAACAGGCCGGCAGCCAGGGCCTCATTGAGGGGAGCCACGTTGGTTTGCTGACGATACCCACGCTTGTGCAATGATTCGCCGGAGGCATCCAAACTCAGGATCACCTCATTTTCAATCATGTGCAGGTGCAGACGAATGTCGGGGTTCTTCACATCCACGCTAGGCCTCTCGCCGGTGCGGTTGCGGAACTGATCCACAATGGCATCCTTGGTGAGCTGAGCCACAAAGAGGGAATGCTCAAACGAGGACTTGTTCACGACGGCCGTGATGGCAAACGTCTGGTCCTGCCGGATGTACTTGCTCCAATCGATGCGGCCGACCTCGCGATACAGCGCTTTTTCGTCGCGGGCATAGAAATCGGCGAAGGGCTTCAGGATGCGCATGGCCGTGCGGCACCACAGGCAGGCTTCGTAAAGCAGCTGGGTATTGCCCGTAAACTCAATGGCGCGCTGTCCAACCTTCTCAATCTTCGCTCCAAGCTGGCGAAGTTCTTCGGCCAGCACTTCTTCCAACCCAAATTGGGTGGTGGCGGTCATGTAAAAGGAAGCGGATCGGCGGTTATCGGCCATGGGAAGCGGGTGAAGTTGCAAAGTGAAGCGGCAAAGGTCGGGAAAGTAGCGCGTGAAACGGTAGTAGGCCGCAACTTTGCATCTTGCTGCTGAATCCGGACATTGGTTGACACGGCAACGGGCCTCCCCTAGCCAAGCCAGCGTCTGCCCTTCCACCTCCCCGCTCCTGCCATGCGCCCCTCCTTCCTCTTCGACCCCAATAAAAGCTCTCTGTTTTATTTGATCTTGTTTCTGGGGCTGATTGTGGTCGGGCTGACGGCCTACGACGCCCTGGGTGGCCACTACTCCATCATTGGAAGCGTGGCTTCCTTTCTAGCCTTCTTCGTGGCGTTTCAGAGCTGGAAGTCGGCAGATGACGCCTCCCGTAAGACCGATGAAGCCATGGCTCAGATGCAGGAGCTGGTGCACGAAACCCGCCAGCTGGTGGAAAGCAGCAGTGCAGTAGAAGAGCAGATCAAGACTGCCGTAGTCACTATCAGTGACGCCACCCGGGAGCTGTACAAAGGCTTTCAGCCGATTATGGGGGAAATAGCCGAGTTTCTGGCCGAAGCAAAGGACAGTGAGTTTCTGGCCGTGATGACGGACTCGGCCGCCATTGGCACTTTCTATGCCCGACATCATCAGCCCCCGCTCAACCAGCGGGAAATGCGAGCCCTCACCAACCGCATTCACGATTTGCTGTTGGAGCGTGCCCGCGATGCCCGAGAGTTCTACCTAGCCACCCTTGCTGTTGAGGATGCTACGGCCGCGGTTCCGCCCACCTTCGACAAGCACGGACACCTGCACTATTTCGTGGAGGGCGTGTGGCAGCAGTTCCACCCCAATGTGCCCGTAACGGAAGAACACTGGAAAGAGCATCGGGAAGAGCACCTGGCCACCCTCCGCCAGATTCAGGAAACGTTTATGACTTTCTCGGAACACTCTGAGCAGCAGGCAGCGGGCCTGGCGCCGCACCAGCATCTGCCAGTGCTGCCGCTACAGTTGTTTCTGCGCTTCAATGCCGAGGCCAAAGAGCCGTTCCGGGCCCTGGTGGTGTTCCTAGGCCAGTATAATCTCGACCGGGTGGCCGAAACTCGCGCTATGCAAACGGCCGACCCCGAGCTGGTGCGCACGTTCATCAGTATGTTTGAGAGCCTCACCAGCCTCGATGACCACCCTGGCTACCAGCGGCTTCGGGAACAGTTTCCGCTCTAGGCCAGAGCATTCAGTGGCCTAGCAACGCCTCCAAGCGCAGGTGCTTCCGTGTTTTTCGGCTCTATCTTGCCCGTCATCATGCCTAAATATCTGGCCGAGGTTCTCGGCACCTTTGCCATCATCTTTTGCGGGACCGGGGCAATCATTATCAATCAGGAAACGGGCGGCACCGTTACGCATGTGGGCATTGCCATTACGTTCGGGCTAGTTGTCACTTCCATGATTTACGCCTTGGGCAACATCTCAGGCGCTCATTTCAACCCGGCGGTTTCTATTGCGTTTGCGGTAGCGCGCAAGTTTCCGGCGCGGGAGGTGCTACCCTACATCATTAGCCAGGTGGTGGGCGCCGTGCTGGCCAGCGCTACCCTGCGGTTTCTGTTTCCGGCTAATGTGTTGCTGGGCGCCACCATGCCCAAAGGCTCAGAGATGCAGTCCTTCGTGCTGGAGTTTATCCTGACCTATTTTCAGATGCTGGTGGTGATGAACGTGGCGCACGGCTCCAAGGAGCAAGGCATGTTCGCGGGCTTGGCCATTGGGGGCGTAGTGCTGCTGGAAGCCATGTTTGCCGGTCCCATCTGCGGTGCTTCCATGAACCCCGTCCGCTCCCTTGCTCCTGCCTTGGTTTCGGGCCATCTGGAACATGTTTGGCTGTATGTGGTGGCGCCCACCGCCGGGGCCATTGGGGCCGTTTTCACCTGGCGCTACCTTAAGGGCTCCGCTCCTGCTGAGGTGGCCTAGCGCACACCTCTCCTCTGTTGCAAAGATGTTGTTGCCGGGCATTTGGCTTTCTACCGCTGCTAGGCCACTTACTCCGGTTAGCTTCCGGCCCCGCCTGGTGGTAGCGGGCGTTGTGCGGCGTCTTTCTATCTTTAAGCCTCTTATTTTCTCCCTACCTCGCCTCGCATGGCTGCTCCTATTACTTCCTCCTCTCCCACCACAGCTTCCAGCGCCACGGCCAGCAGCTACCTGCTCCCCATGGCAGCCATGACGAGCCTGTTCTTCCTGTTCGGTGCCGTCACGAATTTCAACGACGTGCTGATGCCCTACCTCAAGGACATCTGCCAGCTCACCGATTTGCAGTCGTCGTTGGTGCAGTCAGCGTTTTTCGGGGCGTATTTCCTGATGTCGCTGCCGGCCGGCTATGTCCTGAAACGGCTAGGCTACCAGCGCGGCATTGTGCTAGGCCTCTTGGTGATGGCCGCCGGCGCCGTGATGTTTGTGCCTGCCGCCAACTCTCGCACCTTCGGCCTGTTCCTGACGGCGCTAGGCCTATTAGGTGCCGGTATCACGCTCTTGCAAGTAGCCGCCAACCCCTACGTATCAGTGCTAGGGCCTGCCAACCGTGCGGCCAGCCGGGTAAGTATTGTGGGCGTAGCCAACGGCCTGGGCGGCACTATTTCGCCGCTGATAGGTGGGGCCATTCTGTTCGGAACTTCCGAGGTCCTGAAAGCACGCTTGGCTACGCTGCCCCTGCAGCAGCGCCTCACCGAAGAAGCCACCCTCATCAAGCCGCTTTACCTAGGCCTAGCGGGTTTCCTGGTGGCGCTGGCCGGCATCTTCTTCCTGCTGCGCCTGCCCGAAATTGAAAGCCTGCCCGCCGGCGACGCAGCCGACGCGCTGCCCGCTACCGCCAACCGCCGCTCCGCCCTCGACTTTCCGCACCTCGTGCTCGGCATCGGGGCCATATTCCTGTACGTGGGCGTAGAGGTTGGCCTAGGCTCTTTCCTCATTCGTTACGGCGAGTCGCAGGGCATCACGCAGCTCAGCGGCTTCACGCAGCAGTTAGTACGCGGCCTGAATGTTGTTACCAACTTCGCCTCGGTGCTGTTTGGCAAGTCGCCAGCCCCCATTGACACCACAGCGGGATTCACCAAAGCCGTGGGTGCCGTACTCGTGGCCTCCTATTGGTTTGGCGTGATGGTCGGCCGCATCGTGGGCATTCCGCTCCTGCAGCGCTTCAACGACCGGAAGATGCTGGTGGGAGTGTGCGCAGCCGGTGTAGCGCTGGTAGTAGCCTCCATGCTTTCCAGTGGTGAGGCGGCCCTCTGGATGATCGTCCTCTGCGGCCTCTGCAACGCCATCATGTGGCCCGTTATCTTCCCCATGGCCATCAAAGGCCTGGGCCAGTTCACCAAGCAAGGCTCGTCTTACCTGATTATGGCCATTGTGGGTGGGGCCATCGTTCCGCCTCTCATGGGCTGGATTGCCACCAACGGAGGTGGCCTACGGGTGGCTTTCATTCTGCCAGCACTGTGCTACGCTTACCTCTTCTTCTACGCCCTGCGTGGGTACCGCGTACGCTAAGCTTTTCTGGTTCAATTCAGCCTGCCTTTCGGGGTGAAGTGAAGGACCTTATCAGGCCAGCACAGGGCCCTAGGCCAGTCGTGCGGGCCTGATAAGGTCCTTTCTTTATCTGGATGACGGGCTTTTTTGTGGAAACCCGGTCATCGGACCCCAATGGCAACCAGCCTGAAACGGCTACCTTTGCCCAAAATCCTCTCACCACTTCCTTATGGCTTCGGCTCCTGTTCTTGAACACCAAGTTTCTCTTCGCGCCTACAACACGTTCGGTCTGGACGTAAAGGCCCGGCTTTTCGCCCGCTTCAGCTCCGTGGAAGAGCTGCGGGCGTTGCTGGCGCTGCCGGAAGTGCAGCAAACGGAAAAACTGGTGCTGGGCGGTGGCTCCAACTTGCTTTTCACGCAGGATTTTGATGGCGTAGTATTGAAGAATGAAATCCGGGGGCTGGAAATCATCAGCCAAGATGAAGAAACGGCCCTGGTACGCGCTGGCGCCGGCGAGTCGTGGCACGGGCTGGTGCAGTACACCCTAGATCAGGACCTGAGTGGCATCGAAAACCTTTCTCTGATTCCGGGCACCGTGGGGGCGGCTCCGCTCCAGAATATCGGGGCCTACGGCTCGGAATTGAAGGACACATATGACCATCTGGAAGCCCTGGAGGTGGCTAGCGGGCATACACGCACATTCTCGGCCGCTGAGTGCGGCTTCGGCTACCGCGAAAGTGTGTTCAAAGGCCCCCTGAAAAACCAGTATATCGTCACGAGCGTGGTGCTGCGCCTGCACCGTCAGGCCCGCCTCAACGTTACTTATGGCGCCATCCAGACCACGCTCGAGGATCTTGGTATTGGCGGTGAGCCCACGCCGCGCGACGTAAGCGAGGCCGTGATGCACATCCGCCGCAGCAAGCTCCCCGACCCCGCCCAAATTGGCAATGCCGGCTCTTTCTTCAAAAACCCCGAAGTCTCGCAGCAGAAGTACGATGCCCTCAAAAGCCAGTACCCCGACCTGCCCGGCTACCCGGTACCCGGCGGCGTGAAGGTGCCCGCCGCTTGGCTCATTGAGCAATGTGGCTGGAAAGGCCAGCGCCGTGGCGCCCATGGCGTACACGACAAGCAGGCGCTGGTACTAGTGAACCACGGTGGCGCCCAAGGCGGCGACATCCGCGACCTGGCTCAGGAAATCATTGCCTCGGTGCGGGAGAAGTTCGGAATCGAGCTGCACCCCGAGGTGAATATTCACTAGCCCCAAGGCTGTAGGCCAGTAAAAAAGGCGTGTGACTCTGAGTATAGCGAGCAATATGTTTCGCATTACTCAGAGTCACACGCCTTTTTTATCATCTAGACTGGCCTAGACCACTGGCTTCCAGCGGCGCAGAGCCCAGGCCTTCCGCTGTTCCTCGTCCTGAAAGGTCCAGGCTACGATGCGGCTGGTTTTCTGGCCTTGTGTCATTTCAATGGTCCGGATAGAGGATTCTTCTACCCCAGCCTTTTGCAGAAAGTAGTACGCGCTGCGCAGAGTTTCTTTCTTAGAAATGAGGATGGAGAACCATAGCACCCGATGCGCCAGTGGTACGCTTTGCTCTACAAAACGGCGCAAAAAGCCTTCCTCGCCCCCTTCACACCACAACTCCGTGTTCTGGCCCCCGAAGTTCAGCACCGGCTCCGGCGACTTAGCGTAGCCCAAGTTGCGCCCTTTGCGCCGGCTGCCCGCCGCCGCATCAGCAGCTGAGGCGTGGAACGGCGGATTGCACATCACCAGATCGAACTCTTCCCGAGGCTTCACAATCCCATCGAACACGTAGGCCGCGTGGGTTTGCAAACGAATATCTACCCGGCCAGTCAGGGAAGGATTGGCCGCCACCATCGTTCTAGACGATTTCAGAGCCACCGGATCTATCTCCGAACCTAAGAAACGCCACCCGTACTCATGCGTACCGACGATAGGATACACGCAGTTCGCGCCCACGCCCACGTCCAGAACGTGTACAGCTTTATCACGCGGCACCACGCCGCCGTGGTCGGCAGCCAGCAGATCGGCGGCATAGTGCAGATAGTCGGCGCGGCCCGGAATGGGTGGGCAGAGGTAGCCGGCGGGCACGTCCCAGGCGGCCACGCCGTAGAATTGCTTCAGCAACGCCCGATTCAGGGCCTTCACGGCAGCGGGATTAGCGAAGTCGATGCTGCTGTCGCCGCTGGGGTTGGGCACTACAAAAGCGGCCAGCTCCGGGCTGGTGCTCAGAAGCTGCGGAAAATCGTAGCGGGCGTTGTGGGGGTTGCGGGGGTGCATATGATGAGAAGGTATGAAGCGTTTTTATGTAAGAACGTCATGCTGAGCTTGCCGAAGCATCTCTACCGCTTTCTAGGCTAGTTGATTAGCCAGCGGTAGAGATGCTTCGGCAAGCTCAGCATGACGTTCCCTTTTGGTGACGTAGTGGCTTAGGCCACTCAATTCTTACTTCAGCACGGCAATAGTAGCGCCGTCGCCGCCACGGTCGGCGTGCTCGTCGGCTACGCTGGCAACGGCCCGGATGCGGTGCAGGTAGTCGCGCACTACCTGGCGCAGCACGCCATTACCGCGGCCGTGCAGGATTTTGATTTCCGGCACGCCTAGCATCACGGCATCATCTACGTAGGCCATGATCTTGTTGAGCGCATCCTCAGCCCGCTCGCCGCGCAAGTCTAGCGTGGGGCTGAAGCTCGACATTTTGCCGGTGGTATCGAAGCCCGAGTACTGAGCCGGAGCCCGGCGGGCAGCATCTTTCTCTCGCTCCCGAATTTCGGAGCGTGTGAGCTTTTCCAACTGGCCTATCTTCACCAGCGTCTTCATGCCGCCGAAGGAAACCTCTGCGGTTTTACCTTTCACGCTCATGATTTCGCCGTGCCCTTCCTGCCCAATTAGCGCCACTTTGTCGCCGGGTTTGAGGGTGTTTACGTCGGCCAGCTCGCGGGTGGCGCGGGCTTTGGGGGGCTCAATCTGGAGCTTTTCGCGCACGAACGTATCCAGCTTACCACGCGCCTCCTTGGTGCGCTCCTTCTCCGCCTGGCCTAGCCTGATCTCCTGAATGGTGGCCTCAATCTGCTGGTTGGTATCGCGGAGCAGCATTTTGGCCTTGGCCTTGGCATCGCGCAGCACCTCCAGCGTGGTATCGTCGAGATATTTCTTGAGGTCCTGGTACTCCTGAGCGGCTTTTTTCAGACGCTTCTCGGCCTTGGCGGCTTCAGCGGTACGCTGCTCCAGCTCCGTTTTTTCCTTTTCGAGGCCTTCCAGCAGCCGGTCGTACCGGATTTTGTCTTTGCCGACAAGCTGGGTAGCTCGCTCCACAATCTGCTTCGGCAACCCGATTTTACGGGCAATTTCGATAGCAAAGGAAGAACCCGGCTTGCCAATTTCCAGGCGGTACAGCGGCTGCAGCTGATCGGGGTCGTAGCGCATGGCGCCGTTTACAATGCCCTCGGTGCGCTCGGCGTAGTTCTTCAGGTTGGTATAGTGCGTGGTGATGACACCGAATGCGCGGGCGCGGTTGAGTTGCTCCAGCACGGCTTCGGCAATGGCGCCGCCCAGGCTGGGCTCGGTGCCCGTACCAAATTCGTCGATCAGGACGAGGCTACGCTTGTTGGCCAGGGTCACGAACTGCTTCATACTCAGCAAGTGCGAAGAGTACGTACTCAGGTCGTTTTCCAGGCTTTGCTCGTCGCCGATGTCCAGGAAAATATCCTCGAACACGCCCGCTTCCGAACCGTCGCCGGCCGGAATCAGGAGGCCACACTGCAGCATGTACTGCACCAGGCCTACCGTCTTCATACTCACGGATTTACCACCGGCATTAGGCCCCGAAATCAGCAGCAGGCGCTGTTCGGACGTCAGCTCGATATCCAGCGGCACCACTTCGCGCGGGTCGTCTTTGGAGTGGCCTAGAAAGGTAAGATACAGCAGCGGATGACGCACTTGGTTCCACCGAATCAGGGGGCGCGGGTGCAGCTCCGGCAAGGAAGCCTCCAAGCGTTGCGCCAACCGGCCCTTTGCCCGAATGAAATCCAACAGGCCTAAGTACTGGTACGCTTTGCGCAGGTCCGGAATGTGTGGGCGCAACTGAGCCGTGAGCTGGGTCAGGATGCGGATAAGCTCACGCTGGTAGGCGTTTTCGAGGTCCTTGATGTCGTTGTTCAGCTCGAACACGGCTTCCGGCTCAATAAACACCGTCTGCCCCGTCGCCGACTCATCATGAATCAGGCCTTTCACGCGGCGCTTGTGCTCCGCAATTACCGGCAGCACCAACCGCCCGCCCCGAATGGTAGGCTCGGCACCTTCTGGCACCCAGCCTTCCTGGCGAGCGTGGCGCAGAATACCCGCAATCTGCTTGCGCAATAGGCCCTGACGGTTGATCAGTTCCTGGCGCAACTGGCCTAGCAGCGGTGAGGCGTTATCGCGCACCTGCCCTTCCTCGTCCACCACCTTATCCAGGGCGGCGAGTAGATTACGGTCAACCTGCACGCCAATGCCCAGCAGGCGAAGTGTAGGGTACAACGTTTCCTCGGCGTGGGTAAAGAAAGTCAGCGCCTCCCGAATAGTGCGCAGGCTCATCTTGATAGCGAAGAAAGCCGCCACATCTAAGTAAGAGCCGGGAATATTTGCGCGCACCAAATGGTGGTGCACATCGTGGTAGTGGGAGCTGGGAAAATCAGCACCGCTGCTAAGCAGCTGACGGAATTCATCCGTTTGGAGCAGCAGCTTATGGAGCTGGTCGTGCTTGGTCTGAAAGGTCATTTTGGCTACAAACTGGCGGCCTAGCGCACTGAGGCACAGCCCGTCCAGCATTTCACGTAGTTGCGTGAAGCCTATTTTTTGCTCAAAATTCTGAGGAAGAATCAAATCAGGTAGTCTTGATAATCAAATGGGAATGCGAAGATAAACAGTCGGGAGCGGCAGAAAGATTCATTAAACGAAATGTAACATGGGCTTTCTGAAGCAGCCGGCACAAATTAGATTTTTAAGGAGTGACAGGTGGCCTAGCTGGCCTTTCCAGACAACTTTACTCCTTCATAAAATTTGAAACTACATCTCCCCTTCCACGCCCAGCCCAAACAGCGCAAAATCGTACTTCACGGGGTCAGAGGGGTCGAAGCTGCGCAGGTGGGCGGTGAGATCTTCGGCGGCCAGCCAGTCCACTTGCTTGCGCTCCAACAGGCCTAGACGGCGCGCTACACGCTCCACGTGCACATCACAGGGGCAGATGAGCTCGGCGGGCGAGAGGCGCGTCCAGAGCCCTAAATCTACGCCATGCTTATCGGGGCGCACCATCCAGCGCAGGTACATGTTCATGCGCTTGCAGGCCGAGCCCCGGGCTGGGGTAGCTACGTGCTTGCGGGTACGCTGAGGCGCGTCTTCGAGGCTAAAGAACAGGTTGTGGAAGTTTTCGAGTCGTTCTTTTTGGGTATTTCCTATAAGAAACGCATCCTCTAGCGTCTCATGCTCGCTGTAAAACCAGCGTAGCCAATGCACGAAGTAGAGCAGATCCGTGTCGCAGAAAGTGCGGTGACAGAAGCCCAGCAGGCCTTTCAGATCGTTGTCCTGATGCTGCGTAATAAACTGATACGGCGCATCATCCATGCGGCGCATCAATTCCTGGCACTTGCTGATAATGGTGGGGCGGCGGCCCCAGGCCAGTAGTGCCGCAAACAGGCCGCTTATCTCAATATCCTGACGCTGGGTGAAGCGATGCGGAATGCTGATGGGGTCAGCCAAAACGAACGCCGGCTGATCATAATGAGCATACCGGTCGTCGAGCAGGGCCCGGACTTGCGCGTGGTTCATCAGGTGAAATAGCGAAATGGTGAACTGGTGAGTTGACGTTCTAGTGGCCTACGTGGCGTCACTTGCGTGGTCTAGGCCAGTCGAACGTCAAACTCACCAACTCAGTGTTTCGCCGCTACGGTACGTAGCTGGTTTCTACCCGGAAGCGCTGGTCGGGCGTGGCGAGGCGCTGCACGGCGCGCTTGGAGAGGCGCACCAGCACATTGGAGTTTTCGCCAGTATCGGGCAGCTTGCCGATAACGCGCACATACACCGACATGCCGTTCATAATGTTGCGCACCTCCATAATAGTACCCACCGGCGCGGTTTTGTGCAGAGCCAGATACTTATCGGAGGCATCCGTGGAAATAGCCATGGCTAGGCCACTCTCCGACACGCGGCGCACAATCTCATTCGCCCGTGCGGGTGGGCGCTCCTTTTCTTCCGCTTCTTTAGCAGGCTCCTCTTTGGGCAACACAGCTGGCTGCGGAGCCGGGGCAGCTTGGGCCACTGGGGCGGCGGCAGAGTCTTTAGCGCGGGCGCGAGCGTCCCGCTCCCGGGTTTCGCGGGCCGTCCGTTCTGCTTCTTCGTTTTTCTCTGGGCGAGTAACGGGAGCAGGCGCAGGACGTGGGGCCGCTGCTACCGGTGCCGCCGGGCGGGCAGCAGCAGCAGTGCCAGCCGCGATAATTACGGTTTGACCAGTGCGAACATTGTAGTTGGGGGCAAACCCATTGAGGCGCGCCAGTTCGGCCGGAGTAACAGTGAAGCGGCGCGCAATGGAAAACAGCGTCTGGCCAGCTTCAACTTTGTACACGTGGTTGCCACGGGCATCGGTGGGCAAAGAACGCGCAGCGGCCGAAACGGCGGAAGCCGCCGGAGTGGCGGGCGCGGTCATGACCACTCGGTTGCGCGGTACCAGCACTACCTGGCCCGTTACGAGGGCGCCTTTTACCGTGGGGTTGAACTCGACAATCTCATCAACGGGCACTTTGTAGCGGCGCGACAGGCCGTAGAGCGTTTCGCCGGGCGCTACGCGGTGCTTGATTAGGACTTTATTGTTGCGGTATTCTACTCCAATGGAATCAGGTGGCGCTACCAAACGAGGGCCGGCCAAGGCGGAGAAACCTGAAAAAACAAACGCGGCAGACAGCAACGAAATTCGAGACATAGAAACGGGGCACTGGAGGCAGCAGAACAACACAGCAGGAAAAGAAAGCTGCTAACTGCATAAATACTGCCGAAAGTTACGCATTCCTGACAAGTAGCCGATGGCTTTGTAGGATGGCTACGGCTTTTTATTGGTCAATTTTGAGAACTGGCGAAGTACGGGCGGAAGTTGACAGCCACGGCTACAACGGCAAAGCTGCTGTCGGTATTTTTCGCCTTTTTTGCGGCTCCATTTCCGTTCCCTCTTGCTCCTCCCCGCCCATGATTGCTATTGGTATCATTCCCGCCCGTTATACCTCCACTCGCCTGCCCGGCAAACCACTGGTTGACCTAGGTGGCCAATCCATGATTCAGCGGGTGATAGGGCAAGCCCAGCAATCGGTCTTGAGCCGGGTGGTGGTAGCTACCGATGATGAGCGGATTCTGCAGCATGTGCTTGGTTTCGGTGGAGAAGCCGTGCTGACCTCCCCCGACCACCCCAGTGGCACTGACCGAGTCTGGGATGCCTACCAGCAACTAAACACGTCTGCAGACTGCATCATTAATATTCAAGGCGATGAGCCGTTCATTCACCCTAGCCAGATTAATGCGCTTGTGCAGCTCTTTGCACGGCCGCAGCCTCCGCAGCTGGCTACTTTGGTGAAGCCGGTTCTCACGCACGAAGAACTTTTCAGCCCGCATTTGCCGAAAGTGGTGCTCGACACTACCCGGCACGCGCTGTATTTCAGCCGCCATCCCCTGCCCTACCAGCGCCAACATCCGCAGGAGAACTGGCTGCAGAACCACCGCTACCTGCGCCACATTGGCCTCTACGGCTACCGCCCCGATGTTCTGGCCAAAATCACGCAGCTTTCACCTTCTCCCTTGGAAATAGCTGAAAGCCTAGAGCAGCTGCGGTGGCTGGAGCACGGCTACCGCATCCTTACCGCCGAAACGGAGCTGGAAACCATTGGTATTGATACGCCCGAAGACGTGAGCCGTGCGCTAGATCATCTGGCAAAGCAGCGAGAAGCGCAGTAGGCCAGTTCGGTGCGCATAGGCGTTTATGAACGAGCTGGCGAAGGAATTTGCTCCGCCTGAGCGGCAACATGTTTCTCAGCGGCACTGGTGCGCTCATCCTTCATTTCCTTGGACAGGAAGAAGTTAAGGGCCGTCCGGATGACGGCAATGGCGCCCAGCTTGCCTATCTGCTCCCAACTGGGCGCAACGGCCGTAGAAAGAATATCGGCCCCCAGTTGAAACTCCAACGCCAGCGCCAGGTATCGGGCCAGCGTCAGCCGGATTGCCGTAAAGTCGGCGGTACGGCGGGCCAGGAGTGCTTGCAAGAATAAGCGGCCCGCTGCCAGAACGCCCAGCGCAATTATGGCCCCGCCAATCGTTTCGATGCCGAGCTTCAGCCACAGAACCGCATTCTTTACCCCTTCTTCCGCCAAAGAATGGATGGTTTCTTTCTCCATATAGCTTCTTAGTTAGAGATACTGGCCTAGGCAAAGTGGCATGATGCGGCGGCAGACAACTTTGGGCCAGACTTCTGCCACGCAGTGGCCTAGCCGCCGATCTTCTTGACTTTGTATTTCTGCTCGATCAGCACGGCCATTACCTTGTCGCGGAAGTCTCCCTGAATCAAGATTTCGCCGTCTTTGGCGTTGCCGCCAACTCCGCATTTGGTTTTCAGGAGCTTGCCCAGCGTCTGCAAATCGGCATCCTGGCCTACGAAGCCGGTAATGAGCGTTACCTGCTTGCCGCCTCTGGATTTCTTATCCAACTGCACGCGCAGGTTTTGCTGCTGGGGCGGCAGCGTAACGGTTTCCTCGTCGCCGTTTTGCTGGTACTCAAAATCGGGGTTAGTGGAATACACCACACCTTCGCGGCGGTTCTTATCGGCTTTCATAGAGTCAAGTTGAGAAATTGTAAAGCGCGAAATTGTGAATTCATCATCGGAAATGCGGCCAGTTGGCTACCCATTTCACTTTTCACAATTTCACCTTTAGTTATACGGCCACTTCCAAAGCCAGCGGGTCTAGTTTTACTTCAAAATCGGTCCCATCTGTCACGTAGTCGCCATCAACGTGAAACCCGAGTGGCCTAGCGGCGTGTACTCGAATGTGGCAGCTGGTATGGTATACGGCCCCACCGGAAGTAGGCAGCGTACCGAGCGCTAGGCCCAGGCCTACGCGCACCGCTCTTGGGAACGAAAGCCCGTCTATCAAGCACAAGTCTAAAAGGCCATCCTGGATATCGGCGCGGGGCGCGATGTAGGCGTTGTTTCCGTATTGGGCGGCATTGGCGAAGGCCAGCACGTAGCAGTTGGTTTCAATCTGCTGATCGTTCAATTCCACCAGAATCGGGACGGCCTGGTAGCGGCGGTATTCGCGCAACGCCACTTTCACATAGGTACTTAGCCCCCGCGTGCCCGCCCGGGCAAACATCTTGCTCACGTGCGCATCAAAGCCTAAGCCGGCTGTGCAGAAGAACGGCCGCTCATTGATGTGGCCTACATCGATGCGCTGGAACGTAGGCTGACACACGCGCTTTACGGCGCCCGGCAGATCGAGCGGGATGTGCAGGTGGCGCGCCAGGCCATTGCCAGAGCCGCGCGGCACAATACCCAGCGCGGCACTGGTGCCCAACAGGCCGCGCGCTACCTCATTCACCGTACCATCGCCGCCCACGGCCACCACCACCCGGAAGCCCTGGTGGGCCGCTTGCCGGGCCAGCTGTTCAGCGTGGCCCGCATACTGCGTGAGCTGAATCTCGAAGTCGGCACCGGCGGCCGTAGCGTAGCGCGTCAGCAGCGCTGGCACATCCTGTGTGCGGTTGGTGCCAGAAGTCGGATTCAGAATGAAACAGATGCGCACGGAAGATGAGGTAGAGAAATGGCGAAATGGTGAGTAAATATAGAGGCAACCTAGGCCACTCGTTCAGTCAGCCGGATCAAGTTTGGCACTAGTAACGCAAACGGCCCATATAAAAACAGCCCGCCTGATTGCTCAGGCAGGCTGTTTCGTACACATAAGCTCGAAAGCTTAGCCGTTCATTTTCTCGCCCAGCTTCTGGATGAGGTCGGCAGTGCGGGTAGAGTAGCCGGTTTCGTTGTCGTACCAGCCTACTACTTTCACCAGCGAGCCATTGGCCGAGGTCAGCTCCGAGTCGAAGATGCACGAATGCGGGTTGCCCACGATGTCGATGCTCACCAGCGGATCGGTGCTGTACTCCAGGATGCCTTTCAGGGGGCCTTCAGCGGCAGCCTTCACAGCGGCGTTGATTTCTTCCTTGGTCACCTCACGCTTCAGAATCACGGTCAGGTCCGTGGTAGAGCCATCTGGAATAGGAACGCGCATGGCGATACCGTCCAGTTTACCTTTCAGCTGGGGCAACACCAGGCCTACAGCTTTGGCAGCACCGGTGCTGGTAGGAATGATGCTGTACGCAGCAGCGCGGGCACGACGCAAGTCTTTGTGGGGCGCGTCCTGCAGGTTCTGGTCGGAGGTGTAAGCGTGCACCGTGGTGATGTAGCCTTTCTCGATGCCGAAAGCATCATCCAACACCTTAGCCATGGGGGCTAGGCAGTTGGTGGTGCACGAAGCGTTAGAGAGGATAGTTTCCTCACCGGTCAGGATGTCTTCGTTCACGCCCAGTACTACCGTCGGGATGTTGCCGGTAGCAGGAGCCGAAATCACCACTTTCTTAGCGCCAGCAGTGATGTGCTGACCTGCGCCAGCCTCGTCAACGAAGCGGCCGGTTGATTCCAGCACTACGTCAACACCCATATCGCCCCAGGGCAACAATTTGGGGTCACGCTCAGCCAAGGCATGAATGCGCTGGCCGTTTACGGTCAGGCTCTCCTCATCGTACGATACGGTGCCATCGAAGCGGCCGTGTACCGAGTCAAACTTGAGCAAGTGCGCCAGGGTTTTGTTATCCGTCAGGTCGTTGATTGCTACTACCTCAACGTTCTCGCGCTGCAGCAGCGCCTTGAACGTCAGGCGACCAATCCGGCCGAAGCCATTGATGGCAACTTTGATTTTAGCCATAGTTGTTGGGGAAATGGGAAGGTTGTCGGTCCCGAGGGGCCGGGTGAAAACGCGTGGCGAAGGTAACGGGCTCTGGGTACTTCGCCAAATCAGATACAAGACAAGCCCGATCTGAAACGGATTGAAAATATTTACAGCTGAAAATCAGCCTGTTTTTCTCTTCCTCACACTTTTCTTGCCCCGGCCCCTTGCGCTGAATCGGTCGGGCTGTATCTTTGCACCACCAAAACGGAAAACACTCCGCTGGTAACTGGTCCGTTCGTCTAGGGGTTAGGACAGTAGATTTTCATTCTACCAACAGGGGTTCGATTCCCCTACGGACTACACTCAAAGCCTTCTGCGCCCCGCAGAAGGCTTTTTTGTTTTCCGGCTTTCCCTACCTTCTCGGCCACAGGGTCTAGGCCACTTCAGTTTCATCATCAGGGTTAGCTGATACCTACTTCTCCCGACTGCTTTCTGATCCAGAACTGCATATCAGGCTCAAAATGGGTTCGTACTTTTCGCGTATGCTTCGGCAGAAAACGGACTCTCCTAGCTCCGCTATTCTACCGGGCGCGCTACCTTGGGCTGAGAGTTGGGCTGCGGCCGTCCACACACGTGCTACATAAGAAGTATATGAAACGATTGTATTCCAACCTGACGGTTCAGGTGCTCACGGCTATTGCGCTTGGCGTGTTGGTTGGAGCCCTGTTTCCGGCATTCGGTGCTGCCCTTAAACCACTGGCCGATACCTTTATCAGCCTCATCAAGATGCTGATTGCCCCCATCATTTTCCTGACGGTGGTGCTGGGCATTGCGGGCATGGGCAGCCTGAAGAAGGTGGGCCGCGTGGGCGGCAAGGCGCTGCTATACTTCGAAATCGTGACGACGCTGGCTTTAGGCATCGGGGTGCTGGTTGCCAACCTTACGCAGCCAGGCGCAGGCGTGCAGGCCACCGCTCAGGCCGTGTTACAGGACAGCAAGCAAACCGCCGAGGCAGCTAAGTACACCTCCCAGGCCGGCGACATGAATTGGGTAGAGTTTTTCACGCATATCGTGCCCGACAATGTAATCGGCGCCTTTGCCGAAGGCGACATTCTGCAGGTGCTGCTGTTTTCGGTGCTGTTTGGGCTTTCTGTAAACCATATGGGTGCACACGGGCAGCCGCTGATGCGAACCTTCGACCGGCTCTCGCACGCCATGTTTGGCGTGCTGGCCATGGTGATGAAGCTGGCTCCCATCGGGGCATTTGGCGGGATGGCCTTCACCATTGGTAAATATGGCCTAGCCACGCTGCTGCCGCTGGGTAAGCTGATGCTGGTAGTGTATGCCACCATGTTCCTGTTCATTTTCGGAGTCCTGAACCTGATTTTGCGCTATTACAATCTGCGCCTGTGGCCATATCTCACCTTTATTAAGGAAGAGATTCTGCTGGTGCTGGGTACTTCTTCCTCCGAGTCGGCGCTGCCCCGCATGATTGATAAGATGGAGCGCTACGGCTGCTCCCGCTCGGTGGCGGGCCTGGTAATTCCGACGGGCTACTCGTTTAACCTCGACGGCACCTCCATTTACCTCTCCATTGCCGTCATATTTCTGGCTCAGGCCTTCAATATCCCGCTTTCTCTCACCCAGCAGTTGACCCTCATTGCTATTCTGGTCGTGACCAGTAAGGGAGCTGCAGGCGTTACGGGTTCGGGTTTTATTGTGCTGGCCTCTACCTTGGCCGCCACCAAGGTTATTCCGGTGGAAAGCGTAGCCTTGCTGCTAGGCGTTGATCGGTTTATGAGTGAGGCCCGGGCCATTACCAACGTCATCGGCAATGGCATTGCTACGCTGGTTATTGCCAAAAGCGAGGGCGAGTTTGATGAAAACCGCCATCAGTTGGCGCTGCAAGGGCGTTCAGTGCCCGAAGAACTGCAGCCTGAGCCTGCCGCCATGCTGCCTCGCGTGGAGCGCCCCGCCCCGGCATCTATTGATTCTGAATAGCCATACTAGCTGGCTCACCGCTCGGCGTATTCGGCTATGTAGGCCACCTGATTTGCTGGGGTTTCCTAGGCCACTAGCTGAGACTTCGGGACATTTTTCAGCCGCTTACCTTGCCTTTATTAACAGAAACAAGAAGAAAAACTAGTGACCCCGGGGCCTTTTATCACGTAAGCCTTAAGGTTTACCATTAACCAAAGGCATGTCCCGAACTATTATAGTTTCTAACCGTCTCCCTACAAAAGTCCTGCGTACCGAAGAAAGCCTCACCTTTCAGCCCAGTGAAGGCGGGCTGGCAACGGGCCTGGGCTCCATCTACCGGGAAGACGGCAATGTGTGGGTAGGATGGCCGGGGCTGTTCGTGGAAAGTGAGGAGGAAGAGGCCTACATCTCGGAGCAGCTGCGCGCCGACAGTATGGCGCCGGTTTTCCTCACCGAAGCCGAAATACGGGATTTCTACGAAGGCTTCAGCAATAGCACCTTGTGGCCTACGTTCCACTATTTTGCCCAGTTTGCCACCTACGAGCAGGAGCACTGGGAGGCCTATGTGGCCGTGAACGAGAAATTCTGCCAGGCAGTGCTGGCCATGGCCGGCCCAGATGATACCATTTGGGTGCACGACTACCAGCTGCTCCTGTTGCCCGAAATGCTGCGCAAAGCGCGCCCCGAGTGCACCATTGGCTTCTTTCTGCATATCCCCTTCCCCTCGTATGAGCTGATTCGGGTGCTGCCCTGGCGGGCGGAGCTGCTGCGCGGGATGCTGGGCGCCGACTTGATCGGGTTTCATACCTATGGGTATATGCGCCACTTCCTGAGCGCCGTATCGCAGATTCTGGGCATCGCCAATCAGAACGGACAGATTGAAACCCCGACCCGTACGGTGCTCGTTGATGCCTTCCCGATGGGCATTGACTACGACCGTTATGAGCAGACTGCGGCTTCGGAGACGGCCAAAAACCACGAAGCAGAATACCGGGAAGCGCTGCGCGATGCGCGAGTTATCCTCTCCATTGATCGGCTCGACTATACCAAAGGTATTGCTCAGCGCCTAAGGGCATTTGAACTGCTGCTGCAGCGCTACCCCGAGTGGCGCGAGCAGGTGAGCCTGGTGATGCTGGTGGTGCCCTCCCGCGACCAAGTGGCGCAGTACGCTTCGCTGAAAGAGGAAATTGATGAACTCGTAGGCCGCATCAATGCGCAATACCGCACCATCAGCTGGAACCCCATCCACTATTTCTACCGCTCCTTCCCGCTAGAAGAGTTGGTAGCGCTTTACCGCCTAGCCGAAGTAGCCCTCGTAACGCCCATGCGCGACGGCATGAACCTGGTAGCCAAAGAATTCATTGCCAGCAAGATTGACAAGCGCGGCGTGTTGATTCTGAGTGAACGGGCCGGTGCGGCCCGGGAGCTCTCCGATGCCATTATCATCAACCCCACCGATACCGGGCAACTGGCCGAAGCCATGCACGATGCCCTCGTGATGCCGGAGGAAGAACAGACCCAACGCATGATTTCCATGCAGGCATTGGTGCGCCAGTACAACGTATTTGCCTGGACCAAGCTGTTCATGGACCGACTGGCCTACAGCAAGATCAAGCAGCTTACCCTGGCTACCGAGACTCTGGGAACCACTGTTATGGCCCAGCTGCATGAGCGCTACGAAGCCGCCGAACAACGCCTGCTCCTGCTGGATTACGACGGCACGCTTGCGCCCTTCAACCCCATGCCTCAGCGGGCCAAACCCGATGCAGAGTTGCTGTTTCTGTTGCAGGCCCTCACAGCAAACCCTAAAAATCGGGTGGTCATAATCAGTGGCCGAGACCGCACGACTTTGCAGAACTGGCTAGGCCACCTGCCGCTGGATTTCATTGCCGAACACGGCGTGTGGCTGCGCTCTGCCGGTGAAGACTGGCACTTGTTTCAGGTGCTTCGCAACGATTGGAAAGAGGAAATACGACCCATTCTGGAAACCTACGTGGCTCGTACGGCCGGCTCCTTTATTGAGGACAAGGACTACTCGCTGGTGTGGCACTACCGCCGTGCCGACAGCGAGCTGGCTGCCGTCCGGACGCGGGAATTGCTGAGCCACCTTACTTTCCTGACTTCCAATACTGACTTACAAGTCCTGGAAGGCAATAAAGTACTGGAAATCAAGACTGCGGGCATTCATAAGGGTTCTGCGGCAGCCCGTTGGGTAAGCCAATACACCCCCGATTTCATATTGGCCATCGGTGATGACCGGACGGACGAGGACACGTTTGGGGCTATGCCGCCAGAGGCATACACCGTAAAGGTTGGCACTGATTCGCGCTCCAAAGCGCAGTACCATGTACACTCCACCACCGATGTTCGGGTGTTGCTGCGCAGCCTGATATAACCGATACCTGCTAGCCATAAAAAAGCCCGGCCCATTGAGCAATTGCTTAACGGGCCGGGCTTTTTTATGGGTCTAGTCCCTTACACGAAGTTCGGCTTGTCGAGCTTTTTGGCGATGCGGTAGGCCGCATTCACTAGGCCTACGTGGCTGTAGGCCTGTGGGAAGTTGCCCCACTGCGAGCCGGTTTTGGCATCCACATCCTCCGAGAGCAAACCTAGGTGGTTGGTATAGGTAATGAGCTTCTCGAACTCCACAATGGCTTCCTCTACGCGGCCGACGCAGGCCAGAGCTTCTACATACCAGAAAGAGCAAATCAGGAAAGTGGTTTCTGGTGTTCCGAAGTCGTCGGCGTGGCGGTAGCGGTAGAACAGGCCTTCGGGTGTCTTCAGCTCCTTTTCCAACGCTTCCAAGTGGGTTTTGGCCACTTCCGAAGCCGGATCTAGGTAACCCATCAGGATGAGCTGCATGGTGCTGGCATCCAAGTGAGGCGAGCCGATGGCGTTGGTGTAGGCCTGTCGCTCGGGGCTGAAGCACTTCTCGATGCGGGTGCGGGCTTCTTCCATCAGGCGCGTGGCCAAGGCCTCCATTTCCGTGTTGCCGAGGGAGTGTGCCACCTGGCGCGCGGCGTGGCTGCCTGCCCAATGGAACAGGTAGGTATAGCAATGGTACTGGGCCAGATTGCGGAACTCCCACAGTCCCGCATCGGGCTGGTCCATGGTAGCTTCAATCAGGTGCAGGGCCTCATAAACGAGCTTTTCGGGGTTCGTATGTGCCGGGTCGAGGAAGCGGCAATCCACGTAAAGCGGCAGCAGCGCCACCAGCACCTGCCCATACACGTCGTTCTGGATGTGGGTGTAGGCATCATTACCGATGCGCACGGGCTTGTTGCCGAGGTAGCCCTCCAAGTCCAGTTCCTGCTCCACCAGTTCCGAAGCGCCGCTGATGCCGTACAACGGCTGGTATTTGCCTTTGATCTTGCTGGAAATGTTGGCGATGTAGTGGAAATAGCGCTCCATTTCCTCAAAGTGCCCAATGTTATTGAAGGCCGTGAGGATATAATACGTGTCGCGCATCCAGCAATAGCGGTAGTCCCAGTTGCGGGTGCTGCCCGGCGCCTCCGGCAAGGAGGTAGTACTGGCCGCGATAATGGCGCCTGTATCCTCGTACTGGTGAATCTTGAGGGCCAGCGCCGACCGGATTACCTGCCCCTGGTGGAAGCTGCTGATGCTGGTGCTTTTCACCCACTTGCGCCAGTAATCAATGGTAGCCAGCAGGAACCGCTCGGCAGTGCTTTCCAAAGGAGCTTCCAGTGGGGCGCCGTAGGTCAGGACGAGGTACTTGGTTTCGTTGAGCACGAAATCTTCCTCATCAAGCACGTACGTCAGCGGAATATTCGTGGTGAGGCGGATTTCTTCTTCCAGCCCCAGGAACGCAATGTGGTTGGAACTGCGGCGTCGGCTCAGTTTTAGCTCGCCGTACTGGCCTACGGGCTGGCAGGCTACTTTAATGCGGGGCGTACCCGAAATCGGCTCCACCTTACGGATAAACATCAGCGGCTTGTAGTAGCGCTCATACTGCGGGAAGCGCGGCGCAAAGTCCGTGACGCGGTAGCTGCCGTCCTCGGCCGTAATTTCGGTGCACAGCACGTTGGTATTGGGCAGGTAGTACTGCTCCGACTCGAAAGGGCCCGTGGCGGGGCTGATACGGTACTCGCCGCCTTTCTGCGAATCGAGCAGGCTGCCGAACACGAAGCTGCTGTCGAAACGCGGCCAGCACAGCCAGCGCACGGCGGTATCTTTCCCAATCAGGCCCAGAAAGGCACAGTTTCCAATCAAGCCCAGGTCGTAGGTATGCTTTGTCATCAGGAGATGGAATTGGAGCCGCCCGGTGGCAGCTGCGAAGAGTTCTGAAGTAGCTAGTACCTTATTGTAGCCGTCGAGGTTGCTCTACAGGCCTCTTTCACCCCGAATTATCCTGGCACCGGTGCATACCCCGGCGGCCTGCCTGCGCCTGTACTTCTGGCAGCAGCAGCTACCTGCACAGCCGTATGGCGCGAGCCTTCACAAATAAATCCGCCTGATTCTGCAGCAGTTAGCTGTATTTATTGAAATTTTTCGGACACAGGTATTGCGCCAAAAGAGCGGGCTTGTATCTTTGCACCACCAAAACGGAAAACACTCCGCTGGTAACTGGTCCGTTCGTCTAGGGGTTAGGACAGTAGATTTTCATTCTACCAACAGGGGTTCGATTCCCCTACGGACTACACACTAAAGGCCTTCTGCTCCCCGCAGAAGGCCTTTTTGTTTTCCACCGGCGCTGGCAAGGCCTTACATAGGATTGCCAAAGGAGGCTTCGGGCTTGCCTGAATAGCGTTGTACACCACCCTAGATAGAATTTGAACATCCCAGCCAGCGGGGCACAACTCCTTAATGATAGTGGTGAAAGCGCGTTAACGCCCTCTGCCCTACCTACCTGAGCACGCGCACTATCTACCCGATGGGGATGGATAAAGCAGGACGTTTCGCCCACATGCAGTTCCAGGAAATTAAAGCTACCAGCATCCAAGTGGCTCACCCTGCCCTGCAACTGGGAGTCGGCACGTAGTTGAACCACGTTAGCCGGCGGCCGAGGTATGTAGGCCACTTAAGGCCGATAAAGCTCGTCTGTGCCAACGCGTGAAACACGCGCTGGTACACCCGGAGCCGGTTATGGTAGTTAGAGTGGACAGGACGGTGACTACTCGTTAGAATTTAGTCAACACTCTTTGCTTGGCTATTGCAGCTCAAACGTTACGCTCACGTTGCCACGACCCAGAGCAGCGGCCAGGCCGGCTGGGTTGTCAACCCGCCCCATGCGGGTGTAGCGGTACGAGGTAGAAAATGTTTCGTAGAACAGTACCAGAGTGTTCGAGCCGTAAAGCAGCAGGTCGCCTGCCTGAATAGTACCGGGGTTGGCGGCGTCAGTGGGCAAAGCGTGGGGTAAGTCGTAGTATTTCTCGTTGCCATTCAGCTCCACCATCGAGACGGTCAAGGGCAGTTGGGCCACGAAGGCCGCAACGGTGGGGTTATCCAGCAAGGTGGCGGTAAACGTTTCTGACCCAACTCGGAGGCGCAGACGGTTGCTCATGGTAGGTAAAGTGGAAATATCCGGCCTAGGGGTATTGCTCTTACACGCCGCACTACCCATAGAAAATATGAGCAGCACTAGCAGCAGGCGCAGCTGTTTCATAAGCAGGAAGCGTACCGGCTAAATAGTGGCCGTGTCGATGACAAACCGGTAACGCACGTCGCCTTTCACCATACGCTCGTAGGCCTGGTTGATGTCCTGGATATCAATTAGCTCAATGTCGGACACGATGTTGTGCTCAGCGCAGAAATCCAGCATTTCCTGCGTTTCGGCAATGCCGCCGATGGTGGAACCCGCTACACTCTTGCGGCCCGGAATGAGGGCGAAGGCCGGGATTTCCATCGGTTTGGGGGGCGCCCCTACCAGGATGTGCGTGCCGCTGGTTTTGAGCAATGACAGATACAGGGGAATATCATGGTCGGCGGCCACGGTATCCAGGATGAAGTCGAACGAGCCCTGCACGGCCTTGAGTTGCGCCTCATCTTTGGTCACGACGAAATGATGCGCCCCCAAGGATTTAGCATCCTGCTCCTTTTCAGGCGAGGTGCTCAGCACGGTCACGTCGGCCCCAAAGGCCACGCCGAATTTTACGCCCATGTGGCCTAGGCCACCCAAGCCCACCACGGCCAGCTTGTGTCCCTTGCCCACTTTCCAGTAGCGAAGGGGCGAATAGGTGGTAATACCGGCGCAGAGCAGTGGAGCCACAGCGGCTAGGTTGAGCTTGTCGGACACGCTCACCACAAACTCCTCGCGTACCACAATGGTAGTAGAGTAGCCGCCGTAAGTGGGCACCCCATCCCGACCTAGGTTATTGTAGGTTTGGGTGTTACCCTCCAGGCAGTACTGCTCTAGGCCATCCTTGCAGTTAGCGCAAACTTGGCAGGAGTCGACCATGCAGCCCACACCGGCCAAGTCGCCGACCTTGAATTTGTTAACGTGGCTGCCTACCTGACTGATTCGGCCCACTATTTCGTGGCCAGGTACCATGGGAAAAATACCGGGAAACCATTCGTTCCTGATTTGGTGCAGGTCGGAGTGGCACACACCACAGAAGTGAATGTCAATCTGCACGTCGTGGGAGCCAACGTCGCGCCGCTCCAGGCTCCAGGGAGCAAGGTCGGCAGTTGGGCTTTGGGCCGCGTAGGCTTTCGTTTGAATCATGAGGTTAAGGGTAAAACGTTGCGCTATAATTTGACAATACAAAGCTATTGCCGGGCTACGCGGCCAGTCTTACAGCATTCAACGGGATAAGTATGCTTTTCAAAGGTGCGCTACTCTCGTACTGTGACGAATGCAGCTACCGTCCTGCTTCATCTGGTGTCCGCTGGTCGAAGCATCTCGCGTGCTTACGTTGCAGTGGCCTAGGCCAGTTGCTTTGAATGCGCTCAGCATGACCGTCTTTTTAGCCGGAGAAACCGTGCTGTTAGACCGGCTGCCGCATGGCTTCCAGTATCTTATCCGGGGTAATGGGTAGGCTGCGCAGGCGCCGACCGGTAGCGTGGAAAATAGCGTTGCCGACTGCGGCGGTCGTACCCACTATGGAAATTTCACCGATGCCTTTCACGCCCATGGCGTTGATGTAGGGGTCGTGCTCGTCGATGAATTCCACCGTCATTTCCGGGATATCGGCGTTGACGAGAATGTGGTAGTCGGCCAAGTTGGCGTTGGTGTAGCGGGCGAGCTTTTCATCCCGCACCGTTCCCTCCATTAGCGCCGCCCCAATGCCCATGATGCTCCCGCCGATGATTTGGGAGCGAGCCGTTTTTGGGTTCAGAATACGGCCGCCCGCCACTACGCTTACCCACTTGGTCACGTGCACGGTACCTAGCTCGGGGTCAACTTGGACCTCGCAGAAGTGTGCCCCGAACGAGTGCATGGAATGCTGCCCCGCGTCATCCTTGCCGGCATCGTCGGACTTAGCGTTGAGAGCGGCCTGCGCCGACTCATAGCCCGCGCCGTAGCGGCCCTGCCCACTGCCCTCTACGTCGGCTATACCGGCGCGCTTCATCAAGTCGGCAAAGCTTTCGCCTTTCTGCGCATTTGATTTCAGTTGAAGACGGCCTTTCACCACTTCCACGTCGGCAGGCTTGGCCCGGTACAGCGGCGACTTAGCGTCCATCAAGGCCAGCTTAGTGAGCTTCTGCCACACGTCTTGCGCCGCCACATATACCGACGACGACACGGTACCCGCGGCCATCGACCCCCCGGAAATGATGGTGGTCGGCAGTACTGTATCGCCAAGCTCGAAGCGCACCTTCTCTGGCGCAAGACCCAGGGCGTCGGCGGCCACTTGGGTGATGATCGTGTAGGTACCCGTACCCAGGTCGGTAGCGCCCACCTGCACCACGGCGTGGCCATCGGCGTAGAGACGCACCCGGGCATTGCCTTGGGCGCTGTGCACCGGGTAAGAGGCGGTGGCCATGCCCCAGCCCACCAAGTATTTCCCGTTGCGAGTCAGGCCGTTTTTAGGATTACGCTTGCTCCAGCCAAATAGCTCGGCACCACGGGCGTAGCATTGTTTTAAGCTCTTGCTGCTCCAGGGCTTGCCGGTACTGGGGTCCTTCTCGGCGTAGTTGCGCAGCCGAACGTCGATGGGGTCCAAGCCGAGTTGGGCAGCTAAGTCATCCATGGCGCACTCGATAGCAAAGGAACCCGGCGCTTCACCGGGCGCACGCATCCAGCTTGAGGTCATGACGTTGGCCCGCGCCAGCTGGGTGGTGGCCTCGAAAGCAGGACACTGGTAGAGCATGCCCACTATTTTGGCGTTGGTTTCGGCGTACTCATCCCAGGGCGAGGTAGTAGAGGTTTTCTCGTGCAGAAGAGCCAGCAGCTTGCCTTCTTTGGTAGCCCCCAGGCGAAGCGTCTGTTCCTGGTCTTCGCGGTGGCCCATGCCGGTAAACATCTGCGGGCGGGTGAGCACTAGCTTCACGGGCCGGCCTACAGCCTTGGCAGTCAGGGCCGCGAGTACCGTGTGAGGCCAGATTGGTCCCTTACCACCGAAACCGCCACCCAGATACTTGTTTATAACCCGTACCTGGTCCTGCGGCAAACCGAGGAAGGCACTCAGAGCCCGTTGTTGCCACGCTACCCCTTGTGCCGTATCGTAGACGGTTATGCGGTCGGCGGCTTCCCAGTGGGCGATGGTCGCGCCGGGCTCCATGGGATTGTGGTGGTTGGTGGCGTGGGTATAAGTGCCCGTTAGCTGCACCGGAGCCTTACGAAAGGCCTCTAGAGCATTGCCGCGCCGGGTGGTACCCTCAGCCGCACCGTTGGGATCCTTGGAGGGGTTAAATTTCTTCGCTTGCGGGTCTTGGTAGGAGGCAATGGGGGTTTCCGGGACTATGGTTACCCGCAGCTTAGCGGCGGCGTGCTGAGCATGTTCAAGCGTGTCGGCCACCACAATTGCCACGGGCTGCGCCGCATAGTAAACTTGGTCGGTGGTGAGGGGCAGAAATGTCATCTGCACCGAAGGTCCAATGGCCTCTTTACCTTCCTTGGTGTCGGCCGTTACAGCCGGCTTGGGCAGGTTTTGGTGGGTAAGAATGGCCAGCACCCCTGGCTCGCGCTGGGCCGCACTAGTGTCTATGCTTGTGATGCGCCCTTTCGCTACGTCACTAGTTTTGAGTACGGCGTGCACCATACCGGCCAAGTGGTTGTACTCGGCTGAGTATTTGGCCTGACCGGTCACTTTGGCCCGGCCATCCACGCGGCTCAGCGGCTGACCAACGGTAGCCGCCTGAGGATTAGTTTCGAAGAAAGCTGGTTCGCTGTTCATTGATAAGCTGTTGGCTACCAGCAGCTAGCTGCTAGCGTGGGTATAGTATTCTTTATCCGACCAAGGGCAATAGCCGACCGCTACATGCCCGCTACCTGCTGCAGGGCACGCACCAGCGTATTCTGAGCTAGCTCTACTTTATAACGGCTGTGCTCCCGCGGCTGAGCACCCTGCAACGCGGCCGCCGCGGCCGCCCGAAACGTAGCCTCCGTGGCCGACTGGCCTACCAGCGCTTTTTCCGCTTCGCGGCTGCGCCAGGGCTGCGCGCCCACTCCGCCCAGCGCCACACGCGCCGTCCGAATGGTGCCGCCTTGCACGTCTAGGCCTACAGCCGCCGAGGCCAGAGCGTAGGCGTAGCTGCTCCGCTCACGCACTTTCAAATAGGTGGAGCGCCGGGCATGGGTTGCAGTTGGAATTGTGAGGGCTACAATCAGCTCACCGGGTTCCAGCACAGTTTCCTTCTGTGGAGTAGTGCCCGGCAACAAATAGAAATCGGTGATAGACACTTGGCGTTGCTTGCCCTTCTGGTTTTCCAGCGTCAGCACGGCATCAAAAGCAGCCAGCGCCACTGATAAGTCGCCCGGATAGGCGGTGGCGATGCAGCTATTGCTCACGCCCAGAATGGCGAGGTTGTGGTTGTCGCCTTCCAGGGCAGGGCAGCCCGAGCCGGGTACGCGCTTGTTGCACGGAAACGCCGCGTCGCGGAAGTAACCACAGCGAGTGCGCTGCAAGAGGTTGCCGCCGATGCTGGCCATGTTGCGCAGTTGCGGCGAGGCTGCCAGCAAGAGCGACTCCGACACCGCTGGAAACAGCTCCTTGACCAAGGCATGCTCACCCACATCATTCATGCCCTCCATGGCCCCAATACGCAGTCCATCCGAGGTTTGCTCAATGCCCTTGAAGGGCAGTGGGTTGATGTCGATGAGCTGCGCGTGCTCTTCCAGATTGGCCTTCATCAAGTCCAGCAGCGTGGTGCCGCCGGCAATATAAGCGGCCGTCGGCTCGTCTTTGCGCAGGCGACTGGCCTCCTTGGCCGTGGCAGCCTGAGTGTAGCTAAAGTTGTTCATCCTTAGTTAAGAGTGAAATAGTGAAGTGGTGAGTTTGTGAAAGTAAAGTGGCCTTTTAGTGCGCCGGAACCCCTTAGGAATTCACAACTTCACAGTTCACAACTTCCTGCTTAGCCTTTGCCAGCTACCTCGCGCACGGCAGCCAGAATGTTGGGATAGGCCCCGCAACGGCAGAGGTTGCCGCTCATCCACTCGCGGGCCTGGGGGTCAGAAGTGGCGTGGCCTTCCTGCACGCAGGCCACGCCGCTCATAATCTGGCCGGGCGTGCAGTAGCCGCACTGGAAGCCATCGTGCTTGATGAAAGCAGCCTGCATAGGGTGCAGTTCCTCCCCTTTGGCTAGGCCCTCAATGGTGGTGATTTCCTTACCCTGCGTCATCACGGCCAGCGTGAGACAGCTGTTGATGCGCTTGCCATCTACGTGCACGGTGCAGGCGCCGCACTGGCCATGGTCGCAACCCTTTTTGGTCCCGGTCAAATCCAGGTACTCGCGCAAGGCGTCAAGTAACGTGGTACGCGGCTCGATGCGCAGGCTGCGGGCCTGCCCGTTTACGCGCAGCGTCACGTCGGTAGCCCCCTGAATCACTTTGGAGAAGGCCTTCAGGCGCTCAGCCTGGCTTACCAGCGGCGGAGCTAAGGCTAGGCCTAGAATGCCACCGGCCTGCTTCACGAACGAGCGGCGGGAGCTGTCGGCCGGCCCCGGTGTTGGGGGCTGAGCATCGGGAAATAGATCGGACTGCATAGGGAAATAACTAAGTGGCAAAAGAGTACGCCTTTAGGCGAGGAGCTGCGAAGTTGCCCGAATGGTTAGGCTACGGTCCTGGCACCTACTACCTGTCGCTCCTGCGGCAAATGAACTTACAGGAATTGTAAGTAAAGATACCAAGCCCTTGTTCACTCTTTTGTATAGCTTTCAAACGGATAAGTACACTTTTCAAAGAGTGCCTACTCCCCCGTCCGTTCTGCTTGACTGGTTGCCTTGCTTCGTTAGCGTTTAGCTACCGCAATAGGATTTTACTTGCTGCCGGATGACCGCCTAGTTTAGCAGTTGATTACTTCTAATTCTTCGCCACTATGCACCCGCTTCGCGCCTACCTGCACCGGTTTATTCCCTCCCTGACGGATGCCGACTGGCAACCGCTGGCCCAGGCCCTGCGCCCGCTGCACTTAGCTCGGGGGGAACATTTCGTGCAAGCCGGCGAGCGTCGGCACGAGTTGGCCATTCTGCTGCAGGGCTCCTGCCGCCTCTACTACCCCCGCCCCGACGGCGAAGAGCGCACCACCTACTTTTTCTTTGAAAACCACCTGCTCGGCGATTACCCCGGCTGCCTGACCGGCCAGCCCAGCCAGCTCAGTATTCAGGCCCTCACTGATGCTGAATTGCTTGTCTTTGACTATGCCGTGCTGCGCCAGCTATACGAGGAGCGGCCGGTGTACGAGCGGTTCGGGCGCCTGGTGGCCGAGTATCACTTGCTCGGGACCGATGCCCGACTGGTTGAGCAGTTGATGCTCTCACCCGAAGAGCGTTACCGCGCTCTGCTGAGCAGCGGCAAAACCAAGATTCTGGAATGCATCCCGCAGCATCTGGTGGCCAATTACTTAGGCGTCACGCCCGTCTCGCTGAGCCGCATCCGGGCGCGGGTAGCCCGAAAACCAGACGCGAAGGCGTAACCCAGATCCAGAAGCCAGAACTAGCGAAAGCCATTCATTTCTTAGCTTTTGTTATCGTTGGAGGCGGCGGCGGCAGCGGAAATTTGATCCATTCAAGTGTACCATTCTTTCGCTCATTACTGCCATGAAAAATCTCCTGAAAACTGAAGAACTAGCTCAAGCCCTCTTAGCCTTGGCCTGCTTTGCTACCCTGCCGTATGCGTGGTGGGTGCTGCCCGCTACCTTTCTGCTGCCCGACCTGAGCATGCTCGGCTACCTGGCCGGCCCGCGCGTGGGGGCGGCGGCGTACAATGTTGCCCACCACAAGGGAGTGGCTATAGCGGTAGGCCTAGCGGGTTGGTGGCTAGGCCTGCCCCTGCTGCTGCTGGCGGGCACGGTGCTACTTTTTCATAGCGCCTTCGACCGGCTGCTCGGCTATGGCCTGAAGCTCAATACGGGTTTTCATGACACTCATCTGGGCCGCGTGGGCGTGCGGCAGCCGCTGGCCTAGGAGCCTGCCAGATAGCTGCGCTAGGCCTAGGGCGCCTGCACCGGCAAGACGTATCCCTGCCATCTTGCATCTCTTTTGGGCTCCCTTAGTCGTCCTAAGCGGTAGCAGCTACATGTGCCTTTCGGAAAGTGAGCGGCGTGGTGCTGGTGTGCTTCTTGAAGAAGTTGTTGAAGTACGTGGGGTAGCCAAAGCCCAGGCTGTAGGCAATTTCACCCACGCTCCAGTCGGTGTGGGCGAGCAGTAGCTTGGCTTCCATTACCAGCCGCTCGTTGATGTGCGTGGTGGTGGACTTGCCCGTGACCTCCTTCACCATGGCATTGAGGTGGTTGACGTGCACGGCCATGCGCTCGGCGTAGTCGCTGGCCGATTTCAGTACCGGCTCGCGCAGTTGCGCCGTGATGGGAAACTGCACCTCCAACAAATTCAGAAATAGCGCGGTGATGCGCTCGGCCGCGTTGACGGGCGCGTGCTGGGGGGTGGCCGGTTCCAGCAGCGCCGCTTCGTGAATAATGATGGAAAGCTGGTTGCGCAGCAAATCGTCCTTGTGGGCGTACCCCGACTCCAGGTCGCGCCGCATCCGCGTAAACGCGTCGGTGAAGTAGCGGGCCTGCTCTTCGTTAAGGAAATAGACGGGGTTGCCCTCTACTTTGTAGAGCACCGTGTCTTTCAAACTCACGCTGCGCATGGCCGAGTGCAGAAACGACTCAGAGAAGCAGCTCAGGAATCCTTGCTGCTCATTAAAGCCCTCGTGCACTTCCCACGCGTAGGGAATCAGCCGGTTGGTGAACACCAGCGCCGGTCCGTTGACGACAAAGCTGCGGGTGGCGTAGTGCAGCTCGTTGGTTCCCTCCAGCACCAGCACCACCTTGAACATGTCGCGGCGGTTGAAGTTGCCCAGCCCGCACCGCGCCTCGTGCATGGTGAGCACCTCCACGTCTTCGCCGATGTGGTAAAGGGAAGGCGCGGTAAAGGGGCGCGTTTCGGTCATCGGATTGCTGAGCGCCTTGGCCAGCTGGCGGCGCTCCTGGGTATCTTTAAAAGACGCAGGAAGTTGGGGGTTTGTTTCAGCCATAGCGTGAAGATGTTGGACTAAGAATGGTGGCGGCGGGCTGCTTGCCCAGGAACCCGATTTCTGAACTTCGGCACGGGATAATACCTGGCTACCTCAGGTAGCCAAATCGGTTGCTTGTTGGCGATTTGGCCTAGAAGATTTGGTCTAGCAGCAGGTACCGGTCCCGGTGCTGCTCCGGTTCCAGCCGGGTGTTTACATCCAGGTGCATCACCGGGGCGGGAACAACCCGGTTGATGGGCGCCCAGTTCGGCAGGCCGGGGGGGTTGGGAGTACCGGTCTTGACGAAATTAGCGAAGTAGGCCTGCATCGTTTCCGACACCTTGTAATCGTCGGGGGTCAAGGCGAAAATCTTGTTGGTGACCAGATTGCCCAGGGCATATTCAATCTCGGCCGAATGCACCGCCCCGCGGGCGAGCGGGGCCTTGGGCGCCGCCGGGTTGGTGTTCTTCACGATGCCCCCAGCCAGCCCGGCCGTGCCGCCCCTACTTCCGGCCGCATGGTGGGCCGGGGGCGGCTGTAGAAGAAGCGGAACACGGGCTTGCCGCCCCCGGTCTGGCGGTGCAGGTCGGCCCATTTTCAGGTACAGAACCCCAGAAACCCGTCGCTAGCCAGGTCGGTGGCCACCTGCTCGACCGATTCGTCGGTGGTGGCCGCGTACAGCTTGAGCACCTCCGGGGCCCTGGCCCCGTACCGCTTTTGCACCGCTTGAGTATAGGCGGCCACGGTGGGCTTCTGGTTACCCAACAGGGCCTGGTAGCCCATTTCCTGCGAATTCCAGCCCACCAGCAGGGGAACTTTCGCCTGCTCACCGGCGGTGAAAATAGCTTCGGGGGATTTAGGGAGAAAGTAGCCGTCAACCACGGTGGTCCAGCGGATGGTGGGTTTGGCCGTCGACTAGAGCAGCTGCTCGGCGGGCAGGGCCTGCAAAGCCGCCAGGGAAGTGGCGCCCAGCGCTTCGGCAAACTTGCGGCCGTCCTGTTCGGCTTCGGCCAGGGAGATGGGGGCGCGTCACCTAAGCCAATCAACGAGCCGCTTTCGCCGATGGCCTGCGCAAACAGGTTCCGGGAAAGCGGCGAGGCCATGAGGGCACTCACCGAGCACGAGCCCGCCGATTCGCCTGCTATGGTCACCTTTTGGGGGTCGCCGCCAAAGGCTGCAATGTGCTGCTGCACCCAGCGCAAAGCCGCGGTCTGGTCCAGAAAGGCGTAGTTGCCCGACGCGTTATGCCCCGACGCTTGGGTGAGGGCCGGATGGGCCAGGAAGCCGAAGGCGCCCAGGCGGTAATTTACCGTCACGCTCACGATGCCCTTGCGAGCCATGCTTTCGCCGTCGTAGCGGGGTTCGGAGCCATCCCCGGCCACCCAGGCCCCGCCGTAGAAATACACGAGCACCGGCAGTTGTTCTTTAGCCGACTTGGCGGGCGTCCACACGTTCAGGTACAGGCAATCCTCGCTCATGCCCTGGGAGCGGGAGTTCATGTCGCCAAAGACCGGCAGTTGCATGGGCTTGGGGCCGAACTTCTGGGCTTTGCGCACACCGGACCAACGGGGGAGCGGTTGGGGCTCTTTCCAGCGCAACGTCCCGACCGGGGGCTGGGCAAAGGGAACGCCTTTAAACGAGCGGATGCCACTCGCTTCCGTGACGCCTTCGAGCACGCCTGCCGCCGTAGTGATCTGCGGGGCCGAGGTGGGTTTGGGTTGTTGAGCCCGGGCGGGCAACCAAGCCCCCACGCCGGCCATCAGGAGCAGAAAGAATACTTTCATACGGAACACAGTGAAAGACCAAGGCCCTTGCATTAGCCAACGGGATGCACTTGGTCGAGTGATAGATAAGATATAATGTAGTGCGCAGCTATCGGCCTGGAGGCGCCCACGGACCCGCGCCGTTTTTTTATAAGTTAGACACGTGGGTTGTGCCGTTCGGACTTGTGGCAGGCTCTTACTTGAAGCTGTTGTACTCCTGGTCGGTTACGGCCCGGCCCCAGTCCACAAGGCCCTTCTCGGTGTTCACGTTGAGCGAGATATGTGTCATACTCTGTTTGGGCGAGGCCCCGTGCCAGTGCTCCACGCCCGGCTGAGCCTGCACCACGTCGCCCTTGTGCAGCCGCCGGATGGGTTGGCCCTTCTCCTGATAATAGCCCAAGCCATCTGTCACCAGCAGAATCTGACCGGCGGCGTGCTTATGCCAGTGCGAGCGGGCGCCCGGCGTAAACGTGACGTTGCTGCTCGCGCAGTTAAAGGTGTCATCGTTTTTCACCAGCGTGTGCACGTATACCACGCCAGTAAACCAAGCTGCCGGCCCCCGCTCTCCCTTCGGGAAAGGGCCGCTCAACGGCCCGGCGGCGGGCGTAATGGATGTGGTTTGGGCGAAGCTGGTCAGGCCGATACCAAGGGCCAGGGCAGCAGTTAAGGTAATACGTTTCATAGCTGAGTGCTTTAAGAATGAGGAATGGCTGTTGGCGGCAGCCAGCGGCTAGAGGTGCTTGACCACCCGCGCCGGCACGCCCGCCACAATGGTGTTGGCCGCCACATCTTTAGTCACCACGGCCCCGGCTCCCACAATAGCGTTTTCACCGATGGTGATACCGGGCATCACCGTCACGTTGGCGCCCAGCCAAGCGCCCTGTTTCACCACGATAGGCCTAGAGATGGTGCTGCGGCGCTGCCCCGGCTCAGTGGGGTGGTTGGAGGTGATGAGGTTCACCTTGGGCCCTATCAGCACGTTGTCTTCCAGCGTGATACCGCCCCGGTCCATGAAGGTGCAGGCGTGGTTCACAAACACGTTCCGGCCAATCCGGATGTTGTGGCCGAAGTCGGTGTAGAAGGGCGGAATCAGGAAAAAGGTGTCGTCGACGGGCTGATTAATCAGCTCGCTGAACACGCGGTTCACCTGCTCGTTGTCGTCTATGCGCATGGCGTTCAGCTCCGAGGTAATGCGGATGGCCTTGCGGATGACGGAGTAAATCTGGGGGTAGTCAGGATCGTCGAGGGAAATGACCTCGCCGGCCAGCTCCCGCTCGAAGATGCTTCGGGGTTGGGGTTCCATAGCTTTAAAATGGAGCAGATTGACTTCTAAAAAGGATTTCCTGCCACTTAGCAGCTGGCGTTGCTAGCTGCTAAGTGGCAAAGGCGCTGGCGATTTCACTAGGCTTACCTGAGTGGACTAGGAGCACTTCAGCCAGCACCTCGGGCAGCTTATGCTCGTTGTCGGCCGCTGCTGGCCATGTGCCACGGCACATGCCGGATACGCCACCGGTTACCGGTTTATCATCTTTTGCTGCGCTTCGGAGTAGCGGGCGCCTTGCACATGGATACGCGCGGCAGCCTGCTCAATTTCTCGTAGGTCGTCGGCCGACAAGTGTAGGGCCGCCGCGCCGAGGTTCTCTTCCAGACGATGACGCTTGGTGGTGCCGGGGATGGGGGCAATCCAGGGCTTTTGGGCCAGCAGCCAAGCCAAGGCAATCTGGGCGGGCGTGGCCTGCTTGTCCTGCGCCAGGCGCCCCAGCAGGTCTACCAAGGCCTGGTTGGCCTTACGGGCTTCGGGTGAGAAGCGCGGCACGGAATTGCGGAAGTCGGACTTATCAAACTGGGTATTCTCGTCAATCTTACCTGTCAAAAAGCCCTTGCCCAGCGGGCTGAATGGCACGAAGCCAATGCCTAACTCTTCGAGCGTGGGGATAATTTCCTGCTCCGGCTCGCGCCACCACAGCGAATACTCGCTCTGCAGAGCCGCCACTGGCTGCACGGCGTGGGCGCGCCGGATAGCCTCCACGCCGGCCTCACTCAGGCCAAAATGCTTCACCTTGCCTTCCGCAATGAGGTCCTTTACCGCCCCAGCTACCTCCTCCATAGGCACAGCAGGGTCTACGCGGTGCTGGTAGAGCAGGTCGATGCAGTCGGTGCGCAGGCGCCGCAGTGAGTTTTCCACCACCTGCCGGATGTGTGCGGGTCGGCTGTTCAGGCCGCGGTTCTGGCCGGTTTGCTGGTCGATGTCGAAGCCAAACTTGGTGGCAATTACCACCTGGTCGCGCACGGGCTGCAGGGCTTCGCCTACCAGTTCCTCATTGGTCCAGGGGCCGTACACCTCCGCCGTATCGAAGAAGGTTACGCCTTGCTCGACGGCGGCCCGAATCAGGTGCACCATTTCCTGTTGGTCGGCGACTGGGCCGTAGCCGAAGCTCATGCCCATGCAGCCCAGGCCGAGAGCTGATACCTGTAGGCCACTGGTTCCTAATGCACGTTGTTGCATAATAGTGATTCGTAAAGGGTTATAAGTAGGGGCGCGCCGCTGCCCGCGGCAGGCCTTTCGGGGTGAGAGACTAGAGGTCGAACGTTACCTCGCTCATCCATTTTACTATGGCGGGGTCGCGGTGGTCGAAAAAAACGCTGGCCTTGGTGTCGAGCGTGGCAATGGCCACCAGGTCTTGGGCGCTCAGCTCAAAGTCAAACACTTGGACATACTTGTATTGAAAGTGGGTTAGGAGGCGCCTACGAGTTGTGGGCGGCCAGGTATTGCTCGTCGGTAACGGGTTCCAGCCAATCGGCCACGCCTTGCTTGATGTTGGGGTTGATGGCCAAATGAGTGAACAGGCTGTCGGCGGTGGCTCCGTGCCAGTGCACTACGCCGGGCGCAATGCTTACCGTGTCGCCGGCCCGAAGCAGTTGCGCCGGCCGGTCTTTTTCCTGGTAATAGCCGCGGCCGGCCGTCACTACCAGAATCTGCCCGGCAGGGTGCGCGTGCCAGTTGTTGCGCGTGCCGGGCTCGAACGTTACATCGGCCACAGTGCAGTCGGTGGGGTTATCACCAGCCAGCATGGTTACCCAGGCAGTGCCGTTGAAGTAGTCGGCCGCGCCGCGTTTGGTGCCGGCCGGGGCCTGGGGGGTGTTGGTTGAGTTGCTCATAAGAATCAGATCGGGGTTATAGTGGAAGTGCGTGAGGTAACTGGCGTATGCTGATATGATGTTCAACCCACCAGGCTGTTCGAGCGGCCCTAGCGCCCTGCTCAGAATCAGCTGCTTTCTATTACACTGAGTGGGATTTTTAGCCTTGCTTATCGTCTCTCATCCGGTTGATGAGTTCCTAGGTAGGCACATCCTCCTGGCATGCTGCTAGGCCACCTTCTAGTCGGTGCGGGTTGCTGCTGCAGTGAACTACGGCGTGCTGTGGGCACTGACTATCGAAAGCTAGAGTAGTCAGTATCCCAACCCTTTGCCGCGGCCTTGCCAACCACCTTACAAAGGTCCTGGAACTCCACTGGGGTCAGGTAACGACAATCAAAGGGACTAGTAAGAATTTCAAATAATCAGGGGCGGTAAAGCTCACAATACTGGCCCTGTCGCAATTGATGGTGTTGGTCAGGTTACAAAAGGCTGGACTGATCCAACGGTACAACCTGGCCTATACTGCGGCAGCCGAATCCAGTAAGGACAGGACCGGCAAATACAAACCCAGTAGGAAAAACCATACACAAGTATTCGGATGGCTGTGTCAGGGCTGTACCTTTGCCGGACCTTCGTGGGGTTCGGAGGTCCTATTTCCTTTGTTTGCTGTGCTGCACCTATTCCGGTTTCGCAGCTTGTGTGCGCTAGCCACAAGTCTGCTGCTTCTTTGCGCTTTCACCGCTACTGCCCAGAATACGCCACTCATCCGCGACCTGAGCCTGCGCACGGATACCATGCGCTACCAGTTAAGCCGCAACACGGTGCTGGTACAAAACGAGCCGAACCTGTACTTCTACTATCGGCAGGATGACGAAACGGCCGAGCTGCTGGTGTATCCGCAGCAGGTGAAGCCCAATGCTCCTTTGCGGCTGGTGCGCTCCGCCGATTTTTCCCTGCTCGATTCCCTGACGGCCATTGAGGGCGGGCAGTACTACCGGGCCAAGCTACGGTTTAAAGACCTAGGTGCTACTCGCTACCTGCGCCTCACCTTCCGACAGCCTTCCGACTCCGTAGGCCACCCGGCCCTGACGCAAACCGTAAATCTGCTGCCCGTTACGCGCACCACGCTGGAGTTTAAGCCCACCGATACGGAGCTCTTTATTGGGGAAGAAAAGGTATTTACCCTCACCAGCAACTACCCCAAAAACATCCGGCTTTCCTCAGAATGGACAAAGGGGCAGGATATCGACTACCGCCTCGATCAGGAAAATGGAGCACTCCGCCTGCATGTGCTGCCCAACGCCCTCGGTACGCGCCTGCTCACGATGCGCGCCCAAACCGAGCGCGCTTTCCTCATCGACAACAACCGCCGGGTAAGCTTTGCGCTGCCGCCTATTCGGCAGGAATTTACGGTTAAGGCCTCGCGTTTGCGCTTTCTCAGTGTCGATAAAAAGGAAATTACGCTCGATGACGCCTCCCGGCGCAAGGGCGTAGAGCTGATTCTGGACAACGGCCGGACGTTCGATCTGAAGAAAACCTACCGGATTGAAGACCAGGAAGAAGCGGGTGGCGGACTGGTGGCGGAGCTGTTCACGCGCCAGTACCTGACGAACGACCGGGTGCTTTGCTGGCTGCGCGTGTACAACACGCACCGCCAGACCGATAGCTACCTCTATATCAAGGAGAACGACCAGGCCAAGTACATCACCAACTTCAATATCTCGCCCAAAATCAGCATCAACACCGTGAGCGTGCGCCACCGTGGCGGCGACTGGAGCACGAACACCAACGTAAACCCCGGCGAGACGGTAGATGTGCGCCTGGAAGGCGAGTCGCTGTCGAGAGGGCGGTTCCATTTCGAGGATGTGCGGATAATTCCATCCGATTCCAGCATCCGGACCGATGCCTCGGTGGTGTACCGCGTGCAGGTACCTATCACGATTGACAAGAAGCGCATCACCATCTTCAATGCCGGCCAACCAACGGGCCAGTCGTTGCCCGTGCGGGAGTTTCAGCGCCCGCATCCGCTTGATTTTGTGGCTGTCACCTTCGGTGAAGCGCCTAGGCCAGTCACGCGCCTGAACGGCCCGGTGCTCTACGACAAAACCATCCGCGACGTGGTGTTCAGCTTCAACGCAGGCGCCATCGACTCGGAGCAGCAGCTGTACGGCAAGCAGTACCTAACCTTCGACATCCGCACCCAGAACGCAAAAGGTGAGCTGATTGAAATGCGCACTGTCGATAATATTGTAGTGTGCCCCGATGGTAACTCCGTGCGCGGCGCCTTCTATCAGGACAAGCAGTGCCAGGTGGGCAACATCAGCCTGAACAACTTGCTGGGATACCGCAAAACCTACGACCTCGACGATTGGAGTAAAATTCTTATCACTGTCAGACATACCCAGGCTCAGTACCAGGAGCCGGGCTTCACGCAGCAACTAGAGCTAGTACTCCAGCGGCGCGTGAAGTTCGATATTGACATTAGCTTTCCGGCAGGCCTACTTACCAAGCAGATTAATAGTGATGTAAAAGGCTATAACTCGTTTAATGGTATCAGTTTAGCGACGCTTGCACAGTTTAGTTTTTATAACCCAAATAAAATCAACAAGTTGCGCCCCTACAAAGTAGGCGCTGGATTCGTTGCTTTCAACGCTTTCAACCTAAGCCAAGATGCCAGTGTATCTCGGGAGCTAGGCATTGTAGTGTTAGGCTCCGTATACCCGACTCGCAGTGATGCGAAGTTTACTTTTCCGCTGTATCTAGGCGGTGGCTTCCTGTTGAATAAGCAAAAAATGTTCTTTATGCTGGGGCCAGGTATTGGCATCCGATTATAACTCGGTACCTCACACTTTACTCTACTTTTTAAAAAGCGCTCGGGCCGTAACGGTTCGAGCGTTTTCATTAAGTAGTGGCCTAGGCCACTTTCGGAGTCTTTTAGCCAGAGGTGCTTATCAGTTTTAGCCCTGCTGCGTAAGTATTGGCATCCATATATAACACGGAGTGGCCTAGGCCTCTTTGTGATTCGCTTCACGCTTGTATGTCCGTGCCCGTTACTGCACCCTCTCCGCCTCCCGCCAGTACCTCCCCTTTCACCCCGCTGCGCATTCCGTTTTTCCGGATGCTCTGGATTGCCTCCTTCGTCTCAAACATAGGCACGTGGATGCAGAACGTGGGCGCCGTGGGGCTGATGACGCAGCTGACGCCTTCGCCCGCGCTGGTGGCCTTGCTACAGACAGCTTCGGCGCTGCCCGTGTTTCTGCTGAGTCTGCCCGCCGGTGCCCTCGCCGATTTGGTAGACCGGCGCAAAATGCTGCTGCTCACCCAAACCTGGATGGCGGGCACGGCCCTCGTACTGGCCACCGTAACGCTCCTAGGCCTCACTACGCCGTGGCTGCTGCTGCTGCTCACGTTTATGCTAGGCCTGGGCGGCGCGCTCAATAACCCCGTGTGGCAAACCGTAACGCCCGAGCTGGTACCCCGCGCCGAACTGCCCCAGGCCATTGCGCTCAATAGTGTCAGCTTTAACCTGGCCCGCGCTTTCGGGCCGGCGCTGGGTGGCCTCGTGATTGGCTACTTTTCGTCGGGAGCGGCTTTTCTGCTCAACGGTATATCGTTTGTGGCGACTATGTACATGGTCTGGAGCTGGAAGCGGGCGCCCCAGACTACTTCGCCTTTAGCTGGTGAGCGTATTATTGCCGCAATTCGGGGCGGCATCCGGTACGCGCGGTTTGCCCCTCCGGTGCAGCACATTCTGGTGCGCGGCGTGAGTTTCACGTTTGGGGCCAGCGCGCTGTTTGCCCTGATGCCGGCCGTCGTGACGCAGCGCCTGCAGGAGCCCACGTCGTTTTACTCCATGCTGCTTTCCTGCATGGGCATTGGGGCCGTGATAGGTGCCGTGATTCTTCCCCGACTCAACCGCCGACTCACCATTGATATGCGCGTAACGCTGGCCACCGTGGCGTTTGCCAGTGGCCTAGCCGGGCTGGCCTACGCCAATAACCACTGGCTCCTGTATGCGCTGCTCACGCTGGTAGGCCTGGCCTGGATGCTGGTATTGAACTCCTTTAGCGTGGGCGTACAAACGGTGGTGCCGCGCTGGGTGCAGGCACGCACCATCAGCCTGTACCTGCTTACCATACAAGGCGGCATGGCGTTGGGCAGCGTGGTATGGGGCACGGTAGCCGAACGGGTGGGCGTGGCACCGGCGCTGGCTGGCGCGACCGGGTGGCTGCTGCTCAGCACATTGCTCGTGTTTCGTTTCTCTCTGCGCACAGGCGAAAATCTCGATTTTACGCCTGCTAGGCCACGCAATGAGCCCGTGCTGGCCCTGGCGCCTGTGCCCTCAGAAGGTCCAGTTATCATCACAACCATCTACCGCGTGGCCCCTCAGGACAGGCCGGCCTTTATGGCAATAATGGATCAACTGGCCCGCATCCGTCGCCGCGAGGGTGCCATCCGGGTGGGCACGTATGTAGACTTGGCCGATCCTACGCGGCTCGTGGAGTACTTCATGGTAGAATCGTGGGAAGAGCATGCGCAGCAGCACGAACGCGGCGTAAGTCAGGATGAAGAACTGCTGAAAACCCAGGCCCGACAGCTACACCAGGGCCCGGAACCGCCCCTAGTTTCACACCTGCTAGCCCTGCATGATGCCCCCGTCCCGACGGAGCCCGTGATGGTACCCGGCAGCACCCGGCTCGTGGCCAGCACCGCCGGCGAGGCTACGGCGTAATAGTGGTAATTTCATGACGCTGTTTGATCGGTCTTAAACCTTTCTCCTCTCGCAGCGCTTTTCACCTGACTCTCTCCCCTCTTCTGCACTTATGAAATTGCTCTACGGCTACCTCCGCAACTATTGGGGCCTGCTAATTCTGGCGTTGCTACTGGCCGCCATCAACCAGATATTTTCCCTGCTCGACCCTTACCTGTTCCGGCGGCTGGTCGATCATTTTGTCCCGAAAGATGGCGGTGCCAGTGGGCTACATCTGGTGCCGTTCTGGCCTTTTTTCCGGGAGGCAGCCCCCTATATCGGCATGATGCTGGGCGTGGCCATGGTGTCGCGCATTGCCAAGAACTTCCAGGATTACTACGTCAACGTTATCACCCAGCGGCTCGGGGCTAAAATGTACTCCGATGGCCTACGCCATTCCCTGGACCTGCCTTATCAGGTATTTGAAGACCAACGCTCCGGCGAAACGCTGGGCAAGCTCCAGAAGGTGCGGACCGATGTAGAGAAGCTGATTCAGAGCTTTGTAAACGTGATATTTACGGCAGTGGTGGGCATCACGTTCGTGATGTGGTACGCCATTACGGTGTACTGGCCTATTGCGGTTGGCTACTTCCTTACCATTCCGCTGCTGGGCATTCTGAGCTTCTTTTTGAGCAAGCGCATCAAGGTTATTCAGAAAACCATTGTGGCCGAAACCACAGCCTTGGCCGGCTCCACTACCGAAAGCCTGCGCAATATTGAGCTGATCAAAAGCCTAGGCCTAGCCCAACAGGAAACCCAACGCCTGAACGGCATCACCGATAAAATCCTGAAGCTGGAGCTGCGCAAGGTGCGCTACCTCCGTTCCCTCTCGTTTGTGCAGGGCACGTTTGTGAACTTGCTTCGCAACGTCATTATTCTGCTGCTTTTGTACCTGCGAGTGCAGAATCACATCAGCTTGGGTGAGTTCTTCTCGTTCTTCATCTACTCGTTCTCCATTTTCGGGCCGCTGCAGGAGCTGGGCGCCATCATTGGCATTTACCGCGAAACAGAGATTTCGCTTGGCAACTTCCAGCAGATTCTCGACACGCCCAAAGACGTGAAACCGGCCCAGCCTAAGTCCGTCGCGCACATCGACAACTTAGCGTTTGAGCACGTCACCTTCAAGCATCTTACCGCCAATGGCGCGGCCCTGTCCAATATTTCCTTCACCACAAAGCTCGGCGAAACAATTGCCTTTGTAGGCCCATCGGGTTCTGGCAAGACCACGTTGGTAAAGCTGCTCGTAGGCCTCTATCCGCCCCTCGCGGGTCAGATCCTGTACAATGGCATACCCGGCGCCGATATTGATCTGGATGAGCTGCGCGAGCAAATAGGCTTCGTGACCCAGGATACGCAGCTTTTTGCCGGAACCATCCGGGAAAACCTTCGCTTCGTGGCGCCTCAGGCTACTGATGAGGAATGCTTGCTGGCCCTGCGCCAGGCCGCCGCCGATACGCTGCTGGCCCGCGCACCGCTAGGCCTCGACACCGTGATTGGTGAAGGGGGCGTGAAAGTTTCGGGTGGTGAGAAGCAGCGCCTCAGCATTGCCCGCGCCCTGCTCCGCAAGCCCACCTTGCTGGTGTTTGATGAGGCTACTTCGGCCCTCGATTCACTTACGGAGGAAGAAATTGGCAAAACGGTGCGGGAGCTATCAGGCTCGCGCCAGCACATGACCATTCTTATTGCGCACCGCCTCAGTACCATCCTGCACGCCGACCGCATTTATGTGTTGGAGCGAGGACACATTGCGGAGCAAGGCCGCCACGAGGAACTACTGACCAAAAAAGGACTTTACTACGCCATGTGGCGGCAGCAGATCGGCGAGCGGCCCCAAGCCGAAATAGCGCCCGCGAAAGCGCTAGCCAAGGCCTAATTCAATCAAAAGGCGTCCTGCGGGCGAATAAAGAATCGGGGCCAATATCAGTCGCCCATTCTTTATTCGTCCGCAGGACGCCTTTTTTTAATTGGTGTACTGTCCTAGCTATTGAAGTGATACAGGAACGTAACAACGCCCGTGTAAGCGGGCTTTTTGCCGTCCTGAATTTCTAAAGCCACCTCGATGCTGGCTTTGGCTATGCCGCGCAAATCTTTCACAGAAAGCAACTTGGCCCGCAACCGAACCGCATTGTTCACCAGAACAGCCTGATTGAAACGCAAGCGTTCAATTTCGTAGTTCACCTGCATTTTCAGGTTTTCAATCGTCACAATCTGCGACCACAGATACGGTAGCAACGACACCGTGAGGTAGCCGTGCGCAATAGTAGACTGAAAGGGAGTTTCTGTTTTGGCGCGCTCAGCATCCAGATGAATCCACTGGTGGTCCAGAGTGGCGTCGGCAAACTTGTTTATTTGCTCCTGGGTGATGGTGTAATACTCAGAGACGCCCAGTTCTTGTCCTTCATGTTGCTGAAGTTCGGCGAGGCTACGGATGACAATGTTACTCATGTAGTTAGGTAGCTGCTGTCCTTATTGGGCAGCGTAATCAGAGGTGAGTTAAGAGCGCAAGGAGTGGCCTACAGATGCTACTATACGGCCTACGGGCTTACGGAGGCCAAATTGGCACCACTGTAAGTAGCGCCTAGCAGCAGTACTGACGTGCATATGAACGAAGGCAGGGAATGAGGCAACAAGATAAAAAAAGCCCTGAACGTTGCCCGTTGAAATATCCTTCCCAAGTCCTAGGCCACTCTCTGTGTGGCCGAATACTTTCAGCGCGCTTTACTCGTTGGAAAGTGGAAGGAGCCTCACCTGATACTGAAAGCAGACAGACGTTGCCAGCACGGCTTATCTGTTGCGCTTGCTTGGCAGGGAACTGGCTTCTGGCAAATTGTGTTTTTTATATGCAACTCAAGCAGAGCCAATACCCTGGCCCTTCTTTTGCACTGCAAGCTGCAAGAGAACTTCTGACAGGTCACAAGGCAAATTCCGCCCATTAAAAGCAACCTTTTATGGGCCAGGATATCTCTAGTAACTATAGAGTTTTTCGGCAGGATAATTGTCATACCAAGACTAACACCCAACTGGATTTTTTCATGAAACGACTCCGTTTATACCGCTCCCTTGCGGGCTTGCTGATGGTTCTGTGGCCGACCGTTGGTACAATTTCCGCACAATCTTCCGGTTCTGGCCAGCGCGACGTGCTGCGCGAAATAACGGATGTGGTTGGTCTCAAACCTCGTTTTGAGCTGCAGGCTACTTCGCAGGTGCAGAATGCCGCTGCTGTGGTGTATGGCGGCAAGCGTTACCTTCTATATAATCCGCAGTTTGTGGGCGCCGTAAACCGCGCCGGCCGCACCGACTGGGCTGGCATCAGCATTCTGGCCCACGAAATGGGGCATCACCTTAACGGCCATACCCTAAAGCCCGGTGGCTCCAACCCCACCGATGAGCTGGAAGCCGATGAGTTTTCGGGCTTTGTACTGCGGAAGATGGGCGCAAGTATGGCCCAGGCGCAGGCTGCTATGGCCATCGTGTCTGATGATGAGGCCTCCCCTACGCATCCCGGTCGCAGCACTCGTCTGACTTCCATCGGGGAGGGCTGGCAGCGGGCTAATCAGCAGATTGTAGCCAGCACGCGTACTGCCGCTCCTTCGGCTACGCCGGCGGTTCTCGTAAACCGCGCTACGGCTCCGGTACGCACGGTGGCTACTTCGGCTGCGCCCGTGAGCATTCTGGGCAAAATCACTTTCCGCAATAGCCCCGATGTGCCATTCTACCTCACCAACCGCCTCAATGTAGTTCGGGTAGACCCATCCGAGCGCACGGCCCAAGTAGTTGGCCGCCTTACCCGCTCCGAAAGCCTCAGCTTCCCCTACGTCCTGATAGACTCGCAGCAAAACCGACTCTACATCAGTAAGAACGGGGGCATCTTCGATAATACTGGCCGGCAGGTAGCCATGCTCTCCGACCCTTCCTAGTCTGAAATTACGCTTGCTAAAAGGTCTGCTCCGCAAAGGAAGCAGGCCTTTTGTGTTTAAGTGGCCTAGCAGAGTGTGTGGTGTACCTTCGCGGCTCCTACCAAGCTCCTTATTATGGCTTCTTTTCCTTTTTTGCTGGTTGACGCTTTCACGGATGTGGCGCTGGGCGGCAACCCCTGTGCCGTGGTCTTGGATGCCGACGACCTGACCGATGAGCAGATGCAGCGGCTGGCCCGCGAGTTCAATCAGTCGGAAACAGCGTTTGTACGCCGCTCCACTACCGCAGAATTCGCGGTTCGCTACTTTACGCCCGCCGAAGAAATTCCGTTAGCTGGCCACCCCACTATTGCCACTATTACAGCCTTGCTACATGCCGGTCGGCTTGCAATGCCTGCTGAGCAGCCCCTTACTCTGCACCTGGAGTTGCTATACGGTCCTATCCGCATTGATGTGCTGCCGCCCGCCGCGCCGGGTGGCCTAGCGCAGGTGATTATGACGCAACGCCAGCCAGTGTTTGGGCAGGTGCATGATCCGGCGGTGGTTCTCCCGCTGTTTGGCCTCACGCCCGATGATGTGCTGCCGGGCTCTCTGGTCCAGACCGTTAGCACCGGAACGCCCCAGCTAATGGTTTTGCTGCGCGATGCCGCCACGCTCCGCCGCGCCTTCCTCCCCAACCCTGCCGCCCTGGATGCCTACCGCAGCTCCTCCGATTTCTTTAGCCCCCATTTGTTCTGCCTAGAAGGCGCCACCCCCGCCGGCCAGACATTTGCCCGCCACTTCTGCACTCCTCCCGATATAGCCGAAGATCCCGTAACCGGTTCCGCAACGGGCGGAATGGCGGCCTACCTGTGGCACTATGGGCACTTATCGGGGCCAAACTTTGTAGCTGAACAGGGCCACTGGCTGGGCCGCCCAGGCACGGTGCAGGTCAGCGTGCTGGGGCCGCCTACCGCCATGGAGGCCGTACAAATTGGCGGCACTGGGGTAGTGGTGGTGGAAGGGCGGCTTTCGTTGCCTTCCTAGGCCACTATCGGCCCGCCCCTATACCTCTTAGTTATTCCTACATGCCAGAATTACCCGAAGTAGAAACCTACCGCCGCTTCCTTGATGAGTTGGTGGTGGGCCAGACCATTGTGGCCTTTGAAGTGAAAGACACCCATGTGTTGGCAACTGAGGAAGATGTCTTGCGGAATGCTCTGCTAGGCCACTCCATCGTAGCTACCACTCGCTTGGGCAAGAACTGCTTTCTGGAGCTGGATACCGGCCAGATTCTCGTGTTGCACTTCGGGATGACGGGTGACGTGGGGGCCTACCGCGACGAACCCGACGCACCTCGCTTTACCCGCGTGGCCCTGCATCTCGACTCTGGGCTGCGCATTGCCTTTATTGACCCCAGAAAGTTTGGCCGCATTCGGCTGGCAGAAAGTGTGGCCGCCTATCAAAAGGCGAAGAAGCTAGGGCCCGATGCTTTAGAAATTACTACTGAGCAGCTTAAGCAGAAGCTAGGCCACCGCAAATCCCTTATTAAGCCGTTGTTGCTTGACCAGAGCATCACGGCGGGCTTGGGTAATTGGATAGTAGATGAGGTACTATTTCAAGCCTATATTCATCCGGAACGCTTAGCCAACAGTTTATCCGACCAAGAATTTCAGGCGCTGCAGACAGCTATCCAACTGGTTCTCAGTACGGCTATCCGACACGAAGCTATGTACCGACATTTTCCGGCCGGCTTTCTGATTCATGCACGCGAATGGGACGATTCCGCGGCACCCGGCTCCGATCAGCACTTGTATTGCCCACGCCACACCACCACTGCAATAGCAAAAAGTTACGTTGGCGGTCGAGCTACATATACATGCCCAGTTTGTCAGCCTGAAAATAGTATATAGTAATAATACAAAATCAGCATACTTAATGCCGTTCTTAAAAAGGAACGGCATTTTTATTTTTTTGAGATTTAATCAACACATTATCAAGAAAATGCTTCGTTTTTAGCATGAATTCTACATGAGGTGGTAAAATTCATACTTTTTTTACAACCCCCTGATCTACCATACTTTATAATCCCTTAGCTTTGTGACAACGGCAGACCTCGGTAGCCGTGGAAAAGTGAAGTTGGACGTAAACGAGTAGGCATTTGCCGCAGAAGTTCCACGACCTAAAACCTATTGTTGCACAAACACCAAAACCCCTTTCATGAAGAAACTGCCCATATTCCTGAGCATGGTGGCTGCCACCCTAGTGTTGGCCTCCTGTGAGAAAGAGATTGAGGAAATTAAGGACCCCGCCCAGGAAGTGGCAGCCGCTGCAACCGCCGCCAAATCGCAGCCAGAATTATTGACCGCCAGCCCCTGGCACCTAACCAGCCTAACGCTGGCTACCGCAACACCCGGTGCTACCGCTGCTCCAGCCGTAGACCTGTTGCCCCGCATGAAACCCGCCCAGCGCGACAACCAGCATGTCTTCAAAGCCGATGGTTCTTTCGTGCTGGATGAGGCTGCCGTGAAGCCTTTCCCCGAAGCCCCTCAGCAAATTGCCGGCTCCTGGAAGCTGAGCGCCGGTGGCGACTCGCTGACTATTGCACAGCCTAACGTAACTCGCCACTTCGCTGTGGAAGAACTGACCGCCACTACTCTGCGTGTGAAGCTGATCCAGCAGGCGGAAGGTGCTCCAGCTACTACTTTTACTTCGGTATTCTCGCACTAGTTTTTCACCTAGTTCGCACCAATACAAAGCGCCCGGCCACCATGTGGTCGGGCGCTTTGTATTGGTGCGAACTGGCCTAGAGTGCCTTAGTGAAACTCACTTTGATCTTCAACTGGAAGTCGCCAATAACTTTGAAGATTTCCTTTAGAGTAACCTGCTCTACTTGGGTTAGCTGCTTGGGGTCGAGGTAGTTGGTCGGCTCGGTATGGTCGTCACTGATCTGGCGGGCTTGCTTTTTCAGGCGCATGCCCATCAGGTAGTAGTAGGCCTGCAGCAGCTCTTCGTATTCTTTGGCCGTGAACACGCCCCGCTCGCGGAGCTGGGCCAGCCGCTCGCCAGTATTGGTAGGAAAAATCTGGTTTTTAAGCGCGTACACCCGCACCAGGTCCACAATGGGCGTCATGGTTTTTTTAAGGTCGAAGACTTGCTGAGTGCCTTGCGTGAAGGTGCGGAAGCTGCGGAAGAACGTGAGCGGCGGCTCGTATTGCAGGGCATTTTTGGCCATGAAGAACAGAAACCGGTCCAGCGGCCCTTGCAGTTCCTCGTGCAGATAGGTCTGCAGCTCTTGCATAATGCTGGCCTCGCCGTAGAGGTACCGGCAGTCGAAGAAAGTAGAGAACTTCATTACCGTCTCCACATTCGATTCGCTCATCCACTGATGGTAGTTTCGCTTCCAGTGCGAGAGAGAGTGCGTCCATTTGGGGTTTTTGGCCATGAAGCCGCCCGTGCAGAAGTGTAGGCCTATGTGGTTGAGCTGGTCGGAAACCAACTCGGCGAACTTCAGGAAGTACGCCCGTACCAGCTCCCGCTGCTCATTGGCCTTGTCTTCGTAGATGATGGCGTTATCCTGATCGGTGGCCAAGGTTTGCTCTTTGCGGCCTTCGCTTCCCAGCACCATAAACACGAATTTGGCCGGCGCCGGCCCCAACTCCGCCAGCACCGTTTCAATGACTTTCAGCGAAATCGTGTCAGCTACGGTGGTAATCACTTGGTTCACGATTTCGGGCTTCACGCCCCGGCTCAGCAGCTGGTTTACTATATCCGGCACCATACCCCAGCGGCGCTTCAGCTCGCGGGTACTTTGGGCCAGCTTCACGGCCTGAATGAACATAAACGGCGACTGCGCCAAGTCGCTCAGGAGCTTGTTGCGGCTCAGGAAACCCACGTATTCGCCGCCCCGCTCCACCAGCAGGTAGCGCGTTTTGGTCTGGAACATGAGCAGAATGGCCTCATACACATACGCCTCGCTGCGGATAGATACGATGGGCGTATCCGTGACCTCCGCTACTGGCCTAGCGGCATCCAGCTGTTGCGCTACCACGTTGTCGCGTAGCGTGATATCAGTGACATAGCCTATGATTTTGCCCGCTTCATCCGTCACAAACAGGCAGCTGACTTTACCGGCAGCCATGCGCCGGGCGGCTTCAAAAATGGGCGTGGTGCCAGGGCAGGAAACGATGTCGCGGGCTTCCAGCGTCTCAATGCGGCGCGAATACAGCTGATCGGCGGCAATGTAGTTCTGCTCCGGCGCCGGCGTGGGCTTCACGAAGTGCGCGTACTCCTCATTGAGCATGCGCTGCCCGTAGCGGGCAGTGAAGTAGTGAAAAAATGCCTCGTAGGCCAGGCAGAGTGCCCGAAAATCGCGGCGCGGCAATGCCAGCACTTTGGTGCCTTTGTGAGCCACTACAGTCCGGAGGGAGCGTTTTTTATTCAGTAGAATCGACATGCCGCCGTAGCAGGTGCCGGGCCCGTAGGCCTCTGGCAGGCGCTTGTTCTGGTCGGTATCGTAGAAAAACGTCTCGTACTCGCCTTCCACAATGATGTCCAGCCCACGCAGCTTCGAGACATCCTGCTGATACAGAAGCGTGTCTTTGGTGTAGTGCACTTCCTGAAGCAGATCGACCACGCCTTCCAGCACCTCGGCGGGCAGCAGGCTAAAGGGCTCCACAGTCTGGAGAAAAGCAAGGCGGTTATGCATAGATGAGGTAAAGTAACAAGGAAACAGCAGCGACCAGCAGGAACCACCCTACCGGCCACCGGCGGCCGGGCTTGGGTACAGTCAGGGGCGACTGCTGCTCAATTAGTTTTTCGGTGAGGTTGCCTCTGCGCTGCAGCTCGAAGAAGCATTGCGCCGTGGCCTGCGCATCGGCCCAGGCATCGTGCTGGCGTTCCATAGGACGCTGAAACAGCTTCTCGAACAGCTCCCCCAGCCGCAGGTGACGCCTACCCAGTGGGGCGGGCACGCCGTGGGTGAGCTGCATGGTGCAGAAGGTAGGTAACTCTTCCAACGGATTGGAGAGGCCTACCCGGTGAAACCCTGAGCCCACTACATGAAAATCGAGCTGCAAATAGTGGCCTACCACTAATGGGTTGTAGGCCAGTAGGTCGGTGTGCAGACGCTCCAATACGGCGTGTGGCTCCTCCCCCTGCTCCTGTAAAAAGCTGGAGGTGAGGCCATGAATGGCCAAGGCAGAGTCCTGCATAGTACCGGGTGGCACTCGCAAATAGTGGCTTTCCGATTTGATCAGTTCACCGGCAGGCGTGTAAATTCCCCAGGCCAACTGGGCAATATGTGGCCAGTAGCGTTCCTCAGCGTAGGGCGCATCCCAGCGAAGTGGCAGCCCCGTTGTTTCGGTATCTACAAACAGCAGAAATTCTCTCACCAGATAAGGTTCTTTGATAGGGGCATCATAGGCCCATGGCCGCGGGTTAAACGAAGGTAAGTGTGGGTGCTGAACCTATTTCATGCACAACGCTGCAACTGACGCACGCCTTTTGCTCAGGCATACTTACACTTGATCAAGCGTCTTGCGCCACCACTTGGTTGCTTAGGATGTTGGGTTACCCGACAAAATAGCGCAATTTTGCACAATCGATTGTGCAAAAATACCTACTTTATTTCCGTTCTTGTCCGCATCAGCACCGCTAGAGTGGCCTAGGGACGCTGGTTCTCCTTTTTGGCTTCCGTAGGTGGCCTTAACTTTCGTAGCTTTCCGCCGAAAAGTTGGTTTCAGCAGGTGTAGCTGTACAACTGAGTGGCCTAGTACCCCGCTGCTGCCCTATTATCTTCCAGTTTACGCTCCTACATATTTCATTCATAATGAACGCACTAGTAGACATCCGCCAGTTCAACCAAAGCATTTGGCTCGACTTCATTCGCCGCAAGATTCTGGTAAACGGCGAGCTGCAAAAGCTTATTTCGGAAGACTCCCTGCGTGGCGTCACCTCAAACCCAGCCATCTTTGAGAAGGCCATTGGGGGCTCCGACGACTACGACTCCGCCATCCGCGCACTAGCCCTGCAGAACAAATCCGTAGACGAAATCTATACGGAGCTGGCCATTGCCGACGTGCAGCTGGCCTGCGACCTATTCCGCCCGCTCTACGACAGCAACGACAACTCCGGCGACGGCTACGTGAGCCTGGAAGTATCGCCGGAGCTGGTGAACGACACGGAAGGCACCATTGAGGAAGGCATGCGCTTCTGGAAAGCCGTAGACCGCCCCAACGTGATGATAAAGGTGCCCGCCACACTGGAAGGTCTCCCCGCCATCCGTCGCCTCATCTCGGAGGGCATCAACGTCAACGTGACCCTGATTTTCGGGCTGGAGCGCTACCGCGCCGTAGCCGAGGCTTACCTGAGTGGCCTAGAAGACCGCGCCGCTGCTGGTTTGCCCATTGATAACATTGCTTCCGTAGCCAGCTTCTTCCTCTCGCGCATTGATGTGCTGATCGACCCCATGCTGGAAAAGCTGGCGGCCGAGGGCGGCGAGAAAGGCGAGTTGGCCCAAAGCCTCGTGGGCGAAGTGGCCGTATCGAGCGCCAAACAGGCCTACCAGATCTACAAGGAGATATTCGCCGGCGAGCGGTGGGAGAAGCTGCAGCAGAAAGACGCCAGCACCCAGCGCCTGCTGTGGGCCAGCACCGGCAACAAAAACCCCAAGTACGACGACTTGAAGTACGTGGAGTCGCTGATTGGGCCGCACACCGTAAACACGATTCCGGTGGAAACGATGGACATTTTCCGGGAGAAAGGGAAGCCCGCCGTCCGTCTGGAAGAAGGCACCGACAAAGCCGCCGACGTACTGCGGCGCCTGCCAGAGCTGGGCATCAATCTGGAAGAGCTGACCAACCAGCTGGAGCAGGAAGGCGGCCAGAAATTTAAGGAGCCCTTCGGTAAGCTGATGGCTGCTCTGGAGAAGAAGCGCCAGGAGGCTCTTACTGAAACCGTAGCCCCCGCTACCTACCAGCTAGGCCAGTATCAGGCTGCGGTAGACGCTAAAATTCAGGAGTTCAAGGCGAAGAATTTCACCGAAGGCTTTTGGCAGAAAGAGGCCGGGTTGTGGACTCAGGATGCTGAGGCGCAGCAAAGCATCCGCAGCTTCATGGGCTGGCTCCGTGTGGCCGAAACCATGGTAAGCGCCGTGCCTGAAATCGAGCAGTTTGTGCAGGAAGTGCGCGCCGCCGGTTTCAAGCACGTAGTAGTGATGGGCATGGGCGGCAGCTCCATGGCCCCCATCGTGTTCCAGAAGTCATTTAAGCGCAGCGCTGAGGGCCTGCCCATCTCGATTCTGGACACCACCGACCCCGGTACCGTACGTCAGATTGAAGAAAGCGTGCCGCTGGCGGAAACCCTATTTATCGTGGCCAGTAAATCGGGCACCACGGCCGAGCCCCTGGCTTTCGGCGACTATTTCTACGACCGTCTCAAGCAAATCAAAGGCGACAAAGCCGGCGAGAATTTTGTGGCCATTACTGACCCCGGCTCCAAGTTCATTGAGGCCGCCACGAAAGAAGGCTACCGCAAAATCTTCCTGAATTTCACGGAAGTAGGCGGCCGTTTCTCGGCCCTCACCTACTTCGGGCTGGTGCCGGCGGCCCTCTACGGCATTCCGGTAGGCGAAATACTGCAGCGTGCCATCCTGATGATGCGTGCCTGCGGTGGCTATGGCCCGGTTGAGCAAAACCCCGGCGTGGAGCTGGGCGTGGCCTTGGGCGTACTCGCCGAGCAGGGCCGCGACAAGCTGACCCTCGTGGTACCACAGTCGTTGCACGACCTGGGCCTGTGGCTGGAGCAGCTGATTGCGGAAAGCACCGGCAAGCTGGGCAAAGGCATATTGCCCGTAGCCGGCGAGCCGCTGACCGATGCAAGCCTCTACGGCCAGGACCGCGTATTCGTGTACGTGGGCTATGAAAACGAAGCCGATGAGGCTAACCAGCAGAAGCTGCAGGCGCTGCAGCAGGCGGGCCATCCGGTTATCAGCATCCGGATGCACGATGCGCTGGACCTGGGCGCGGAGTTCTACCGTTGGGAAGTGGCCACGGCCGCTGCCAGCGCCGTATTCGGCATCAACCCCTTCGATCAGCCCAACGTGCAGGCCGCCAAAACGGCTACCGATAAGCTGATGAAGGAAGTAGCCGAAAAAGGCCAGCTGCCCGAAGAAGAGAAGGCATTTTCTGCTGATGGACTGGCCTACTATGGCGTACCGGCCGCTGGCTCAGCAACCGAGCTGCTAGGCCAGTTCTTCCAGGCGAATCCCGGCGACTACGTTTCCATCCAAGCCTACCTGACGGAGTCGCCCGCGCTGAATGAGTCGATTGATAAGCTGCGTGCCTTGCTGCAGAAGCGTCTGCACGTGGCTACCACGTTCGGCTACGGCCCGCGCTTCCTGCACTCCACGGGTCAGTACCACAAGGGCGGCCCCAACACTGGCCTGTTCCTGCAGCTGACGGCAGAAAACCCCAACGACCTGCCCCTCCCCGGCCGCTCCTACACCTTCGGCACCCTGAAGAATGCCCAGGCCCAAGGCGATCTGCAGGCCCTCCGCGACTACGACCGTCGTACGCTACGCGTAGACCTCGGCAACAATGCCGAGCAAGGTCTGCAGAAGCTGATTCAGGAGCTGTCTGCATAGGCCTAGGCCACTGCTAACCAGCTTTAAAAAAAGGGCGGCCACGCATGTGGCCGCCCTTTTTTTGGTTGTACAGTTTCTCACACGCTAGGCATGGCGCAGTTAAGGTACTCATCTGGTCGACTGGCCTAGCTTGGCTCCCAGGCCAAGACTTATTGCTAGGCCACTCCGATTTGCTGACTGTACCAGAGTGTGTGCTTATTTCAGCAGACGCACATCGAACACTCCTCCGGCCGTTGAGCCAGGGGCCGCCTCGAATTTCACGACCAGCGTGGTAGGCGCATTGGCTTGTTGCAGGGCTTTGGGCAGGGCATAGTCCACATCGTAGAAGTCACCCTGCGGATTGCCTTGCAAGGCTACTTTCGTGAGCGGCATGCCGTTTACCAGAATAGTGAACTGCCGGTCTTTGTCGCCGCCGGAGTAAGTCACGCGGAGCGCGCGGGCGGAGCGGTTGGGGTTGCGTAGGTTGTAGCTGAACCAGCCTTTGGCGTGGCGCCAGTGGCGGTTGCGGTGGCTACCCGACTCGGTTTGCTCGCCCTGAAATCCATGATCTGATTCTGGCTGTTGCTCGCCGGGCGTCACTTGGTCAACGGTGCGGGCTTCCAGAGCCCGTTTCTCTTCGTCTCGGCGCCGGATTTCCTCCTTGCGCGCGGCCAGGCCTTCGGGTGTTGTCACGGGCCAGTATACCATGTAGCGGGCATCATGAATTTGCGAAAAAGGCACGAGGCGCATGTTGCGGTACTTGTCAGAATCAATCAGCTTCGCCGCTGAAAACGTGAGCGGCTGCCCAGGCACGGGCGTGATGCCGGCCGCTACGTTTTTATCCGTCGAAACGAGCACTGGCGCTTCCTCCACCGGATAGAGCGGCCCGCTGGCTACGTGGGCCATGCGTTGACCGTTGGCGTGCAGGCCTACCAGATCCGTCGTATCCGTTACGGCGGCCAGCACCACCGGCCCGTGCACGAACGACACCCAGGGCGAATGATCGGGCAGGTACTCGGCCTTGGTTTCCATTGGCAGCGCCACAGTCACTACGTCGCCGGAGCGCCACTTGCGCTGCACGGTTACGTAGCCGGGTGAGACTGCACTAGTGGCTACGGGCTTACCGTTCACCAGCACCTGCAGCTTGCCTGTAGGCAGCCAGTTGGGTTGCCGGATGCTGAGCGCAAACTGGCGAGCTTTCTTCAATTGGAGCTTCAGCTGGGAGCGTTCTTCGCGGGGGAAGGTAGTTTCCTGCGTCAGGGTCAGGCCTTGCGCGGGCCAGGTGAGGCGTGAGGGCAGAAACAGATTCACCAGCAGTTCCTGCTGCCCGCGGTGGGCGTAGGCCAGTTCGCCGTACTTGCCGTGGTTTTCTAGCCCAGAACCCACGCAGCACCACATCCCCTCCTGCGGCTGCGAATACACGCGGTAGTGGCGGGGTCGCATGGGCGTGAAATACACAAAACCGCCCTGCCCCGGGTGCTGCGTGGAGAGAATATGATTGTAGGTGGCGCGCTCGTAAAAATCGAGGTAACGCGTGGAGCCGCTGGTGAGATACAACTGCTTGCTGAGCTTGAGCATGTTGTAGGTGTTGCACGTTTCCGGCCCCTCGGTGCTTTCCAGCATGGAGGCGAAGCTGGTCGTTGGGTTGAAGTGCTCACTCACGCTGTTGCCCCCAATAGATACCGTCCGGTTTTCCACCACGGTTTTCCAGAAGAACGTGGCCGCATTAGCCCAGGCGGGGTCACCGCCAACTTCAGCAATTCGCTCGAAGCCAATAACTTTAGGTATTTGTGTGTTGGCGTGCATGCCGTTGAGCATGTCTTTCCCAGCCAACAAGGGTTCCAGTACCGCGCGGTGGGAAAAGCGCTGGGCCAGGCGCAGGTATTTCGTATCGCCCGTGAGCTGAGCCACATCAGCAAACACCTCGTTCAGGCCCCCGTGCTCACTACGCAGCATCTGCTGAATCTGCTCGTCGGAGAGGTTAGCCGTCAGGTCGAGGCACCAGTCGGTGAGCTTGATGAGCATGCCTTTGGCCTTTTCGTTGCCGCCTATCATGTAGGCATCGCGCAGGCCGGCGTAGGTTTTGTGAAGGTTGTAGAGAGGCACCCACTTCTTATTGAGCCCGAAGCTGTTGGCATCAATGCGCCCTTCCTTGATCTGCTGCCACATGGCCCGGCCGCCAGGCACGCCACCCAAGTAGCCGTTGCCGTTCTGCTGCTGACACTGCTCCAGTTGGTTGATCATATAGGTGAGGCGCTGCTGCACCTGCGCATCGGCGGTGGCGGCGTACATGTAGGCCAGGGCAGAGAGGTAGTGCCCGCCCATGTGCCCGTCTAGGCCAGTATTTTCCCAGTTGCCGTAGCGCTCCGCCTTCGGGGGCAAACCCGCTTCGGCCAGATAAGGCGCCAGCAACCGGTCGGGGTTCAGTGCCAGTATATAGGCTTTATCGGTTTGCTGGGCCACTTGGAAAGGGCTAGCCAGCAGCTGCACCGCCGACACCGGGAAGGTTTCCAGGGGCTTCGACTGGCCTAGCACTATTCCCGGCACCAGCCAGGCACTCAACAGCAATGCTTTACCTCGCATAACAATCAACTTATTTCGTTCTGGCTGATAGGCCAGCTCTGTTCAATTTTAAGTAATAAAGGCAGCTACAACCAATTCCTTATAGGACTTAGGCTGCAGCTGCCTTTTGCAGATGCGTATGTACTACCGGCGGCCTACGCTGCCTTTCCCCGCAGCTGGCTTCGCGGAAGAGCTTTCGGGCGGACCAAGGTAGCTAGCAGGCACCGTGCCGCGGCTCACGACCAGTTTTTCCAGCACCACGCCGGGGTCTACGCGCCAGAACTTCAGCGTGTGCGTGCCCGCGGCGGCTACCGTGTGCTGCGAGGTTTTGATAAGGATGCTTTCGGCCACCGCCCTTTCCCAGGGTCTGTTGCCATTATCGGCCACTAGGCCAGTGTGCAGGTTCACTATTTGCGGGGCTTCATCGTCAATAGAAACGGCGTAGCGCAAGCCCTGCCCGCCCGCGAAATTGAGCGTGGGCGCCAAGTAGGCCTGCACCGTAACGGGACCGGCCTGCTGCAGCGTGATGGTGTACTGCAGGTGAGGAGACTGGCCACCGGGTGTAGCCTCTGCCGCGGCTGTCACCGGGAAGGTGGTCACGGCGCCTAGGGTACGGCCCAGGTCGGGCAGGTTCTGCCAGGTGATGGCGCTGCCAGTTACGGCTTTGGTGTAATGCTCGGCCTCTATGCTTACGTAGCCATTGCTTTCCAGGAAACCCGCACCAGCGGTAGGTACGGCTACTGGCCTAGCGGGTATGATGGGCGCAACGGCAGGTGCTGTGGCGTTTGGCAGCGTTTTTACCTCGGGCATCTTTTGCTCGTTGGGCTGCTGCCAGTAGGTGTAGCCAATGTGGGTCTGGTCCATCATGTGGTTCCACTTGCCGCCCGCCACGGCATGGTAGCGTTTCGTGATTTCCGCATCCTTGGCATACAGCGCCTTGGCTTTCTCGGCCAGCCCGTTGGTGTCGGCCTGACCTTTTTGGGCCGCGTCGTGGTTAAGAGCCACGGTGAAGTAGAGCTCATTCAGATTGGCGCAGGCCTGCACCGGGTGCAGCACCAGTTGGTAGTAAGCGTCGCGGGAGGCGGCCGGAATAGCCTGGTTGATGGCCTCGGCGCGGTTCAGCAGCTGGTTGTAATCATTCACTACGGTAGCCCACTCGCCGGTAGCCAGGCTGTAGGTTTTCTGGTCCAGCAGCTCAGGCTTACGGCGGGCGTTGTACTTGGCATAATTGGCCAGGATGTCGGCAATGCCGGCAGCATGCTTCTCGCCGAACTGCTGCGCCGCCCAACGCTGGGTATAGGCCGCTACGTCGGTAGCTTTAATGCGGTCGGGGTTCCAGGCGTAATCGAGGAAGAAGCTGATGGGAAGCTCCATGGGCTTCAGATCGCCCACGTTCACAATCCAGATCTGATTAGCACCGTACTCGTGGGCCAGGTGCATTTGCTCCCAGATGCGAGGCAGCGGATTGGTGTTGAGCCACTTGTAGTTGCGGGGGCCACCCACGTAGTCGAAGTGGTAGTAGATACCGTAGCCGCCACTGCGGGGCTTCTCGCCGGGCTTGGGCAGCTTGCGGAGGTTGCCCCAGTTGTCGTCGCAGAGGAGCAGCGTTACATCGTCGGGTACGCGCATGCCGCGGTCGTAGTAGTCCTGCACTTCCTTGTAAAGGGCCCAGAGCTGCGGTGTTTGGTCAGCGGGTTTGCCGGTGGCTTCGGCCAAAATCTTGCGCTGATCAGCCACAATGCGCTCCAGCAGAGAAATGTTGCTTTCCTCGCTCATGGGCTCGTCGCCGTCGCCGCGCATCCCAATGGTGACGATGCTTTCCTTGGTGCCCATGTTCACGATACCCTGACGCCAGAAGTCTTCCAGCGTTTTCTGGTTGGTTTGGTAGTTCCAGGGGCCCGAGCCGAAGCGTTTCCACTCCTGCTGGGAGCGCACCATGGGCTCGTGGTGAGAAGTGCCCATGACTACGCCGTACTCGTCGGCCAGTATGGGGCTTTGCTTGTCGTCGTCGTTGAAGGCATTGCCCCACATGGCGGGCCACAAGTAGTTGCCCTTCAGGCGCAAAATCAGCTCAAATACATGCACGTACATTTTGGAGTTGATACCCCCAAACTTCCCCTTGGCCCAGCCGCTCAGGGCTGGTGCTTCGTCGTTGAGGAAAATGCCGCGGTATTTCACCTTCGGCTCACCCTGCGTGTGGCGGCCCGCGGCTACGTATAAAGACTTTTGCTCCTTCACCGGCACATCGGCCCACCAGTACCACGGCGACACCCCTATCTGCCGCGACACCTCATAAATGCCGTAGATGGTGCCGCGCTTGTCGCTGCCCGCAATTACCAACGCCCGGTCGATGCCCGGCATGGGTTTCTCCACCACCTGCACCAGGGAAACTTCCCACTTACCGGCAATACCCGACACATCGAGCTTTTTACTCTGTACAAGCTGGTCGATGAGCGGGCTTTTGCCAAGCGTTCCAATCAGGACTACTTCCTTGCCCTTTGGCGCTTGGTCAGTGGTTAACGTCGGTTGGAGTTTGGTAACGCGGTTGATATCAGCCTGCAAATCTTTGGCGGCGCGCTGTACGCCGGCCCAATCCTGAGCACTGACAAACAGCGGCGCAGTTTTGCCGGATGCTGCCAGCGCGAAGCTGCCTTTACCTTTCTTCGCAGAAACGTACTGCTCGCCTAGGCCAGTCGGGGTGTCGGCCCAGCTTTGAGTGTAGGCCAGTAGCAGCAAGGCACACAGCAGCCAGCGAGCAAGCAGGGCTGAGCGTGTTGGATGGGAATGTGGAATGGGCATAAGCACGGAAAAGCAGAGGCTGATGAGCCGCAGTTATTTACTGTAGACAGAGAACGGCAACTTCTCTCCTCATCTGAGGAAGGGGGTTACCGTTTTGTTGTTCTAGAACTTCACCACTTCCTGAAAAGCCTTTTTGGGCTTCAGGTTTTGGTCGAAGAGCAAGGGGTAGTTTTTGCGGCCAGCGACGGGGTACGTATCCAGCCAGCTGTACTGGTCCGAGACGTTCCAGAAGGTGACGCCGGTCAGCACGTTCTTGTAGTCGCGGAAGACGCGGAAGAACATCTTGTACTGCTCCGCCTGCTTCTGCTCCAGCTCCGGCGTGTAGGCATCCGACTCGCCGGGGCGCTTGGCGCGGCGCTCCTTTTCCCAGGGGTAGATGGACACGTCCAGCTCCGTAATCTGCACTTTCAGGCCCAGTGTGGAGTACTGCTCAATGGCCTTGCGCAGCTCCGCCTCCGTAGGCTCCTGCAACGACCAGTGCCCCTGCAGGCCTACGCCATGAATCGGCACGTTGGCGTCTTTCAGCTTCTTGAGCAGCTTATAGATTCGCTCGCGCTTTTCGGGCCGCTCGGTGTTGTAGTCATTGTAGAAAAGCTGGGCTTTAGGGTCGGCTTCGTGGGCGTACTCGAAAGCTTTTGCAATGAAATCCTCGCCGCATATTTGGTACCACTCCGAGTTGCGCAGGAACTCCTGGGGGTTGTCGGCAATGGCTTCGTTCACCACGTCCCAGGCGTATATCTTGCCTTTGTAGCGTTTCACTACGGTGAAGATGTGGTCGTGCAGGCGCTTCAGCAATACTTCCTTGCTCACCTGCTTGCCCTCGGCATCCTTGAACAGCCACTTGGGCGTTTGCTCGTGCCAGAGCAGGTTGTGCCCCCGCACGCGTAGCTTGTTGGCCTGCGCGAAGTCCACGATGGCGTCGGCGTCGGTCCAGAAGTAGCGGTTTTCCTCCGGATGAATCGGGCCCATTTTCATGGCGTTTTCCGGTGTCACGCTGTTGAACTGCTGCTTGATGAGCTCGGCCTCACCACCTTTCAGCTGCCGGGCACCCACGGCTACCCCAATCGGGAAGTAGTTCTTGTAGGCCTCTTTCAGCGTTTTTTCGGAGGCCGGGCGCTGGCTGCTAAGCAGGCCAAGTCCACCAACCAGCAGAGCCGCCAGAGAGAGTTTGCGCATAGGAAACAGGGTGGTTTTCATAGAGGTTGAAAGGGCTTATTTGACCGTCATGCTTGATATGGAGTCCGCGCAGTCGAAGCATCTCGCGCGCTGCAATGAGAACGTCGTAGAGACGCAAAATTTTGCATCTCCTCGTTGCTGATATTGTTTACCCGAAGCTGTTCTAGGCCAGTCGTTCAACGTCGAGATTCCAACTATTGCGTCTCTACAATCGAGCCTCAGCATGACCTCGTCATTTGTTCATTTTCTACTTCAGCTCAAGAACCACTACCGACTGGGGTGGCACTTCCACGGCCAGTTTATCACCGCGCTGTTTGGCGCCGCTGAAGCTGGCCAGCTTCACGGTGTTGGGCTTATCGAAGGTGTTGTAGTCGTTGACTTTCGGCGAAGTCAGAATGCGGCCCGAAACGGATTTCCAGTTCACACCAGCCAGCGTAGTTTCCAGCTTCTGGCTCTTCTTGGTATCGAGGTTCACTAGGGAAATATGCACCACGCCATTCTTGTCTTTGGAGGCGGAAGCATTGAGCGCCGGGATTTTCTCGTTGCCCATCACGTACTCCGGGCTGGTGAATTGCAGCGGCAGCAGCTGCGCATCCTGATGCACCTGGTAGAGGTCAAAGACGTGATAAGTGGGCGTAAGCAGCATCTTTTCCTTATCCGTGAGGATGAGTGCCTGCAGCACGTTGATGGCCTGGGCCAGGTTGGCCCCGCGCACCCGGTCGGCGTGGTTGTTGAAAATATTGAGCGTGGTGCCGGCTACAAGGGCATCACGCAGGGAGTTCTGCTGATACAAAAAGCCGGGGTTGGTGCCGGGTTCCACATCGGTCCAGACACCCCACTCGTCCACCAGCAAGGCTACCTTCTTTTCGGGGTCGTATTTGTCCATGATGGCCGCGTGCTTCGTCACGATGGCCTCCATTCGTAGGCAGTTGCGCATCGTGTTGAAGTACTCCTGCTCATTGAAGCCGGTGGCCTTGCCCTTGCTGCCCGTCCAGCTGCCAGTGGGCAGCGTGTACTGGTGCAAGGTCAGGCCCCACATCATGTTCAGCGGGATTTTCTTCATGCACGTTTCCGTCCAGTTGGCGTCGTCGCCGTTGGCACCGCTCACGATTTTTTTGAGCGGCGGCGAGCTGGGGTAGTTGTGCGCGAAAGTAGCGTAGCGCTTGTACACGTCGGTGTAGTAGTCGGCCGTCATGTTGCCGCCGCAGCCCCAACTTTCGTTGCCAATGCCCCACCACGAAACGCCATACGGCTCCGGGTGGCCGTTTTTGCGGCGCTCCATTACCAGAGGCGTGTCGCTGTTGGAGTTGAGATACTCCATCCAGCCGGCCATTTCCTGCACCGTGCCGCTGCCCACGTTGGCCGCCAGGTAAGGTTCGGTACCGAGCAGCTTGCACAGCTCCAGAAACTCATGCGTCCCGAAGGAGTTGTCCTCTAGATTATTGCCCCACCACATGTTGAGCATTTTGGGGCGCTGGGCCGTGGGCCCTACGCCATCGTGCCAGTGGTAAGTATCGGCAAAACAGCCGCCGGGCCAGCGCAGATTGGGCACCTTAATCTTGCGCAACGCCTCCACAATGTCCATCCGAATGCGGCCCTGTTTGGGCACATTCAGCTTCTCATCCACCCAAAATCCATCGTAGATGCACCGCCCCAGGTGCTCGGCAAAATGCCCGTAGATGTGCTTGCTGACCTGCACTTTCGGGTCGCCGGGCTGCACGGTCATTTGCACGGTTTGGGCTGCGGCCCCGTAAGCCAGTCCCAGGCCTAGGCCTATGGTTAGGGCAGCATGGCGCAAGGCAGTTTTTTTGGTGGCGCGAGGAAATGGAACGGAGAAGAAGGTCATGGGTGGATTTGATGGACTGAAACTGTTTAGGCGTAAAAAGAACGTCATGCTGAGCGCAGTCGAAGCATCTCGCTCGCATCATTGAGTTACTAACCCAACCTCAGCACGCGAGATGCTTCGACTGCGCTCAGCATGACGTTCTTACCCGACTCGATTACAGACGCATAAAACGGCCCCGGCCAGCCCCCCAATTCCCTTTCCCCTGAGTAGCCGGCCGGTTTCGTTTTTTATTGCTTAGATGTACTGATTGATGATGCTTTCCAGCCACTCCTGCTTGCCGCTGCGGGGCGTTGGCTCACCCGATTTATGGGCAATGGTGCGCAGGTCTTCCAGCGTCAGCTGGCCCTTCTCGTAGGCCTGTCCCTCCCCCGAATCGAACGAGGCGTAGCGCTCCGTGCGGAACTTGCGGTAGGGCGACTTCTCCAGGATGTCGTTGGCTACTACCAGGGCGCGAGCGAAGGTGTCCATGCCGCTGATGTGGGCGATGAAGATGTCCTCCAGATCCGTCGAATTGCGGCGGGTTTTGGCGTCGAAGTTGATGCCGCCGTGCTTGAAGCCGCCGTGCTCCAGAATGATGAGCATTGACTCGGTCAGCTCGTTCAGGTTGTTGGGGAACTGGTCGGTATCCCAGCCGTTCTGGTAGTCGCCGCGGTTGGCGTCCATCGAGCCCAGCATGCCAGCATCGGCAGCTACCTGCAGCTCGTGCTGGAAGGTGTGGCCGGCCAGCGTGGCGTGGTTTACCTCTAGGTTCAGCATGAAGTCGTTCTCCAGGCCGTGCTCCTTCAGGAAACCGATTACCGTGGCAGCATCGAAGTCGTACTGGTGCTTGGTGGGCTCAGCGGGCTTGGGCTCAATGAAGAACTTGCCGGTGAAGCCCTGCTTGCGAGCGTAGTCGCGGGCCATGGTTAGGAAACGACCCATATGCGCCTGCTCACGCTTCATGTCGGTATTGAGCAGAGTCATGTAGCCCTCGCGACCACCCCAGAACACGTAGTTCTCGCCGCCGAGCGCAATAGTCGCGTCAATGGCGTTCAGGACCTGCGTGCCGGCGTGCGCTACTACCTGAAAATCGGGGTTGGTGCTGGCGCCGTTCATGTAGCGCGGGTTCGAGAATACGTTGGCCGTGCCCCACAGCAGCTTCACGCCGCTGGCCAGCTGGTGCTCCTTGGCGTAGGCCACTATCGTCTGGAGGTTGCGCTCATACTCCTGCAAAGAGGAGCCTTCGTCTACCAGATCAATATCATGAAAGCAATAATAGGGTGTACCGAGCTTGGTGAAGAACTCGAAGGCAGCGTCCATCTTATCCTTGGCGCGGCCCACAATTTCGTGGTGGGCATCCCAGGCAAACTGCTTGGTGCCGGGCCCGAACGGGTCGCCGCCGGTGCCGGTGAAGGTATGCCAGTAGGACACCGCAAAGCGCAGGTGCTCCTTCATGGTTTTGCCCGCTACCATGCGATTCTCGTCGTACCACTTAAAGGCCAGCGGGTTATCCGACTCGCGGCCCTCAAACTTAATGGTATCGATGCCGGTGAAGAACTCCGTTTTAGAAAGCGTGTTGGTGGACATGCTGTTGGGTGATTTGTTGTGGTAGAATCGAATTCAAATTTTCTTGCCAGCGGGCGTAGGCCACCTGGTACTGCTCCTGCAGCTCGGGCGTAGGCATCTGGGTCAGGATGCGCTCTAGGCCTATGAAGGCGTCGTCGGTGCTGGCATACACACCGGCTCCTACGCCAGCCCCACGGGCCGCGCCCTGGGCCGCATCGGTGTTATAGAGCTCCAGCTCTACCCCAGCGCAGTTCACAAACGCCTCTCGGAACACGGGGCTCAGGAACATGTTGGCGTTGCCGGCCCGCACCTTGCGCACCTGCACACCTGCTTGGCGCATAATGTCGATGCCGTAATTGAGGGCGAAGACGATACCTTCCTGCGCGGCGCGCAACACGTGGCTGCGGCTGTGCACGTTGAAGTTCAGTCCGCGCAATTCGGCGTTGGTAGGCCGGTTTTCCAGAATACGCTCAGCCCCGTTGCCGAAGGGCAGGAACACGAGGCCCTCCGCTCCTACTGGCGCCTGGGCGGCCAGCTCGTTCATTTCGTCGTAGGGGATTTCGCCTACTACTTTGCGCAGCCAGCTATTCAGAATGCCAGTGCCATTCATGCACATCAGTACGCCGTTCTTAGGCTGCTCTGGTGTGCTGTTTACGTGCACAAAGGCATTCACGCGGGAGCGTGGGTCGGCCGTGGGCGTTTCGCTGATGCCGTACACCACGCCGCTGGTCCCGGCCGTGGCGGCTATTTCGCCGGCATGCAGTACGTTCAGCGAGAAGGCATTATTGGGCTGGTCGCCGGCGCGGTAGCTGATGGGTGTACCGGCATGCAGGCCTAGCTCCTGGGCCGCTTCTGGCGTCAGGCGGCCCTGCTCCGAGAAGGTTTCTACTATTTCGGGCAGCAGGTCGTGGCCGATGCCATAATAGTCCAGAAGATCCTGCGCAACGGCTTGCTCCCGGAAGTTCCAGAACACGCCTTCCGACAGGCCCGAGACCGTGGTTTGCATCTGGCCCGTCATCTGGTAGGCGATGAAGTCGCCGGGCAGCTGAATCTTGTGGATTTGGGCGTAGATAGACGGCTCGTTTTCCTTCACCCACTTCAGCTTGGAAGCAGTAAAGTTGCCGGGCGAGTTCAGGTAATTGCTGAGGCAGTGCTCCTCTCCTAGCTCGGCAAAGGCCTGGTTGCCCAGCTCCACGGCGCGACTGTCGCACCAGATAATGGCGGGACGCAGCACTTTGCCTTGCTTATCGAGCAGCACGAGGCCGTGCATTTGATAGGTGATACCGATGCCGGCTACCTGAGAAGCATCAAAGCCGTAGTTATGCTTGAGCTCCTGGGTAGCATTGATGGCTTCTTGCCACCACCGCTCGGGGCGCTGTTCTGCCCAATCGGGAGCCGCCACGGTAATTTCCATCTCCTTTTTGGGCGACGTCACGCTGGCCAAGCATTTGCCGGTTTCTGCGTTGAGCAACGCCACCTTAACGGAGGAACTGCCGATATCAAACCCGAGTAGGTATTTCATGGGTGGAGCTGAGAAGCAGAAGAAGTGGCCTGCAAGCCGAATTAATGGTAAATTCATATTTACCATACAAAGCATAAGCAAACCATGCATGTGGTGTGTAACCACTCACCCCCTGCTTGCGCCTCATTTGATAACCGAATATACAGCAACAAACTTTACGGAACGCCGGATAAAAAAGGCTTTAAAACGCTAAAATCTAAATAAAACTATCGAAACCGTTATCGGAAACGGTTTCGATAGGTAGCATAGCTCAATTTTATTTTCGTAGAATATCTTCAAATAGTCAAACGCATAAAACGCGAACCTCCTTCATGGCGACTCGCGTTTCATATCTAATAATACTATTTATTTAACCCAACTTGTTCCTCTAGGCCAGTGTATTTCTCCCGTCTGCAGCTGATTGGGTGCTCTGACACTGCGTACACAAAGCCTTACTGGCCTAGCGAGCTGAAGCGAGAATACCCAAAGGCTTACGTTAGAACTGACCCATGAAGTCGTGTTCGGCCTTATTTCAGACGCAACCACTTGTTCTTCTGGGCTACTTGCACCACCGTCCGGAAGGCCGGCTTAGACGCATAGTTACGGTCGAACAGCAGTGGGTAGCTGGTGCGCCCTCTAATAGGCCAGTCATTCAGCCAGGAATCTGCATCTGTAACGCCCCATAGCGTGATGCGGTCAATGACGTCGCGGTGTTTATGAAACAGGGCGAACAGGTCAGCATACCGTTTGGATAGTTGCAGCTGCACCGAGTCGGGCAGGCCTGCTTGGTACGGGTTGTATTGTGTGGCGGCGGCGTAGTTTTCGGAGATATCAGCACCCTGCCGGCGGCTGGGGTTGGGCAGCACATCAATATCCAACTCGGTAAAGTTTACATGCACCCCCAGTTTTGAAAAGGCCACAATGCTTGCTTCAATCTGCTCAATACTGGGCCGTCTCAGCCCATAATGTCCCTGCATCCCGATAGCCGTTACCTTGATGCCTTTTGCCTGTATGCCTTTCACCAGCTTAATCACCCCCTCCCGCTTTTCCGGGCGGTATAGGCTGTAGTCGTTGTAGTAGAGTTCGGCTTTGGGGTCGGCTTTGTGGGCATACTCGAAGGCTTGGGCAGCAAAGTCTTCGCCGAGAATTTCCAGCCACTTGGTTTTGCGTAGGTCCCCTTGCTGGTCATCAATGGCTTCGTTTAGCACATCCCAACCGCCAATCTTTCCTTTGTAGCGCCCTACTACAGTATTGATGTGTTCTTCCAGACGCTTCAGCAGCACCTCCCGGCTTACCGGTTTGCCGGCTTCATCCTCAAACACCCACTTCGGCGTTTGTTGGTGCCACATGAGCGTATGCCCAATGATGAACATCTTGTTCTGCTGCCCGAAGGCTACGTACTCATCGGCGGGCTTGAAGTTATAGGTAGTGGGTTGTGGGTGCACCGGCCCCCACTTGAGTAGGTTCTCGGGACTTATCGTGTTGAATTGCTGCTTAATGAGGGCCGTGGCTTTGGCATCTTGGCCGTTGGTTTGGCGGTAGTTAAGTGCCGCGCCCACGTAGAAATCCTTCTTAAACGTGTCTTTCAACGTGGGCTGCGCCTTTTGCACAAACCCCAGAGCAACCCCAGCCAAGGCACTAGTAAGCAGAATGTTTCTTGTTTTCATAGATCTAGGGATTACAAAGGGCGTGGGTTCTTTCCTTCTTCACCCTAAAAGGACGCATGAAGGAGATGAGACTGGCCTAGCTTAGTTGGTTTGGAAGGTGGAGGCTGGTAATCCTTCCTTGTTGTAGAGCTTAGTGCCCTCTGGGTTGTCGGCCCAGGCGTAGCGCACGGATACGGGCTGCGGCACCTGGTCGCTCCAGACGACCACCTTGTTGCCTTCAATTTTGGCGTTGGCCCACACGTACTTCTTGTCGGCGCCAGCAATGGCGAAGTACTGCAACTTGTCGCCGCCCTTCGCTACCAGCCCGCTACCGGTGTTGGTAAAAGAAAGGGTGACTTTGTTACCATTCACCTGCATCGACTGGTACAGGGGCCCCATCGCCACGATCTTTTTCTCTCCGTAGGCCACTGATTGTGCTGCCAGCGCGAGGCGGTGGCCTACCGTCTGCTTATCCAAGGGATGAATATCGTTCCACTCGCCCACATCGAGGAGCACTGCCATACCCGTATTGGGGACAGTCAGCGTGCGGCGCTGCGCATCACGCAGGGCGGCCCATCCACTCTCGCTGGGCTCCTTCCTTACGGCCATAAAGTTGGGCAACTGCGCGTATACGAATGGCAGATTGGGGCGCTGCAGCTGCTGCCGCCAGTCGGTAATCAGGGAGGAAAGCAGGGCCTGGTAATCCTCCGGGTGGCCGGCGTTCGACTCGCCCTGGTACCAGAGCACGCCTTTTACGGCGTAGGGCAGCACGGGCGCAATCATGCCATTATACAGTCCGCCGGGCTGGTACTGGAAGGTGGTGGTACCCGGTGTAGGCGACATAGTAGCGCCCAGCTTATACTGCCAAGGGCCGCGCAAGTCAATGGTTTGCCCGCCTGCCTTAAGCTGGTAGGTTTTATCCATAGTAAAGCCCCCGCGGCCCCCGTTGCTGATGAGACGCACCACTATCACGTTTTTGCCGGCCTTCAGCACGCCGGGCTTGAAATCGTACTTGCGGGGCGGATACTGGTAGCCGGTAGTGCCCACCAGTTGGCCGTTGATGTAGGTAGAGTCAGCGTCAATCAAGGTGCCCAGCTCCAGGCGGCCCGACTGGCCTACCATGTTGGTGGGCACGTCTATCTCCTTCCGAAACCATACAACGCCATTCACCTGGCCTAGCGGGGTTTGGTTAGCCCAGTAGCCCGGCACGTTCATGCTGGCCCAGCCGGTGGCATCGTATGTAGCGGCCGACCACTTCGGTTGGCCCGGCTGTTCGCCCTGGTCGGTTTGGTGCAGGCGCTTATACCAACCGGCCACGGCAGCACCTTCGCGCTGCCTGATTCCGGCCACCAGGGCACTGTCGCGGTATTTGGCGCCTTGCTCCTCGTAGGCAGGAAACTTCTTCAGGGCATCGGCGCTCAGCCAGGCCTCCGCGGGCGAGCCACCCACGGCATCCTTGATAATGCCTACCGGCACCTGGTACTTGGCGCTGATTTCCTTGGCGAAGAAGTAGGCTACGGCCGAAAACTGCAGGATATTCTGTGCATCGGCAGGTACCCAGTTGCCGCCCGTCAGATCGGCCTTGGGCCCCGTGAAGGCGTAGGTCAGGGGCACCGTGAACTGCCGGATGCGGGGGTTGTTGGCCTGGGCTACTTCCTGCGGGTACTTGTCGCGCACCCGGCTCATGGGCGTCTCCATGTTCGACTGCCCCGAGCAGAGCCACACGTCGCCCACATACACATCCTTCAGGGTGATGTGGTTGCTGGCCGTAATATCCAACTGGTACGGACCGCCGGCTTTCAGGGAAGGCAAGCCGATTTGCCATTTGCCGTCGGTACCGGCGGCCGTCTGGTAGCTTTTGCCGTTGAACTTCAGGGCGATTTTCTCGCCGGGCTTGGCCCAGCCCCAGATGTTCACTTTCGTGTCGCGCTGCAACACCATGCCGTCGCTCACCAGCTTCGGCAGGCGTACTTGTGCGTGAGTGTGGGCGGGAGTGAGTAGAAAGCTGCTGAGTGCAGCCAGCACTAGGCTGCGGCGGCCCAAGGCTGAGGACCAAGATGAGATAGAGCCAGTGAGAGGAGAATGAGTCATATGACTACAGGTTGTACTACTAAAGTTTGATGTTGTGAGTGGGACTCGTTTAGGAAGGAGATGCAACTGGCCTAGCAGTGCTTCTTTCAAGCATCATGCCCTACAATCTGCTATCGGGCTACTAGCGTTGTGCTGGGTCGCGGGACGGAGTACGCTTCAAGGTGGTACTACTAGGCCAGGATGTGCTCGAGTATGGGTCGCTTTTGTATTGCAGCTAACCTGAGACGTGTGAGTCTGCTCCTACCCTGCTTGCCGGCCCAAGGACGCCAGGTTACCGTTGGGGCCGCATATCATCGGCAATAACTGCCTCAAGCGTGTGCATGGGGGGCTCGACGGTGGCAGGAATGGGCATATGGCTGAACTGTTGGAAATACAGCAAACAGGCATCTTTCCACTGCACGGCGTTGCCACTCTGGCTCCGGAGCTTGTTCTGTACCGCTGCAAACCGCTCGGCGTCTACGTAGGGCTGGGTCTGGTCCCAGATACGCTGAAACTGCCGCGCCTGCTGCACCCCTTTATCGTAGTGCGCGCACAGCTCATTCCACAACGTATTGCCCGATTTCATTTTGAAATCCCAAGGCAAGTGATTGAACCATAGCAGGTACTCATCGGGGCAGGTATTGGGGTTATTTAGCTGCGAGGCCAGCGGCTCGTGGTACTGGCTCACCGCATCACTCCCCGCTTTAGTGCGGTCGAAGCCCACCCCGTTCTCACTGGCCTGGTGGTAGTAGCCGGGTGTCCAGTCGGCGCGCATTTTGGGTGGCGCCCACCACGGGCCGGGGCCATAATGCCCGCGCGTAGCCGACATAATGTGGTGCAGGCCTAGGGGCATGGAATAGTTCAAGACGGCCTCCCGGCTATCCAGCATCATCTGCTTTACCGGCGCTAGAAAGTTGGTATTCCAGTTAGAGTCTGTGGTGGCGCTGGCCGCTGAGCCAGTAGCTCCGGCAAACGTCAGTTTCAGCCACTCATCGGCAATCTGGGCGCTTTTCATCTGGTTATTCCAGGCCAGCCGACCAAAGGCGTACCAGTTGGCCTGGGCGAAATCATGGCCCGTCCAGTTCCGGTCTAGGCCAGTGTTGGCAACGCCGGCCATGGCCGTGTGCTTTTGCGGGTACACGCTGCCATCGGTGCAGCGGGCCACCGTGCTGCCAGGGCCGGCCTGGTAGGTGTCGCTTTGCAGGCACTCTTCCCACATGGTCGAGAGGAAAGCGAGGTCGGTGGAGTGGCCCAGGTACTCCTGCGTTATCTGAAACTCCGGCATCACGGAGGTCTTTTTCATGGCCCCGAACAGCGGGCTGAATGGCTCACGGGGCTGAAAATCGACGGGCCCATTTTTCACCTGCACAATCACGTTGTCGCGAAATTTGCCATCGAGCGGCACAAACTCATTGTAGGCCTGTTTGGCGCGGTCCTTATCCGTGGGGCTGTACACGAAGGCCCGCCACATCACCAGGCCGTGGTAGGGCTTGAGGGCATCGGCTAGCATGTTGGCGCCATCGGCGTGGGTGCGGCCGTAGTCCTGCGGGCCGGGCTGCCCTTCACTGCTGGCTTTCACCAAGAAGCCGCCGAAATCCGGAATCTGCCGGTAAATCTCCTTGGCCTTGCTTTGCCACCATTTCACCACGGCGGGGTCCAGCGGGTCGGAGGTCTTTAGGCCACCCAACAAGGCTGGCGACGAAAACTTCACTGCCAAGTAGGTTTTCACACCATACGGCCGCAGCTCATCAGCCACGGCTTTCACGCGGGCCAGATACTCCGCCGACAAGATTTTCGGCGAGGCATTCACATTATTGATAACAGCGCCGTTGATACCCACCGAAGCGTTGGCGCGGGCGTACTCCCGCCACCGGACTTTGTCGCGGTTGGTGGTTACGAACGAGCTGTCTTTGCGCCAGAAGATGGACTGCCCCGCGTAGCCGCGCTCCACGGAGCCATCGGGGTTATCCCAGTGGTTGAGCAGGCGGTACTCGTACGACGGGTTGGAAAGGTCAGCTTGCGCAGTTTGGCCCGTTTGCTGGCGCCGCAACAGCTCAAACACACCGTATAGCAGCCCTGCCTCCGTACTGGCCTGCACGCCAGTGGGACTGATGCGGTAACCGTCGTATTTAATGGCTTTATCCTTTCTAAGCGTCAGCGTTACGGTAGCGCCTGGATTGCCTTGCCAGCCTTGCTGCAATTCCTGCCGGGCCGTTGCCAAAACTGCCGAGTTTTTGGCAGTCGTCACCACCTTAACCGGCGCAGCCTGATGTGAGCGTAACCATAGCTGGTGGCCATCCTCGGCCTTGGCCAAAAGGCTCGCGCTCAGTAGTAGAACACTGAAAATAATTCGTTTCATCTGGATGCTTTCGTCGTTTAATTTCTACCAGCTCTGCAGGCCGATTTTACCTCCGCAGCTGAATCCGGCGGGTCTAGGCCACTGGCTGCTCTCACGGCCGTTAGCCACGGAACTGGCCTAGCACGTACGCTCCACGCGTTACTTCACCGACGCAACTCCCGCAGTTGTCTGCACTATTTTCTGGATGGAGCCATCCTTGTTATAGTGCAGCTCATCCACGCAAATGGAGCGGCGGTAGCTGCCACCGGTCGGCAAGGAACCATTGTGGTAGAGGAAGTAGCTCTTACCCTTGTAGTCGATGATGCCGGGGTGGGTGGTAAAGCTGTTGGGCACATTTTCCTGGATGATGCCGCGGTAGGTCCAGGGGCCGGTGGCGCTGGGAGCCGTGCAGTACTCAATCATTTCGGGCTTGGTGCCGGCACTGGCGTACACGAGGTAATACAGCTTTTTGCGTTTGTACACCCAGGGGCCTTCGATGTAGTTTTTGGGCGTAATCACGTTGATGGGGCCAGCCAGCTCGGTCATGTTATCCTTGAGCTTCACCCACCGGCAGCTTAAGTTGCCCCAGTACATGTACACCTGCTTGTCGTCGTCGACGAAAACCGTAGGGTCGATGTCGTCCCAGGCGTGGGGCTTGTCTTTGGTCATCTCATTTACGATGAGCGCCTTGCCAATAGCATCCTTAAACGGCCCCGTAGGCCTATCCGATACGGCCACACCAATGGCCGCACCGCCTTGGCTGTTGTCGTCCTTCTTATGGAACGTGGATACAAACCAGTAGAACTTGCCGTTGTGGTACACGCACTGCGCCGCGTAGGCGTCGCCGGTGGCCCAAGCAAAGGTCCGGGGCGAGAGACGCTTACCGTAGTCCTTCCAGTGCACCATGTCGGTGGTGGAGTAGATGCGCCAGTCGGGCATTTTGTAGTTAGTTTCCTGCACCGAGGCCGTGTCGTGGCTGGTATACAAAAACAGCGTGTCGCGGTACACCAGCGGCGCCGGATCGGCCGTAAATACGTCTTTGATAATCGGATTCTGCGCCTGCGAAGGCAGGTAAACACCGATAGTCAGCAGAGCGGCGAGCAAGGATTTTTTCATAGGACTGGGATGGAAGGACCAGGGAGAGACGAGCCGATAAGACTCTGAGGGTTAGCGGGCTTTTAGGGAATAGGACTTGCCTGCTTCGGTGGGAAAATCATACACGAAAGACGGCACCAGCGTGGGCTGCCCAGGCGTGGCTTTACTAGAAATCAGCGGAGGCTTAACCGGCAGCGTCTGGTAGAATGGGTTGGGGTTTTCGCCCTGCGCTTCCCGCAGTTTTAGCCCGCCCGAAGTGGCTACGGGGCTATGCACCCGCACGCGGCAGTTGCCCCCTAGCTTCGAGGTGATGCGCACGCGGGTAATCTGGCCCTTGTCCCAGGCCAGGTCTACCACGTAGCCGCCGCGAGCCACTAGGCCAGTTACTTCGCCCCTGGGCCAGGCGTCGGGCAGGGCGGGCAGCAGGTCGAGCGTGCCGTCGTGGCTCTGCACGAACAGCTCGGCCAGACCGGCGGTGCAGCCGAAGTTGCCGTCAATTTGGAACGGAGGGTGCGCATCGAGCAGGTTGGGGTAGGTACCTCCCCCCTCGCCCGAGTTGCCGCCCGCGCCGGAGCGCAGCCGCAACTGCTCCGTAAGTAATTTGTAGGCATGGTTGCCATCTTGCATGCGCGCCCAGAAGTTTACCTTCCACCCCATCGACCAGCCCGTAGATGCGTCGCCGCGCTGGGTGAGGGTGGTGCGGGCGGCCTCGAACAGCGCGGGCGTGCGGTAGGGCGAAATCTGCCCGCTGGGATATAGCCCATAGAGGTGGGAAATGTGGCGGTGCTGATCCTGGGGGTTGTCTACGTCCTGCAGCCACTCCTGCACCTGCCCATACTGGCCAATTTGCATGGGGGGCAGCCGCTCACGCAGTCGGCGCAGGCTATCAGCAAAGGGTTGATCAAGCTGGAGCAGCTCGGCGGCCCGGATAGTTTTGGAGAACAGGTCGAACACCAGCTGGTTGTCCATGGTAGTGCCGGCCACCAACGCAATCTGCTTGCCCTGAAGTTGGTAGTTGTTTTCAGGCGATACCGAGGGCGCTACTACCAGCCAGTGGCGGGTGGGCTCTTCCTGCAAAGCATCGACTAAGTAAGTTGCCGCGCCCTTAAGCACGGGGTAATATTCGCGCAGAAAAGCCAGGTCGCCAGTGAACTGGTAATGGTCCCAGAGGTGCTGCGAGAGCCAGACGCCGCCCATGGGCCAGAGGCCGTACTGCGGCGGGTCGACTTGCCCCGTGATGCGCCAGATATCGGTGTTGTGGTGCAGGGCCCAGCCGCGGGCGCCGTACATCTGTCGGGCACTTTGCTGCCCGGTCACACTCAGGTCCTTTATCATGCTGAACAGGGGCTCGTGCAGCTCCGTCAGGTTGGTGACCTCAGCCGGCCAGTAGTTCATTTCGGTGTTGATGTTCACCGTGTACTTGCTGTCCCAGGGGCCCCTGAGCTGGTCGTTCCAGATTCCTTGCAGGTTGGCCGGCTGCCCACCCGGCTGCGACGAGCTGATAAGCAGGTAACGGCCGTACTGAAAATACAAGGCCGCAAGCGCCGGGTCGTGGCCCTGCGCAAAGCCAGCAATTCGTTCGGGGGTAGGCAGCTGCGCGGCGGGCGTCACGCCTAGGTTCAGCGTCACGCGGTTGAAGTAGCGCTGATAGGCCACTACGTGGTCGGCCAGGGCCTGCTTGTAGGGCTTACGCACAGCAGCGGCGAGGTAGGCCGTGGCCCGCGCGTTTGGGTCGCCGCTTACGTCGTGGTAGTTGTTGAAATTGGTGCCGATGGAAATATACAGCGTGGCGCTGTTGGCGCGCTCAATTCTGATGCCCGCGTCGGTGGTTTGCACGGTGCCGCCATCGGCCACTGTCTGTATGCGCGTCTGAAAGCGAATTTTGCCTTCCTGGCCTTCGTGCTCACTGCCGCGCCCATCCAGCACCAGCTGGTCTTTTTCGACGTGGCAGGTGTACTGCATCAGGCTTTCCTCGCTCAGCTGGCAGCTGATCTGGCCCGGCTTGCTGGCCGTGAGCTGCACCACCACTACCTGGTCGGGCAGGGAGCTGAACATGTCGCGGCGGTACATCACGCCGCCCACCTCGTAGCTCACCGAGGCCACGGCCCGACTGATGTCCAGGTCGCGCTGGTAGTGGGTGGCGTTGTCGTGGCCCGGAAAGTCGAGGTACACGTTTGAGGCCATCTGGTAGGGCATGCCGCTGTTGCCGGCGGGCTGCATTTTGGCTTGCGCCAGGGCCTGCGCTTCTACTAGCTGCCCTGCCAGGAGCTGCTCCCGGAGCTGCCGCACCACGGGCAGCGCATCGGCCTTCACGTTGTTGTTGGGGCCGCCGGCCCAGATGGTTTCCTCATTCAGCTGGAGCCGTTCGCGCTGCGGCGCACCAAACACCATAGCCCCCAGGCGACCATTGCCGAGCGGCAAGGCCTCATTCCAATTAGCGGCCGGCTTATCATACCACAGCCGCAGGGGGGTAGGCTTCGGCTTAGCCGCCACACCCCCTAGGCCAGTTACCCAGCAAAGCAGCAGCAAACAGGCCTGGACTGGCCAGTGAAGGTTCCTCATCGGTGGGAGAAATGGGCGTTTAGATATTCAGGGATTTATAGGAACGTCATGCTTGATCTGGCGTCCGCGCAGTCGAAACATCTCTACTGCTTCGTTGCTAGAGACCTAGGCCAGTAATTAGTCAGAGGTAGAGATGCTTCGACTGAGGCTGCGCACCCTGGCTTGATGCGCCACATGCTCAGCATGACCGTTCAAACAGGACGGCCTTTTATTCATCATTAATCAACAGTGGCCTAGAACAGCTTCTGGGCAAACAGGTACAAATCATGGCGCCAGACGGGCCAGGTGTGGCCGCCGGGGTACTCGCTGTACACGTACTTGATGCCTAGCTCGTCCATCTTAGCGCGCATCACTTTGTTGTTGGCGTGGGCAATATCTTCGGGGCCGCCCATGGAGAGCCACAGCTGTTTCAGGTTGGTATTGATGGTGCCGGCATTGGCCTTCATGAAGGCATATTGCGGATCCGATAACGTGGCGTTGTTCGCAAAGAAGCCCGAGCTAAACACGCCCAGATAAGAGAACATATCGGTGTTCTTCATGCCGGCGTAGAGCGTCTGTAGGCCACCCATTGATAGGCCCGCCAGCGCCCGATTCTGCGCTCCTGGCGCAACGCGGTAGTTGCTTTCCACCACTGGCAGCACAGTTTGCTTTAGCTCATCTTCAAACCGCTTCAGCGTTTGCTCACCGAAACCCGCTAGGCCACCGGGGCCACCCATATTGCCATCCAGCATCACCACGAGCATGGGTTTGGCTTTTTTGTCGGCAATCAGGTTATCCAAGATTACGTTGGTTTTGCCTTGCTTGGCCCAGCCAGTTTCGTCCTCGCCGCCGCCGTGTAGAAGGTACAGAACCGGGTACTTAGCCGCGGTGTTGGCGTCGTAGCCGGCCGGTGTGTACACGAAAAACCGCCTCCAAGAATTGGTGACTTTGGAGAAGAAACGCCGCTCTCGCACCTCGCCGTGGGGCACGTCGCGCAGGGCGTAGAAGCTGGTACCCCGGCCGGGCATTTCAATGCCACTGGCCATGCGCCCCATACCGTAGAAGGTGTCGCTGGCGGGGTCGGCAATGGGCAGGCCATCGAGTACTAGGGAGTAGTAGTGCAGGCCCTGGCTCAAGGTGTCGGTGGTTACGGTCCAGGTGCCGCTGCTGTCTTTCACCATGTCGTATTTGCGGCCCAGGTCTAGTTGCGCCTGCTGCACGCCGGGAGCTTTCAGGCGAAATACGGCGCGGTTATCGGGCAGAATCTGGGGGTATTTGGCGTTGCGCACGTTGGTGGCCGCCGGCGCGCCCAGCACGGTGTAGGTAGGCAGTGCCGCCACATCCACGGGCTTGAACAACTGCTGTGAGAACATGTACAGCCCGTTTTTCCAGACCTTGAAATCGTGCCCGCCCGCTTCCAGATAGTACACGTGCGGCACGCGGTGCTCGTAGAGGTAGTCGTGGGTGCGCTGGCTGATGGAAAGCAAACCGTCCTGGTCGCCGCACGAAATCCAGAGGAGCTTCAGCTGCTTTGTGGCTTTGGCTGGGTCAGGCACCAGCTGCTCGGGCTGCTTGGTATTGGGGGCCGAGGAAAAGCCGCCGACCCAGGCAAATTTATCTAGGTTGCCCAGGCCAAAGTTCAACGACTGCCCCCCACCCATCGAGAGGCCGGCAATGGCCCGGTTCTCGCGGTTGGTGAGCACCCGGTATTTCTTTTCAATGAACGGGATGAGGTCGGTGAGCAGGTCTTTTTCGAAGTTGGCGAAAGCAGCCACCTTGTCGGGACCGTAGATATTGCCGATGGGCCGGTCGTCGGGCATGGCGCGGCCGTTGGGCATCACCACTAGCATGGGCTTAAGCTTGCCCGCCGCGTAGAGATTGTCCAGAATCACCTGCGGACGCCCGCCCTTGAGCCACTCCTTTTCGTCGCCCCCGATGCCGTGCAGCAGGTAGAGAACCGGGTACTTTTTCTGTTTGGAATAGCCCGGCGGCGTGTACACCAGCGCCTTGCGCACCGTACCCACGGTTTTGGAAGCGTAGCTGATGCTGTCGATTCGGCCCGTGGCAATACCAGCGGTAGGCTGGTCGAAGCCCTTGGGCGCTTCCATCAGCATTTTTTGGGCACCAGCACTGTTTACGCTCAGCAGCGCAATACTCAACACGATAGGGAATAGATTTCTCATAGTTCAGGAGTTGGCCTGCTAGGCCAGGTGGCCGGTGGGAAAATCGTGCGAATTGCCAGCTTAAGCCATTCTTCGTGTATCACTCAAACCTCACCCAATCAATCTCCACGGGCGAATCTGTTTTGGAGGCAACGAACAGCGAGTGGGTGCCGGGCCGGAAGGCCGACAGCGGGGCTTTCACCTCCTGCCACTTCCCTCCCTTCGGCACCGATACCTGGCCTAGCACTGGCCCAGTGGCGCCATCCAGCCGAATAAGCACCGTGGCACCGGCCGCCGCAGTTGCCCGGAGCGTGACCGTTTTGAGAGGTTGCTTGCCGAACGCCACGCCGTTGTATTGCACCCACCCTTGCTTGTTGGCGAATACCGTTTTCCAGCCCTGAAACTTGTTGGCGGTATCCAGGAAGGCGATGGACGTGCCACTCGCGCTTAGGCGGCTATAGCGGTCCAGCTGTATCTTCTGTTTGGCGCTGGACAGGCCTACGCCGCGCAGGGTGGGCACCACTTTTCGGATGGAACCGTCGGGCTCAAAAAACAAGCTATCAATGCGAACCGACCGGTTTTTGTCGAAGTTGGGCGACAGGTCGTTGTGGTGGTAGAACAGGTACCACTGGTTGTTAAGCTCCAGCAGGGAGTGGTGGTTGGTCCAGCAACCCGTCGGCGACTCGTCCATGAGCACACCCTTCACGGTGAATGGGCCCAGGGGGCTCTTGCTGGTGGCGTATTCCAGGCGCTCCGTCTTGTTGGCTACGTGCGGATACGTGAGGTAATACGTGCCTTTGCGCTCAAAAACATACGGTCCTTCTTTTAGGCCCTTGGTGGGCAGCTCACCCAGCGTAACGGGCTCAGCGGCCAGCTCCAGCATGTTTTCCTTCAGCTTGGCCCCGTAAATATTGTCCTGCGACCAGTAGAGGTAGGCCTGCCCGTCTTTGTCAATCAGCACGTTGGGGTCGATGCCGTGCACGCCCTTGATGGGCAGCGGCTGCGGCACGAAGGGGCCGGTGGGCCTATCGGCTACGGCCACCCCAATTGTGAAGCCTTTCCCGTTGGTGGTGTCCTTCGGGGTGGTGGGGAAATAGAAGTAGTACTTGCCGTTGCGCTCAATGCAGTCGGGCGCCCACATGCTATAGCTGTCGGGCTTCACCCAGGGTACCTTGTTTTGCGTGACGATGACGCCGTGGTCGGTCCAATCGGTGAGGTTGGCGGAGGAAAACACGTGGTAGTCCTCCATCACAAACCAGCCCGCCCGCCCCCGCCCCGGAGCGGCAGGTATGTCATGCGACGGATACACGTACACCCGCCCGTTGAACGCGCGCGCCGTTGGGTCGGCAGTGAACTGATTGGTAATAAACGGGTTTTGCGCCTCGGCCGCGCCGCCCATCAGGCAGCCCAGCACCACTAGGATATAGGATAGTCTTTGTTTGAGCATGAGTGGGTAGGAATTTCGAATAGGTTTGAGGAGGCAAAAGGGCATCATGCTTGATCAGGCACGCACTTATTTAGCCCCAGAAAGAGTGTCGGCCACCCGGAGATAATCGAAATCGGCGTAGCCCCCGCCGCTCTTGGTGGCATAGTTGAACAACCCGAACCGGTAGCCCATGAAGTGGGGCAGCGTGTAGGCCATCTTGAGTGGAGTGCCAATGGCTTTCCACGCTTTGCCATCGAGGCTGTAGTAGAAAGTGGCCACGTCCTTGCGCTCCGTAAAATCACACTCCGCCTTGAAATAGACGGTATTCTGGGCCAAGGGCAGGCGCTGCAGCTCCACGGGCTTTTCCGTTTCGGCGCTTACCATCACAATGGATTTCACGCCGTTGCGACTATCTACGCCCACTAGGCCATACCGCTTTTGCAACAGGGCTAGGCCAGCAAAATCCCCATCCTTCAGGTGCGACACATCCAGGGCCGTAGAGCCAGCGCAGGTTGGCCCGATGGTGCGCTGGGTGAGGGTATTGCGAGCCAGCAGGAAGGTGGTGTCGGCGCGGCCGGTTTTGAGGCGCAGGTAGCCGGGGCGGTCCGTCAGCGACCAGAGGGAGTTTTCGGGGTTGTGATTCCACTGCCATACCAGCGGCAGCGCCGGCTCGCCCTTGCGCCGGCTAAAGTCATCTGAGGCAAGCAAGCTCGGAATCAGGCCCTTGCTGGGAGGCAGAGGCAGCGTTTGTGGCACCTTACCGGCCGGACTGCCTAGCACGGGCCACCCATCGGCCCAGGTCACGGGTACCAGGTACGGAATGCGGCCTACGGCGCCATAATCGCGGAACAAATAGGAAAACCAGCGGCCATCGGGCGTATCAATGAGGCCGCCTTGCGCCACGCCCAGGTCTTGCAGCGCCACCCGACCTTCGTAGGGGCCCGTTAGCTTATCGGCCCGGTGCACCACCACGGTACGCATGCCGCCTTTAGGCCAGGTGATGTTGAAGAGGTAATACTTGCCCTTGATTTTGAACAGCTGCGAGCCTTCGGCGGGCAGGCCTAGGTTGGGGCCGGCCGGGGCACTGGCGTTTTCAATGAGCACCTGCTCCGTAGCGCCGGGCTTTACGCCAGAAGCGTCGGCCGTGAGTTCTATCAGGCGCAGCTTGCCGGCACCGTACACCAGATACACGCGCCCATCGTCGTCAAAAAACAGGGAATGGTCGTGGTAGCTGGGTTTGAATGACGACACTTTCCAGGGGCCTTTCTCGATATTCTGGGTGGAATACACGTAGGTTTTGCCGGTGGTCTGGGCGAAAGTCGAAAGGTAGTACGTGCCCTTATTGAACCGTAGGCTGCTCGCCCAGGAGCCCCGGCCGTAGGTGCTTTTGCCGTTATTCAGGGTCAGCTCGTCCTGGCCACCCAGCGTATCGGAGGCATAGCCCACCAGCTGCCAGTTCACCAAGTCCTTCGACTTCATGATGGGCACGCCGGGGCTCATGTGCATGGTGGTGCTGCTCATGTAGTATGTCTGCCCCGCCCGTATCATCGAGAGGTCCGGCACGTCGGCGTAAATGATGGGGTTTTGCGCCTGCTTCACCTGCGCACGAAGCGGCGAAGCAATGGCAGATGCTAGAAGAAGGCCGGCGAGTAAAATACTGTGCTTCATCGGGCAAGGTATGGGCGAGGGAGTATTGAGCAAGCGTAGAATTAGTGCTGTGCAGGCTTGATAGCCTGATACTTGCCGCTCAAATGCATTAGGCTAAACAGGTATAAGAGGCCGTCGTAATAGGGGTCGAAATAGCCATCCTCATAAGGCGCTAGCTTGGCGTTCCAGATCGCATGCACGAAGGCTAAGTCCCGGTCTTGGTGCATGAGCGAGGCCGACGCGCTGGTAGCCACTAGGCCTAGGGAGTGCCGCAACTTCTTGACGTCGCCGGCGGGCAAGATGAAGTCGGGCCGTGAGCCGTCCACATTGAACTGGTCTTCGAACGTGTTCAGCCCCTTGCCACGCAGGAATCCCTGAAAGCGACGCGCGTATTGCTCCTGCCAGGCCTTGTCCTTGCCAAACCACACATAGTCCATGGCAATGTTCATAGGCACCCGCCACGAATCGTAGCGGAAGGCGGGCGGTGCCCACTTGGTCGCGTGGGGCTTGCCGCTGAACTCGGTGTAGTCGTAGTTGAGGCCGGTGGGCGCGGCACATGCTCGGTGCAGAAACGCCCGCGACGTATCGGCGCAGGCCCGGTAAAACTGCTCGTGTCCGTCTTTAGCGTAGGCGGCCCATACCTCCATAAAAGCCGGCACATGGTACGAGGGGTCGGTCCAGGTATACATATCCCCCACCGGCACAAAGGATATCTGCTTTTGCTGGGTGTTGATCAGGTTGTACACGCCACCGGTGCCGTCTTTTTTCCAGGAAGCATCCAGAATGCGGCGAGCCTCTTGGTAGTAATTGATGCCGGTAGCATTGCCCCAGCGGTTGGAGGCAAACAGCAGGCTCGTAACGAAGTACAGCTCTCCATCGGAGGCAGGGCCCTCCGAGTTGCGCTTCATCGTGGCGGTGTTGATGCTCCAGGCAAAATAGCCTTCCAGCGGGCCGCTTTGGTGTTGCAAATACTTCTTCGACCAGCGCCAAAGGCGGTCAAACACCTGCTTTTTGTCGAGCTGTACGGCTACCATCATCCCATACGACATGCCTTCGGTCCGGGCATCGTGGTTTTTCACGTCCGACACGTAGGCCATTGAATCACCCACTTCGAAGTACACCTTGTTGGGCCCCTCGAATACATCGTGGTAGGCCTGGGTTACTTTCTGGTCGATGGCGGCCTGATTGTAGCCGGCCTCCCGCAGCAGGCTAGGGTACTTGCCCGTGTAAAAAGCCCCTTTCCGCATGGCGGGAGCCGGCTTTGGGGCGCGCTGAGCGGCCGCGCTACCTAGGCCTAGGCCAGCGTACAACAGGCCTAGCGCTAGCAACCCAGCCCGGCTGCGGTGAAGAAAAGAGGAACTTGTTTTCATAGAGTCTAGGCAAATGGGCGGCGGTGTGGAGCTTCGCTTGGGCTGCCCGTTTGGTAGATGGGTAGGAAGCATTGGCGAACGAGGAGCTAGGGTTGCACCACGAAGCCGCCCCGTGCGGGCAGCGTTACGCTGACGGTGTTGCCCGCCACAGCCTGTGTGCTGAAGCTGCGGTTGGTGTCCCCATCAGTAATGAGCGTACCACTTTTGAGGCCTAGCTTTCCCAGATCAACTTGAATGGTTTTGGGCGCGTCAGTAGCGTTGATGCCGGCCACGTACCACCCGCCGCCGGGCGCTTGGCGGGCCAGCACCGCGTACTCGCCGGGGAAGCCATCGAGCAGCTTCACGTCGGCCCAGCGCGGGGGTAGTTTCTTCACGAAGTCCTGCACGTAGGCTGGTTGCGCGGCCATGCCCTCCGGCACCTCGGCGTAGTGCTGAATGCCGGACTGAAACAGCACCGACAACGCCAGCTCAAACGCATTGGACGTGCGGCGCTGTTTGCCCCGGATTTCGGAGAAGGCCATGGGCGTGAAGTCCATCGGCCCCACGGCGTTGCGGGTGAAGGGCAGCGTGGCGCAGTGCGTGGCCTCCTGGTCGGTGTTACGCTGGTCGAAGGTCAGGAACTCAAATCCTTTCACCGCTTCCATCGTCATCAGGTTGGGATAGGTGCGGTTCCAACCCCTCGGGATAGTGGCGCCGTGAAAGTTGACCAGCAGACCCGCCTGAGCAGCATCGACGAGCAAGTCCTGATAGTAGTTCATGAACGACTGTCCGTCGCCGCCGAAGAAGTCGATTTTCACGCCAGCTACGCCCATTTGCTTAATGCGGGCAAACTCCCGGCGCCTACTTTCGGGCTCAAACAGCACGTTGGTGGGCGTTTGCGGGGCCTCGTTCCAGTGACCGTTCGAGTTGTACCACACCAATAGGCCTACGTTCTTGGAGCGGGCATACTGGGCCAGCTCCTGGGTTTTGTCGTAGCCGATTTGCTTGTCCCAGAGGGCGTCCACTAGGCAGTAGCGCCACCCCATGTTGGCGGCGTAGTCGATGAAGCGGCGCTGTACATCGTAGGTGGTGTTCTGGTCCCCCATCAGCACCCACGACCACGACGAATTGCCAGGTGCATAAGGCAACGCGGCCGTTTGGGCGGGCGCGCTCAGGTCCGTCGTCAGCGTCGATTCCACAATAGGTGCCAACGAATTACCCACTACTACCACGCGCCAAGGCGTGCGCCACGGCAGGCGGCTTTCGGGCAGCAAGGCCGCGTCGGGTGTCGTTTTTTCGGGCAGCTGCGGGAAGGCCACGGCGTACTCGGCATCGGGCGACTCGTGGGCCAGGTGGGTGCCAGCGTAATTGCGGCCCATACCGGCCTCCGTCAGCAACACCCAATGACCAGCGGTTTGAAACAAGGCCGGAAACGACCACCCCTGCCCAATAGTAGAAGGCGTGCCGGCTGCAATGCCACGCTGGTAGTTTTCCTCATATGAGGGCTGCGTGTTGGCGAAGCCAGTCTGAGCCTTGGCGTGCGGGTGCAGCCACCCTTTGGCGCCGGCGGGCAAATGAAACGTGGTGCTCTCGGCCGTGATGCGTTGCACCTCCTGGCTCGTGCCTTCCACCAAATACTGAAACGCCACCCCATCGTTCGATACCTGAAATACCACGCTGAGCTGCGGCGCCCCAGCTGCTCCGGTAAAGTGCAACACGCGCCGGTTGGCCCGGTAGTGGCAGTTGGCGCGCTTGTCGGTGGCGAGCTGGTAGTCGTCAGCTACGATAGTTTGCTTGTCGGCTTTCGTCAGTTTGAGGCCTTGCGTGAGGTCGGCGCTGGCGAGGCGGAGGCCTAGGTGCGAGGGGCGTAACAGCTCGGCCTGGCGGTAGCGCACGGCGTAAGTAGGCTGCCCCTGAGGCGTTACATCTACCGTCACCAGCACGGCACCGTCGGGACTAGTGATCTGGATAGGCCTAGCGGCCTGTGCTGCCGCGAATGGAAGGGCCAATAGACTCAAAAACAAGTAAAAGCGCATAGAAAGCAAGCGTAGCAGACGGCAGATTATTTCTTGTACACGGGGTCGTGCCCTTCGTATTTCAGCCACTTGAAGGAGGCCGTGTTGGTGGTCGGCTGGCCGGCGGAGGTGCCATACATGCCGTACAAGCAGCCGATGAAGCCGCCCGCCACCTGCGTGCTCAGGAAGCGCGCGTCCACTTTATCTTTCAGCAGCGTGTAGTTTTTGCCATCCTCCGAAAACCGGAAGCTGTAAGTGTCGCCGTCAGCGTTGATGCGCAGCTGCACCTTGCCGGCCGCTGCTTTCAGCGGTGCTTTGGCCAGTAGCTCGGTGTTCTTGGTGTCGGTCGTGCTCTTGAGCAGTTGCACGACGGGCTTGCCATTCTCGACCGATTTGCAGAGATAATAGAAGTGCTTTTCGTCTTGGAACGCCACTAGGCCTGCCGTTTCGTTGGCCGCCTTGGCCGCAAAGGTCAGCTCGGTTTCGGTGCTGCCATACATGTGCTGTTGCCGCTTGCCGATGAAGGCTGGGTTGCCAGTTTCGGCCACTGTTTCGGGCTTCAGTTTCAGGGTGAGGCCCTTGGCCTTACTCAGCGAGAAATTGGTGCTATCAACCGTGCGCATAAACAGTAGCGCGGGGTCGAGTTGCTTCTCGAAGGTGAGCGTGTAGCTGAAGTTGCCACTCTGGGGGCGGGCGCCAGGTTGCTTCACTTCGGGGAAGTTGGCTTTATAGCTATACTGCACGCCATTTGGCCCAGGGTCCATTACAGGCCACTCGTCTTTCCACACCACCGGCACGATAAACGTCTCGCGGCCCGTGTTGTAGAAATTGCCTTCATAAGGCCGCACGGCCAAGAAAATGGCGTAGGTCTTGCCATCGGGGCCCTCCACAAACTGCGCGTGCCCCGCCGAGGTGATGGGGTCTTTGCGGTCCTTAGGCAGCTCACGCTGCGAGAGAATGGGGTTCTTATCGTAAGGCACAAAGGGGCCTAGCGCCGCCTTGCTGCGGAATACCACCTCGGTGTGGTTGACGGAGGTCCCTCCTTCTGCCGCGTACAGGTAATACCAGTCGCCGCGCTTCATCAGGTGCGGCCCTTCAATCCAGACAGGCTTTTTGCTCAGGTCTACGCCGCCATTCACCACAATCTTGGCCTCGCCTACGGTTTGCAGCGTCTGCGGATTCAGCTCGATTATCTTGATGGACCGGTGCCCGTCGTAGAGAGGCTTATTCTCGGGCGGGTCGCTGTTATAGATCACGTAGGCCTTGTCGCCCTCGAAATACAGGGAGGGGTCGATACCCCGCACCTCCGGCAGAAAAGTTGGGTCGCTCCAAGGGCCGGCGGGGTTTTTGGCCGTTACTACAAAGTTGCCTTTGTGGTCAATCTGAGTGCAGGTGACGTAGTAGTTGCCGTTGTGGTACTCAATGGCTGGTGCAAATAATCCACGCGTCATCCGGTCGCCCATAAACGTCATTTGCGAGGGACGGTCAATGACGTTGCCAATCTGCTTCCAGTTTTTCAGGTCTTTGCTATGCATCACCGGAATACCAGGGAAGTAAGAGAACGTAGAATTAACCAGATAGTAATCCTTGCCGACTTTGGTAATACTTGGGTCCGGATAGAAACCTGTTAGAATGGGATTAACTAACTCAATCGATTGTGCAAATAGGCCATGGCTTTGCAGCGACAAAGCCATGGTGGCAACGAGTAGTGCTTTTAGTTTCGTTCGTTTCATACTGTTTGGTGAAGATTCACGGATACCTGAGCTAATGCCCAAGTTAATCCAGCAGCGTACTACCCACATCTAGACCTTTGCGAAGCAGACAACAGCTAGTGAAAGTCGGGGGATGATGCCTCTTAGCTACATTTGAGCTGTAGCTCCCTATGCTACTAGAAGAGGTTCATAGTTTTGGCACTACAAAGGAGAGCAGGCATTTATTCACATGCTCAAATGGCTTGCAAAGCCGTAACCTAGCAGCGTTAACATGACCATTTAGGTGGATACTGCAATAAAGAAAAAGGAGTAAAAAGATCGGTTGCTCAACATGAGCAGCCGATCTTTTTACTCCTTTTTTCATTAGGCTAGTTATAGCCTGGGTTTTGATAAGAAGCTTTTACATCTGCGGACACATCCAGACGGTCAAGTTGAACCTGCGGAATAGGACGCAGGTAGTGATACGGCTGAATGGTGCGCGTAACTGTTAGAGGCGTATGATCTCCGTAGTTGGTTCCCCCGATACGGTAGGTAGAAGCCAGCTCTGTCCATTTCTGGGTACGAACCAAATCATACCAGCGGTAGCCTTCACCATAGTATTCGCGCGAACGTTCTGCCAGAATGTAGTTGATGTCTATAGTAGCCGGAGTAGCCTCAACCATAGCAGTACTGTTATCCTGCGGTTTGGCCACGTTTCCGTTATTGTCAAACCGCCACTTACCAGCCCGAGCGCGAATAACGTTAATTAATTCTCTGGCACCTTGACCAGCTTTAGGAGTTGCTCCTTTTACAACTGCTTCTGCCGCTACAAAGTACAGTTCGGAGAATTTGGCAATGTTAAACGGACGGGTGCTGCCGGCGTTAGGCTGTCCTAGGCCAGTACCATTGTCGGTACGGTAAGGGCCAAGCTTCCAAAGGCCGGGATAAACAATGCGGCTAACACCACGCAGCGAAACCACGTAATCTGCTCTGCCGGGCTGCGTTCCGGCTCCAATGTTACTTGTCCCTGCTCCGCTAGGATACGTAATAGCCGTAGTCGGTTCTTCGTTCAAGAAAGTCAGGATTGGCTGACCTGGGGTCACCGGTAGATTGTTGGCATTATACAAGGTTGCTGCAGCTACTCCTCCTTTAGGCCAGTTACCACGATAAACTGTGGTGAAGGTACCATCGTAGCGAGAGTCATTTGTCTTGTCAGCAAAGGTGTTCTCAAGGGCATTAATGGTAGGGGCCATACGGTTCCAGGGGCGGCCTAACTGCTGAACTGCTTCCCGCTGCACAGAAGATACAGCACCCGTTCCATTCGGATTAGTGGCGCTTCTGATGTTGGTATAGTTCCAGGTCATCATCCAACCGGCAAAGTTGTCAGGGGCACCACCACTACCAAAGGTAAGACTACCTCCATTATAAAGCTCGCTGCTCTCCGTATGGTCAGCGTACAGCATCATCTCGGCATTGCGGTCATTTGTTGCCAAGTGTACATCATAGTACGTTGGCTGCAAACGGAAGGGCCCTGGGTTCTCAATACCGGCGATGGCTACATCATACGCCTGCTGATAATAATACTGGGCGTTCTTACCTGCAGGATCTACTCGCTGAGCTGCTGGATAGGTTGGAATATTGTTGGGGTTTTCAAGCCACCAGGCATAGGTTAGGTAGGCTTTCGCCAGATAAAGGCGGGCAAGCGTTTTAGTTGCGCCCCCTATTACCCGTGGAGTCGCTGGCAAATCAGTAATGGCTTGCAGCAGATCAGGAAAAACCGCTTTGGTATAAACTTCAGGTACCGTATTACGGACCGAGGTTCTAATAGCATTGGTATTGAACTCCAGTTCTCCCGCACCCAAATCTAGTGGTACCCCGCCAAAGGTTTGGACCAGCATGAAGTAATCGAAGGCGCGGAAAAATCTTGCTTCGGCAACAAGGGCTGGGGAAATGGTTCCTACTGCAGTAGCATTCTTGATAACACCACTAGCTGTGTTGATATTAGGAAAAGCAGCTGTCCACAATCTATCGGCCCGGCTGTTATTGGAATTAAGAGCCGCTCTGCCTGAGAAGTCCATGGCTAGGAAGTTCTCGTCAGCATCTCTACCGTAGGTTACTTCGTCTGTTCCCGTGAGGGTGGTGTTATAGAAGTAAGCGTCACCGAAGATATAGCGCAAGTGAGAGTACATGGAGGTCAATCCTCCATTTACGCCTCTTTCTGTCTGAAAGAAACCAGGCGTATAGATACTCCTAGGATCTTCATCCAAGATATCCGAGCACCCAACTGCGGACATAGAGATTATGGCCGCCCCAATACAGAATTTTATGTTAAAGGTTTTCATTGTTCTCTTTCTTAGAAGGTAAGGTTCAGACCCAATAGGTAGGTCCGGGTTGCAGGTGCATTAGTGCCTATTGTCAACAGACGGGCCGGACCATTAGCGACTGCCACGTTCTGGTCGGCGTACGAGTTGGTTTCGGGGTCCATTCCCGACTCTTTTTTGTAAGGAGAAAAGAATACAAAGGGGTTCTGGGCTGTCGCGTACAGCCGTAGTCGGCTAACTCCGGCGTTTTTCAGCCACGCGTTGCTCTCAAAGTTATAGCCCAGCGAAATGGTACGCACCTTCAGGTAAGAGGCATCAAAATACCCCAGCGTGCTGCCATACTTTGGGTTGTCGCCGCTCGTGAGACCACCTGGTTTGGGGTACTTGGCGTCCGTATTCTCGGGAGTCCAGTAATCTACTTTCACATTACCCCGACGACCGTTCATCAGGTTAAGATAGCCCGATGAGCCATACAGGGTGCTGTTAACGATACCGCCGTTTTGGAAGGCACCAACGGCACTTAAATCAAATCCTTTATAGGCCACCCGGGTATTGAAACCGCCAAGAAAGTTCGGGTTTACGTCCAGAATCTGACGGTCTTGTGGGCCAATGGCTCTGGTAGGGGTACCATCTGCATTATAATCGCCGGTGTATTTCACCTTGATCATACCCGCATTTCCACCTGGCTCAAAAATATTCCTGTAGGGGTCTTCTTCTTGCCACAAGCCTATTTTTTCGTAATCATATATTACGTTGATAGGCTTGCCAACAAACCACCAGTTTCCTTCATCTCTCTGCTGTTCACCGGCCAGTGACGTAATCTTGTTACGGTTAGCATATAGGTTGAACCCAGCCTCCCAAGTCCAGCCGTTGACATTTTCCAATATCACTCCATTTAAGGAAAGCTCTACCCCTTTGTTTTGAGTAGCTCCAATATTGGCAGTATAGCTATCCACGCCAGAAGTAGGAGGCAATGGCAAACCAAGCAGAATATCCTCGGTGTTGGTGACGTAATACTCAATAGTACCAGAAAGACGGTTTTTCAGGACAGCGAAGTCCAACCCGTAGTTATAAGTTTTGGAGTACTCCCAACCCAAGAGAGGGTTTGGCAATTGGCTTACGAATAGACCCGTCTGGTAATTGGTAGGGCCGAAGTTGTAAGGCCGGGTAGTTAAGCGGCCTAGCGTAGCATATGGGGCAATAGACTGGTTTGACGTTATACCATAGCCAGCTCGCAGTTTCAGCATGTTTATAGCCGTGATATCCTGCATAAAGGACTCTTTGGCTATATTCCAGCCTACCGACACAGCAGGGTACGTATTCCACTTATGTCCTTCGGCCAGTACTGAGGCACCATCTGAGCGAACAGTAGCGGATAACAAATACCGGTCATCATAGGAGTACATTACGCGTCCCATGTAGGACAGCAGACCATATTTCCGGTACTGTTGGTCACCAGGAGATACGGTGATTTCGCCTGCGGCCAAACCCAGGTTATAGTACTGGAAGGCGTCTGAAGGGATATCCCGGGCTGCAATCCGAGACTGGTTGAAATTGTTTTGGGAGGCAGAGTATAGGGCTATAGCATTTATGTTATGCTTCTCAGCAAACGTGCGATCATAGGACAATATGTTTTCAACTGTCCAGTCTGTAGTAACCTGATTGCTAACAGATGCCGTTGATGGTGTAGTGGGGTTAACAGCGGTAATACCCTGCCCTGTGTAAGAACCACCTTGGCTCTGCCGATAGTTTACGCCCAGGTTAACTCGATACTTTAAGCCCTCAACACCAGGAATTTTAGCTTCCGCGAATATGGTGTTGTACGTGGCCAGCGCTTTGGTTTCACTTAACCACCGGTCGCTCAAGTCTTCTACAATCTTTCTGGTATACACCCACTGCTCATCCAAGGGCATTCTGATGGTCCTTTTCAGAGTACCATCCGGATTGTAAGGATTAGCAATTGGTGATGAATTCAGGATACCATATATGCCTACATTAGACCCCTCGGACAAGCTGTAGGTGTTGTTTGTGGTAAACCCTAATCGGATATACTTACCAACTCCTTGGTCAAGGGTACCGCGAATAGAATAACGGGTGTACTGCTGGGTAGGAATTACGCCTTCTTCCTGATAGTAACCCGCGTTGAAATTATAACGCCCGTTTTCAGTACCGCCGGAAACACCTAAGTTGTGGTTTGATTGGATACCGGTTCTGTACAACAAGTCCTGCCAATCGGTATTCACATCATCGGCTTCATCTAAAGCATTGGTATATATACCCGCCGCTTTGCGTAGCGCAACAAATTCAGGCCCGTCCATCATGGGGTATTTGGCGAAAAGTGTTTTTGCGCCAACAAACCCATCATACGTTATTTGCGGTTTTTGACCTGCTTTACCCTTTTTAGTGGTTATCAGGACAACTCCATTCGCTCCACGCGACCCGTAAATAGCTGTTGCAGACGCATCTTTCAGTATGTCTACACTCTGAATGTCGTTGGGGTTAATATCACCAATTGATCCGGGGAAAGGAATACCGTCCAAAACTACCAATGGATCATTACTGGCAGAAAGTGAACGGGTGCCGCGTATCCGGATTTGCGTGCTGGCGCCTGGCTGGGAGGATGATTGCGAAAACTGCACGCCTGGCAAACGGCCTTGCAAGGCCTGTGAGATGTTAGCAGACGGTACTTCACGCAAGGCCTCCCCCCCGATAGAAGCAACTGAACCAGTCACCGCTTCTGCTCGCTGTACACCGTAGCCTACTACCACTACCTCATCCAAGGCCTTGGCATCTTCACCCAACGTTACATTAAGCGTTGACTGGTTGCCAACGGCAACTTCCTTTGGAGTAAACCCTATGAATGAGAACACCAGGGTAGAGCCAGCCGGAGCCGCCACTGTAAACTGACCTTCGTCATTTGTTACAGTACCCGTGGTAGAGCCTTTCACGACCACGTTTACGCCGGGCAGCCCGGCACCATCCGTGCCAACAACGCGGCCGGAAACTGATTGTGCGGTGGCCTGGGCCTGCACCGCAGAGGGGGCCAGCAGACCGCCAGCCATGGAGAGCCCGGTTGCGGCCAGTAGCGGCCAGCTTAGGCCCAAAGCCGTCTTGCGTAAAGGGAAGTGCATGGAATGTGGGATGTTTAAGTGTGGGATTAACTGCAAGTATCCGGTGTGGGAAGTGGATGTGTAAAGCGAGAAGTATTAGAAGCCGATGGAGTTGCCGCCATCCACGGGTAGGGAAGCCCCGGTGATGTAGCGCGCCGCATCAGAAGCGAGGAACACGGCGGCGTGGCCAATATCCTCGGGCTGGCCGAACTTGCCCATGGGCGTGCGGCGCATGGCCCGGTCGCGGCGGTCGGGGTCGGAGTTCATGGCGGTGCGGCTCATCTCTGTTTCGATGAAGCCGGGAGCAATGGCATTCACGCGCACATTGTCTTTGGAGAATTCGGAGGCCAGCACCTTCACCATGCCCTCCACTGCCGATTTGGAAGCCGCGTAGGCCACTACCCGGTCAATGCCGTAGTAGGCGGCCATGGAGGAAATCATCAGAATTACACCGCGCTTGCGGGGCACCATGCGTTTGGCACAGGCCCGGGTGAGTGCAAACACTGAGTTGAGGTTGGTGTGAATGATGCGGCTGAAATCTTCATCGGTTACTTCCAGCGCAGGCTTTTTCATGTTTATGCCGGCGTTGTTCACCACAATATCCAGTTCGCCATAGGTAGCTTCAATATGATCTACCAGGCCATCAAGTGAAGCCAGGTCGCAGACATCGTTGGTGAGGTAATGGGCCGAGGGGCCGAGTTCTGCCACTGCCTCCTGCAGCACACTCTCGCGGCGGCCCGTAATAATGACGGTTGCGCCAGCCACTGCCATGCAACGCGCTATTTCCAGGCCGATGCCGGTGCCGCCGCCGGTAATAAGGGCTAGGCGACCTTCCAGCGAAAACGGGTTTGGCTGGCCGCTGGCGTGCGTAAGAGTAGAGAGAACGGGGTTCAGGTTTTCCATTCGAAAAGAGATTGTCGTCAACAGCGTTGACAGGGATTAGCGGAGCTGGTAGATATCGACCAGCTGTTTGATTTCAGCCAGCGGGCGTGAGGGCGGCGTGAGCGTGGGCGGCAGCGGCTGCTTGGCGTACTGCTGGAAGTAGAGCACACAGGCATCGCGCCACCACAGGGCCTCGCGGTACTGAATGCGTAGGCGGGAGGCTACATCGGCGTGCAGCTCAGCATCTAGGGCGGGCTGCACCTGGGCCCATTGCTGCTGCATCCAGAGCACCGAGTCGGCGCCGGTGTAGTAGCGGGTCGTCAGTTCGTTCCAGAGGGTTTGGCCGGTGCTGAGCGTTTGGGTCCAAGGCACGTGGTGGAACCACAGGAGGTAATTGGGCGGGCAAGTGGCGGGGTCACCCCACTGCTTCTGTACTTGCGGCGCATACAGGCCTAGCGCGTTGCTACCAGTAGCGGTTCGGTTAAAGCCCAGACCTACGGCGTCGGCTTTGTGGTAGTAGATGGAGGTCCAGTCGGGACGGGCGCTTTTTTCCAGCCAGGGCTCGGGGCCGTAGTGGATGCTCTGGCCCATGATGTGGTGCAGGCCTAGCGGCGTGGTATAGCGCACATAAATGTCGCGCGATTTTGTGAGCAGGTCTGTGATAGTGCTTACTGCTTTTGGCTCCTGAGTCAGCGTCATTTTCGTCCACTCTTCGGCCAGCGCCTGCGAGGTGAGCGTATGGTCCCAAGCCAGACGGCCGTAGGAGTACCAGTTGGCCTGGCTTACGGGGTGGCCGGTCCAGTTGCGGTCGGAGCCGATGTTGGCCACGCCTGCAATGCCGCTGATAGCATGATTATCGATTGTGCCATCTACTACTTTAGCCACTGTTGAACCGGGACCTTTTGCGTAGGTGTCAGCCTCCAGGCACTCTTTTATAAGCGGCGCCAGGTACACGAGGTGCGTAGCAAACCCAAGGTACTCCTGCGTGAGCTGCACTTCTAGCACCAATGGCGTTTTGGGCATGGCCCCGAACAGCGGGTGAAATGGCTCGCGGGCCTGAAAGTCGATGGGGCCGTTTTTCACCTGCACTAGCACCTTCTTGGCAAACTTGCCATCTAGGGGCTGAAACTCCTGGAAGGCCTCCTTGAACCGGTCGCCGTTGGAGTTGGCTTTGTACACGAAGGCGCGCCATATCACAATACCATCGTGCTGGCCTAGGGCTTCGGCCAACATATTGGCGCCGTCGGCGTGGTTGCGGCCGTAGTCCTGGGGGCCGGGCTCGCCTTCGGAGTTGGCCTTCACCAGAAAGCCGCCGAAGTCTGGAATGACTTTGTATATCTCGTCGGTTTTAGCGGTCCACCAGCGGCGCACCTGGGGGTCCAAGGGATCAGAGGTTTGCAGCCCTCCAATCACCTTGGGTGCCGCCCACAGCACCGACATATACACCCTAATCCCATAAGGTCGCATCACGTTGGCTAGGGCCGCTACCTTCTGCAGATATTCAGCTGTCAGAAAGCGGGCACTGGCGTTTACGTTGTTGAATACCACGCCATTAATACCGATAGAGGCATTGGCGCGGGCATAATCCTGGTAGCGCGGATCAATCACTTCGGGCAGTTCCTGCCACTTCCAGATAGAGGAGCCCGCGTAGCCACGCTCCACGGTACCATTGGGGTTGTCCCAGTGGTTGAGAAAGCGGTACTCAATTCGCGGCTTGCTGTTGAGATTGACAGCTGAAATGGACTGTCCGGTTTGCAGGTGGCGCAGCAGTGCAAATGCGCCGTACAGCACACCTTTATCTGTAGCGCCCATCACAACTACATTGCCGCCTTGCGTGCTCACGCGGTAGCCTTCCTGGCCTAGCTCGGGGTTGGCTGCTACCGACAGCACAATGCCTCCTTTACTGCCTTTCCCCTCTCCCACCATCGGCACCGACTGGCCTAGCAGGCCCTGTAGGCCGTTCTGCAGCTCCCGCCCGGCGGCCTGGAGTACAGGCGAACCACTAGGCACAGCAATGAAATTAGCCTGTTTCTGATACGCTTTCCGCTGCCCGGCATCGCGCACCTGGTCGTACTTCAGCCACAGCCGGTAGCCATCATCAGCAAGGCCGCGATGCGCCAGGGTGCAGAACAGTACGAAGAAGAATAGCGAGCGGAAAGACATGCGAAGCAGAAGAACTTATTGAGCGAAATGGTGAGCAGTGGAGGTCGTCAGATCAGCGGAAGCCTGCTCCTCAAGGCTGCGGCGGATACCCAGTTCCAAGCCGCGCAACTCGGCCAAGCCCCGCAGTCGCCCGATGGCCGAGTAGCCGGGGTAGGTGCGTTTTTCGAGGTCGTCGAGCATCTGGTGGCCGTGGTCGGGGCGCATGGGCAGCTGGAAACTGATGCTGTTCTCCTGACTGCGGCGGATTTCCTCGCGCACCAACTCACGCACCACGGCGTACATGTCCACGTCGCCGGTGAGGTGGTCAGCCTCATGGAAGTTGCGGGGGTTGTCCTCGCGCTTGGTGGCGCGCAGGTGCACGAAATGAATGCGGTGCCCCAGGCGCCGCACGATACCGGGCAGATCGTTATCGGGCCGCACGCCCAGGGAGCCAGTGCAGAAGGTGATGCCATTGGCGGGCGAGTCGTAGGCCTGTATCAGGCCTAGCAGGTCCGCTTCGGTGCTCACCACGCGGGGCAGGCCAAGCAGCGGAAACGGTGGGTCATCGGGGTGAATGCAGAGGCCGATGCCTACTTCCTCAGCCACCGGGCCCACCTCCCGCAGGAAGAAGTACAGGTTTTCGCGCAGCGTATCGGGCGAGATGTTGGCGTATTCATCTAGTAAGCTTTGGAAGCCCGCCAGCTCAAAGGCTTCCTCAGAGCCGGGCAGGCCTAACAGCACCGTGTTGGTCAGCGTGGCTACGTCTTCGGGCGACATAGCGGCCAGCTGCTCCTGGGCGGCGGCGGCAACTTCGGGCTCGTAATCGTTTTCGGCGCCGGGGCGCTTGAGAATGTATAAGTCGAACACAGCGAAGTCCTGCCACACAAAGCGCAGAGCCCGCGAACCGTCAGGCATCTCGTAGTTAAGACTGGTGCGCGACCAATCCAGCATGGGCATGAAGTTGTAGCACACCGTGCGGATGCCGCAGGCCGCCAGATTGCGTAACGACTCCTTATAGGCCTCTATATACTGAGTGCGTGCGGGCAGCCCTTTCTTGATAGCCTCGTGCACTGGCAGGCTTTCTACTACCGCCCACTGCAACGGCGAATACTGGTCGTTACCGGCTTCAATCAGTTGCTGTCGAGCTCGGATTTCTTCCACGGGCCACACCTGGCCTACGGGCAACTGGTGCAGCGCCGTAACGACGCCGGTGCACCCGGCTTGCCGCAGAGTCATTAAAGAAACCGGGTCTTGAGGCCCGAACCAACGCATGGTATGCTGCATGCCAGTATTTTTGTTAGAAAAATCCAATCATTACGTGCCTCCTCTTCCTTCCGGTGTGGTAGGCCACTGCCTGTGGTCTAGTAGGGGTGAGTGAGAACTCGCTTTCGAATATAGAGCAAGAATTGAATCCACATGCATTTCAAAAACCCTCCTAACGCGCTGATTTCTAAATAAAAATACCGAAAACGTTACCGAAAACGGTTCCGATAGGTAATTTCCAAACCTCATCCTAAAATATTTTTTTTGTAGATTACCTTCAAATAATAAAACAGAGCCCATGCCTTGGCTTTGCAGGTTTCTTGTTTCGCCTCTGGAATAATTCTATTTCGATATGATGAAGTGCACAAAGTGCTATTCGGCCGATGCCGTAATGCGAGCCGGGTTCATCCGGGGGCGGCAACGCTACCTGTGCAAAGCCTGCAATTATCATTTCACCGATGATAAGACCCTGCAGATTCCGGAAACCAAGCGGCGCCAAACTACCATCAGCGACGTGGCCAAAGTGCTGGGCGTGGCACCCTCTACCGTTTCGCGGGCACTCAACGGGCATTCTGATATCAACGCCAACACGCGCCAGGCCATTCTAGACGTAGCGCGTCAGCTCGATTATCAGCCTAACCTACTGGCACAGAGCCTGAAGAGCAGCGAAACAAAAACCATTGGGGTGGTCATTCCAGACATTGAGCGGCCTTTTTTCGCTACGGCTGTCAGTGGTATTCAGCAGGTGGTGGGCGAGGCCGGCTACCGCGTAATGATCTGCCAATCCAAGGAATCCTATGATATAGAAGTCAGCAATGTACAGGCGCTTATTGCCAGCCGCGTAGATGGCCTGCTGATTTGCCACTCCCGCGAAACCGAGAACTTCGACCATGTAAAGCCAGACGCCTGCCGCGGCGTGCCTGTCATTCATTTTGATCGGGTGAGCAACGAGGTGGACAGCGCCAAGGTGATTCTAGACGACTGGAACGGGGCCTTTAACCTCACGGAACACCTGATAGAGCAGGGTGCCCAACGCATTGCTATTCTGGCTGGCCCCGAGTCGTTGCTGATCAGCCGCAACCGGTTGGCAGGCTACCAGAACGCCATGAAACGGCACCATCTGCCACTCCGGCCCGAGTACGAAACGCACATTAACTTCCGGCCGGAGGCGGCAGTAGCGGCCCTAGATGCGTGGCTGGCCCTGCCGGAGCCGCCCGATGCTATTTTTGCCATCAACTACACCAACGCCTTCGATTTGCTGGTGGCACTTAAGAAGCGCGGCATCCGTGTGCCCGACGATATAGCCGTAGTAGGCTTCGGCGACGAGTTTATGGCCTCCATGATTGAGCCCGGCCTAACCACCGTGAACCTCCACCCCTACCGCATCGGGCAGCAGGCTGCCCGGTTGTTCCTGGAGCAAGTGGGTCAGAAGGAGAATTTCCAGCCCCGCACCTTCGTCATCACCGGCGACCTGGTTATTCGGCAGTCGTCGTTGCTGGGCAAAGGCAACTTCTTCAAGCTGGAGATATAGCTGATATGATTTCTGGCTGGGAGAGCCACTGTGGGTTCTCCCGACTCTAGGCCACCTAGGGAAGTTTTCTTAAAGCCAGAGTAGTGGCCATCCCCTTCGCTGCCGCAGCCTGTGTATCATGAGTTTATACTATATAAGTGATAACTCACTTTCGTGATGCCGCCTGCCTCTGGTGGCAAGCCCAATCATACACTTGCCACTTGAGGCGGCTAGGCCTATTCTTCATCTTAAGCCTACACTTATTTCAGCAGGAATAGGGAAAGCTGAACGTTGCTGAGGGCGCCCCGGCCTATTCTTCATCGTGAGCCTGATGATGCGCTAAACCGGCAGAAACTTGCCTGTGTGCTATAGCCTCTGTATATTCTGCCACTTCGCGGGCAATTACCTGATTAGCTGGGAGGTGGCCTACAGAACTTTTACTTAGTGCCTTCGGTGGCGTCGCGCTTATGGATACGTATATACCTCTATTTCTACGGCGTGCTGGGCTACATCTGGTACTTGTACTGGCAGGTTTGTGCTGGGGGATGCCTGCAGCTTTCGCTACCCATATTGTAGGGGGCGAGATGGAGCTGCAATATCGTAGCGGCAGCACCTACACCTTAACCTTAAATCTGTACTTCGACGCCATCAATGGCAATCCGGGCGCCCTGGATCAGCAGCTGACGGCCAGCATCTTCGACAAGGTGAACAATCGGCGGATGCAGAACGTGTCGTTGCCACTGGTTGGCAACACGTTTGTACAGTACACCAACCCGGCCTGCACTAGCGCTTCTCTGAGCACCCGCAAGCTGGTGTACAGCCGCGAAATTATTCTGGATGCCGACCTCTATACCAGCACTGCCGGCTACTATGCCGCCATTGAGCGCTGCTGCCGCAATAATGGCATCAGCAACATAGTTAGCCCGGGAGCGGCCGCGCAAACCTTCTACCTGGAGTTCCCGGCCGTAGTGCGCAACCGGCAGCGCTTCATCGATTCTACCCCGCGCATTTTTCCGCCTCTGGGCGACTATGCCTGCAAGGGCGAAATGTTCTACTACGACTTCAGCGGCCAGGACGCGGATGGCGACTCCCTGGCCTACGACCTGGTAACGCCCCTGAACGGCTCCGCTTCCGACTTTGATCCTGCACCGTTCCAGGCATCGCCGGCTCCTTACCGACTCATCAACTGGAAGCCGGGCCTCAGTACAACCAACCAGATTCCGGGCGCCCCCACCCTTACCATTGATGCGCGCACCGGCCGCCTGATGGTGAGGCCTTCGCAGCTAGGCCTGTTCGTGTTTGGCGTGCGCTGCACTGAGTATCGGAACAAAGTAAAAATAGGCGAAACGCGCCGCGACTTTCAGTTGTACACGCTAGACTGCCCTCGCAATACGAAACCCAGTTTGCAGGTGTTCAACCAGGTGGGAGGCCGTGCCTATCAGCCCAAGCTCGATACGCTGCGCCTGATACCGGGCGGCAACCGGTGCATAACCATGCGCTTCACTGACCCTGATGCCGGCTCCCGCCTTACGCTCACCACGCTACCGGTTAACTTCTCGGGCCTGGCTCCTACGTTTACCACCACCACTACCGGCACGGTACATGCGCCCGGCGCCCCCGATACGCTATCGGCCACGCTATGCTTTCCGGAGTGCCAGGACACGCAGGGCAAGGTTTATCTACTGGATGTGATTGTGGCGGATAACGGCTGTAGTCTGCCTAAAAAGGACACGATACGGGTGGCTTTTACGGCCATACCGCCGGCCAACACGCCGCCCGTCCTCACCTCCACTTTTCCATCTGAAGCCACTCCAGCTACCACCCCTATTATTGTGCGGATTCCTGTTGGGGCAACCTATACCGCCGACCTGACCGGCACCGATGCCGATGGAAACCCATTGACGATGACGGCTGTAGGCCAGCGGTTTGATCTGGCCGCGGCGGGTATGCGCTTTACAGCCCAGAACGGCACGGGGCGCGCCAATGGCACGTTCACCTGGCTGGCTTCCTGCGAGGCGGCCCAACTGCAGGATAACCTGACGGTGACCTTCCAGTTACAGGAAACGGTGCGATGCACGCCCAAACCTCAGACCCGAACGGTGCAATTTATGGTGGTGCCGGCCCCCGATACCACGAACTTTCTCCCCCCCAACATCATCACACCGAATGGCGACGGCAAAAACGACGCTTTTGAGTTAACTCAGCTCCCGCCCGACCTGTGCGATGGGCGCTTTGGGGGCATCAAGATCTTCTCCCGCTGGGGCAATGAGGTATTTCATTCCCCGGCCCGCACCTTCCGCTGGAACGGCTCAGGCAGCGCCGGCGTGTACTACTACCTCATCACCTTCACTGATGGCCGCCGCTACAAAGGCTGGCTGCAGGTGCTGCCGTAAGCTTTATGAATAACACGCCCCTGAACGTCATGCTGAGCGTAGCCGAAGCATCTCTACCTCTGGCTAATCAACGGGCCTAATGAAGCGGTAGAGATGCTTCGACTACGCTCAGCATGACGTTTTGGAAAGAGACTGTACTTATCTCCAGATATTCTCTGAACAGCCTCAATAGTTGAAGGGTCTACCTGTTTTGCCGCTCGTTGTTTTCCTGCTCGGCTTTGCGGGTGAGACCGGTCAGCCAGGAGCGTGATACCTCCGACTCACTTTCGTAGCCGAAGCGGCGCTGGTCGCCTTCCTCGCCGGTGGCGCGGGGCAGCGTGCGGTTTACCCAGCCCAGCACATCGGCCGTAGTGCCCGGAAACAGGCCATGGAAGCCGGAAAGCAGCTTGGCCGGCACACTTAGAATCACTTCTGCCTCGCCGCGACGGCAGGCGTTCCAGATTTGGCGCGCCGCCGACTCCGCATTCATAGAAATACCCGGTAGCGAGTCGGCCAGAATAAAGGATGCGTATTCCTTTTGGTGTTGGCCCTTCACAATGGCGTTGCGGGCGCTGCCCGTGCGCATGAGGCCGGGGCAAACTGTAGTGACCAGAATGCCATGCTGTTGCAGCTCGGCCCGGAATGCTTCGGAGAGGCCTACCAGGGCAAATTTGCTGGCGCAATACGGCGCTAGGTGCGGCACCGCCACTTTCCCGCCCACGGAGGCAATATTCACGATGCGCCCTTCGCGGCGGTTGCGCATATCAGGCAGCACGGCGCGCATGGCGTGGAGCGGCGCCCAGAAATGCGTATCCATGGAATCCTCAAAATCGCGCAGGTCGATGTGGTCAAGGGGGCCCGCCGTAATAATGCCTGCATTGTTGATCAGCACATCGATATAGCCCCATTGTTGCTGCACCTCCTCCACCAACGACTGCACTTCCTGGGCATCGGTGAGGTTGCGCACCAAGGCCAGCACCTGCCCACCATCCTGCGCCAGCTCCTGTCGCGCCCGTTCCAGTTCCTCGGCATCGCGGGCACAGATGGCTACTTTGGCGCCCTCTGCCACAGCCTGGCGGGCCAGCAGCAGGCCTAGGCCCCGCGAGCCACCCGTAATTAGGACCACGCGCCCTTGCAGGCTATAGTCGCCCCGGCGGTTGGAGTAGAGCGTGGCGGCCAGCAGGGCACCGGCGCCGGCCACGGCGGCCAGCAGGGTATTTCGGGTTTGGGATTTCATAAGTCAAGGGAAATAGTGGGGTAGACAAGATTGCCTATCAGTAAGCAAACCCGGCCCGAAAGGTTACACTAACGGCCTACTACAGTGGCCTAGGCGAAGAATATCTGCGAGCGAGGGCACGTTCTAGTGGGCAAATTGCGTTTCTGGCATCATCTTTACAGGCACAAAGCGAGCCGGCCGTTTCTGCGGGCCCAGTTGCTGTTTGTACTTCCGTTTCTACGCATGAAAACCTACGTTTTAGCTTCCCTCCTGTTTCTTGCGGCGCCAGCTGCGCTGTTGGCCCAAACCACTAAGGTGCCGGCCCGCACCACCCCGCCCAAACCGACTGTCGCGAAGCCGGCGGCTCCCAAGGCCGTAGCGCCTAATCCGGAGCAGGTGCAAGCCCGCGCCGAGGCTCTCACGACCAATATGCAAAAGGCGCTGGGCCTCAATCCGCAGCAATTGGAGAAGGTGCGTCAGATAAACCTGATCAGCGTGCGCGGGGTAGAATCGGCCCGCCAGACCTACCGCCAGGATGTGCGCAAAATGGCTTCGGTGGTGGAAGACATCGGCCAGTCGCGGTTAGCGATGCTCAAGGAAGCCCTCACTCCCGCTCAGTTTGATAAATATCAGCGCAAGCGCGAAGAGAAGATGGGCGTTCCAAATGCACCAGCCGCCCAAGGCACGCCCGTACCTGGCCTACCAGGCGGCCAGGAATAACGCTTTCGACCAGTGATTAAAAAAGCCTCGCTCTGAATTGAGCGAGGCTTTTTTTTTGCGTTCGAGCGCATTTTGTGTGGCCTACAGATGCCAGCCCATCATATCGGCGGAGAGCTTCAGAATGAAAGCACAAACCACCACCAGAAACAGCACCCTCACGAAGCCGGTGCCGTGACGCACGGCCAAGTGGGCACCCAGTGTGGAGCCGGCAATGTTGCTGGCGGCCATGGGCAGGGCAATGTGCCACAGAATCTGGCCGGTATAGGCGAAGTAGGCCAGGGCCGCGAGGTTGGTGGCCACGTTCACCAGCTTCGCGGAGGCGGAGGAGGAAATGAAGTCGAAGCCGAACAGGCCTACGAAAGCGAACAGCAGGAAACTGCCGGTACCCGGCCCGAAAAACCCATCGTAAAACCCGATAATCATCCCGACCAGAGCGCCGTAAATCGGTTCGCGCTGCGCCGAGAGTCGGGGCGCATGAATGGAGCCGAAATCTTTGCGCCAGAAGGTGTAGATGGCAATGCACACCAGCAGCCCCAGCACCAGGGGCGGCAGCAGTTCCTTGGGCAAGTGGCTCACCACCCGCGCCCCCAGAAACGAAAACACGCCCGCCACCCCAGCCGCCACGCCCACGGCCCGCCATCGGATGGGCACCCGCCCGGCGTAATGCCGAAACGCCGCGGCCGTGCCCGCCAACGACGACACTTTGCCCGTACCAAATACAGTGGGCACCGGCACACCCTTCAGGAGAATAAGCATGGCCGGCAGCTGAATCAGGCCGCCGCCGCCCACAATGGAGTCAATAAAGCCAGCCAGAAAGGCGAATAAACAGAGGAGAGCGAGCGTCAGGGTAATCACGCGGCGAAGGTAGGATGGCGGCGCGGTGAAGCAGTAGGGCTCCGCAAAAAAACGCGCCACTGCCTGCGGCACTGGCCTAGCCGGACAGGAAAGGCCCATGTGCAAGCATCTCAGGGTGGCCTAGGGCCGTACAGTCTGCCACACCCCGCTCCATAATGACCGAAAATCTCACCCACCGCCAGAAGATGCTCACGTTTGCGGGCATCTTGCTAGCTATGTTCCTGGGCTCCCTCGACCAAACCATCGTATCCACGGCCCTGCCCCGCATTGTGGCCGATTTGAACGGCCTGGATCGGTTTACGTGGGTGGCCACGGCGTATCTGGTGGCCAGCACCGCGCTGGTACCTATTTATGGCAAGCTGGCCGATACGTATTCGCGCCGCAAAATTGAAGTGGTGGCCGTGTGTATTTTCCTGGTGGGCTCCATGCTGTGCGGGCTGGCCGGCGAGTTCGGCGACCTGCCGCTGCTCGGCGACGGCATGACGCAGCTCGTGGTGTTTCGGGCTATTCAGGGGTTTGGCGGAGCGGGGCTGTTTGCCATGGCCTTCATCATCATCGCTGATTTGTTTCCGCCCGCCGAGCGAGGCCGCTATCAGGGCTTTACGGGCGCCGTGTTTGGCACTTCCTCGGTGCTGGGTCCCTTCCTGGGCGGCTTCCTCACCGACCAGGGCACCAACTGGATTCCGGGAGTGGCGGGCTGGCGTCTGGTGTTCTACGTGAACCTGCCGCTAGGCCTGTTGGCGCTCTGGTTTATCCTGACCCAGATGCCGGCCCTGCGCCCGCGCACCGAACCTAAACCACTCGATTACTTTTCGGCCCTCCTGCTGCTCACGGGCCTAGGGCCTTTGGTAGTAGCCCTGCAGCTCAACAAAACCAACTACCCCTGGACCTCCCCGCTCACGCTAGGCCTGTTGGCCGTTGCGGCCGTCTCGCTGGCGCTGTTTGTGGTGCGCAGCCTTCGCCACGAAAACCCCATTCTGGATTTTGGACTGTTCCGCAACAACGTGTTCCGGACGGCCAATGGGGCCTTGTTCCTATTGGGCGGCGCGTTTTTGGGCATCATCATTTTTGAGCCGCTCTTCATGGTGAATGTGCTCGGCGTATCGGCTACCAAGGCCGGTGTGAGCCTGATTCCGCTCTCAATGGGGGTGGTGCTGGGCTCGTTGCTGGCCGGGCAGATGGTGTCGCGGTTCGGGAATTATAAGTACTGGATGATCGGGGGGCTGATTGTGCTGCTCGGGGGCCTGTCGTTGCTGGCCACCATGCCGGCCACCGTGAGCTACCGCCAGATACTTACGTATCTGTTTTTGTGTGGTATTGGGCTGGGGCCTACTATGCCGCTCTATACCTTGGCTATTCAGAATGCCATCGAGCCCCACCTGATGGGCCAGGCTACCTCAGCCAGCCAGTTTTTCCGGCAGATTGGGGGCGCCATCACGGCTTCTGTTTTGGGTGCTATTCTCACCTTTACCTTAGCCCACAGCCTCCCGGCCAGCGCGACTCCCGTAACGCCTACTGCCCAGAAAACCGTGGTTTCCGAAGGCCCGGCATTGCCGGCCAATGCCACTTCGCCGGCCATGCGCGAGGCCTTCAGCACGGCCATTTCCCGGGTGTATCTGTTCAATATTTTTCTGGTGGTGGGAGGATTGCTCATGACGCTTCTGGTGCCGGAGCTGCCGCTGCGCAAAACCAATGCTCCCGGTAGCGCCCCGGCACCGCCAGCCGAATAGGCCTAGGCACCGGTAGGCCACTCTCAGCAGAGCCCGCAAACTTCGCGGGTGGGCTAGTGGTTAGTACATCTATTCTCCTCTTCTGCTATGGAACCTTCTTCACCTATTCGTCTGAGTGTGCTGGATCAGTCGCCAATTCCGCTGGGACGCACACCGCGTGAGGCCCTGCAGCACACCCTAGACCTGGCCCGCCTCACTGACCGTCTGGGCTTCACCCGATTCTGGGTATCGGAACACCACAATGCCAACTCGCTCGCCGGCTCGGCTCCTGAAGTGCTGCTGGCCCGCATCGGGGCCGAAACTACGCGCATACGCCTTGGCTCCGGTGGCGTGATGCTGCCCCACTACTCGCCCCTGAAAGTAGCTGAGAACTTCCGTCTGCTGGAAGCGCTTTACCCGGGCCGCATTGATCTGGGCATTGGCCGCGCCCCCGGCACCGACCGCCTCACGGCCTACGCCCTCAACCCGCACAACACCTTCAGCGACGAAGATTTTGGTGCCCAACTCATGGACCTGAAAGCCTTCCTGCACGACGAAGAAGTTCCCGACACTATTCATGAAAAGGTAAAGGCTGCGCCGTTTGTGGATACGGTGCCCGAGCTGTGGCTGCTCAGCTCCAGCGGGCAGAGTGGGCTTTTCGCGGCGCATATGGGCGCGGCGTTTTCGTTTGCCCACTTCATCAATCCGGTAGGCGGCCCCAAAATGGTGCAGCTGTATCGGGAGCGGTTTCAGCCCTCTGCGGAGCTTTCGGAGCCCCTGGCCAACGTCGCCGTGTTCGTGCTATGCGCCGATACCGAAGCTAAAGCCCAGGAGCTGGCCGATACGCTGGCCCTGCAGATGCTGAAGCTGGAGCTTGGCAACCGTACGCCCGTAGGCCCCTACGCCTCAGTAGCGGACTTCCCCTTGGCGCCCGAGCAGCGCCACCGTCTTGCGCATCATCGGCGCCGCATAATCAGTGGTACGCCGGAGCAAGTAAAAGAGCAGACAACTCAGCTGGCGGCTCATTACCAAGTAGATGAAGTAGTAGCCGTGACCATCACCTATGACTACCAAGACCGTTTGCGGTCCTATGAACTACTGGCAGAAGCGTTTGAGCTAGAAGCATCAACCGCCTCTCACCACTCATCGGCTCTGCTGTAACAGCGGCCTTGGCAGACTACTCCCTGAATCCCGGCTATTGGCCGGGATTCTTTGTTTTAGGAGGTCAGGATCCGCTTTTTCAGGAAAATATTGTTCTGATTATCAGCTCAACAATTTCCTTAACTAGAATTTTTCTAATCATCTATTTTGAATCTATCTAAATAGGTGCGTGCTTTGCATTGTTTTAAATCATTCTAAACAAGCCAAGCATACTTTCATGGCCCGACCTCTGCCCTTCCTCGCTCTGCTTTCCTTGCCTTTGACAGCTGTTGCCTTGCCATCAACCACCCCCGATAGTGGCCTAGCGACCAGCCTGAAGCATCATGGCGAGGACGATACCGCGCAGCGCGGGCGCATTGCCGGCCGGGTACTGGACACTGCCGGCGAGCCAGTGGAAGGCGTGACAATTGCTCTGAAAGGCACCAGCTACGGCGCTACTACCGGCCCCGATGGCAATTTCCGACTGGCCGCGCCGGCTGGCTCCTACCAGCTGGTAGTGAGCAGCATGGGATATACCCCGCAGGAAGTAACCGTAACGGTAACCGGCGGCGAAACCATGACGCTGCCGGCCTTCTCACTTGAGCAAAGCACGCAGCAGCTCAACGAAGTAACCGTAACGGGCAACCGTAGTCTCAATGAGCGCCCGGTAGCCATCGGGAAGCTACCAATTGCTCCTCTAGACTTGCCCCAAAGCACTTTCACAGTGGAGCGCCAGACCCTGGAGCAACAGCAGGTGCTGCGCGTGAGCGACGTGCTGGCCAACGTGAGTGGCGTGTATGTGAGCGGCAACACCGGCGGCTATCAGGAGGAAATTTCCGGCCGGGGCTTTGCGTTCGGAAGCAGCAATACGTTCAAAAACGGGGTGCGCTATAACAACAGCATTCTACCCGAAACCAGCTCTCTGGAGCGCTTTGAGGTGTTGAAAGGCAGCAACGCCATCCTGTACGGCAACGTGGCGGCGGGCGGCGTCCTGAACCTAGTGACCAAAAAGCCCCGTTTCGAGCAGGGTGGCTCGGTAGCTATGCGCGTAGGCAGCTACAACTTCTACAAGCCGATGGTGGACGTGTACGGCGCCATTAACAACAGCGAGCATGTAGCTTTCCGGGTAAACACTACCTACGAAAACAGCCGCAGCTTCCGCGATGGAGTGAAAGGTGAGCGGTTTTACGTGAACCCATCCTTGCTCTTCAAAGTGGGCAGCAAGACCGATTTCCTGCTGGAAGGCGACTACCTGAAGGACAACCGCACTCCTGATTTTGGTGTGGGAGCCGTGAACTACCGCATTGAGAACGTAGACCGGGCGCGTTTCCTGAACACGAGCTGGGCCAACATCGGTACGGAGCAGAAATCGGCTACGGCCACCCTCACGCACCACCTCAACGATACCTGGCAGGTGCGCGGCGTAGCGGCCTACCAGGGCTTCAATAGCGAGCTACGCTCCGCCGCCCGCCCCACCACTATCCGCGACCGGGTAGATGTATTCGGCGCCAACAACCGGAAGCTCCTGACCGGCAGCCCAGCTTTGTACGGCAACCTGGTGCGCAGTCTGCAGGCCACTGATAACCGGGAAGACTACTTCCTAGGCCAGCTAGATGTGACGGGTAAAGTGCGCACGGGCTTCCTGAACCATACGGTGCTGGTAGGCATGGATGCCGATAAGTACAACACCCGCACAGTGGCCTACAACCCCATTGCCAAATACGATTCCATCAACGTATTTGAGCCCGGCCGCTACACCGAGAAAAGCACCCAGCCCGAGTTTACGCGTAACACCCGCACCTATGCTCCTATTCGGCGGGTGGGCGTGTATGTGCAGGACCTGATAGAGATTACGGAGAAGCTGAAGCTGCTGGCCGGCGTGCGCTACAGCTACCAGGAAACGGGCAGCTTCCAGTATGCTTATGCCAAGCAGACGGACACGCGCACCACCCGCTACGATGACGCCTTCTCGCCCCGCCTAGGCCTCGTGTTCCAGCCACTGAAGACGATGTCCATCTTCGCTTCCTACGCCAACTCCTTCAACACGAATACGGGGATTGATAACACGGGCAACGCTCTGAAACCGTCGCTTATCGATCAGTACGAAGTAGGCGTGAAGAATGAGCTGTTCAATGGGCTGTTGTCGGCCAACGTGACGGCCTACCGCATTGTGAACGGCAATCTGGCCCAGACCATCCTGCCGAATGAAGCCAACTACAATCTCCAATTCCCGACCGCGCAGCAACTGGCCGGGGAGGTAACCAGCCAGGGTATTGAGCTGGATTTGCAGAGCAAGCCGGTACAGGGCTGGTCGGTGCTGGGGGGCTACAGCTACAACCGCACTACCTACACCAAAAGCAACATTTACGAAGTAGGCAGCCTGCTGCGTTACAACCCCAACCACACGGCTAACGCCAGCGTGTTCTACACCTTTGAGAACGGCGCCCTGCGTGGCCTGAACCTGGGCGCCACGGCCCTCTACATCGGGGAGCGGCAAGCCGGCCGCTCTACCACGGAGGCCAACCCCAACTACCGCCTCATTTCCCTACCCGACTACGCGCAGCTGGATGCCTCGGTGGGCTACACCTACGACCGACTCTCGTTGCGGGTAAAGCTATCGAACGTGCTGAACCAACTGAGCTACAACGTGCACGACGACAACAGCGTGAACCCCATCGCCCCACGTCAGTTCTCGGCTACGCTAGGCTACCGTCTCTAATTGACTTGTGTGAGTGAAGAAAGCCCAAAAAGTACCCGCTGCAACGGATGCTTTTTGGGTTTCTGGCGAACTTGCAACTCAGTTCTGATATCTGATTTCTCTGCTCCATGAAAATCTTCTTTCGTAACATTCACTTGTACCTGAGCCTGGTTTCGGGGCTGATTATTGCCGTGGTGTGCCTGACGGGGGCCGTGCTGGTTTTTGAGAAAGAACTGGAGCAGGCCTGGCACCCCGAGCGCTACTTCGTGAAGCCCGAGCAGCGCCCCGCTCTGCCGCTTACGCTCCTTTCGAGCGCCGTAACGCACTACAAGCCGGGCGCCAAAATCTCGGGAGTAAAGATCTATACTGACCCCACCCGCACTGTGGAGTTCAGCCTGGCCGGTAGCAGCCCCGAGGGCGGCAAGAAGGATGGCCAGAAAAGCGAAGGCAGCTCAGCAGGCCACAGGGAAACCAAAGCTTCAGGCCCCGCCCAGGAAGTCGCTGCCCGCTCCGAAGGCAAAGGCGGAAAAGGTGGTAAGGGCGAAGGTGGCCCCGGCGGCCCGAAAGTATTTGTGAACCCGTACACCGGTGCGGTAACTGGGGAGCTGAACTACCGCGAAACGTTCTTCTTCACGATGATGGCCCTGCACCGCGGCATGGTAGGCGGCCCTATCGGCAAGCTGGTGGTGGGCGTGAGCACGGTGATGTTCCTGTTGATCATTGGCACTGGCCTGGTGCTGTGGTGGCCGGCCACCCGCAAGGCGCTGCAGCAACGCGTGAAGGTGAAGTGGAGCGGCGGCTGGAAGCGCGTAAACCACGATCTGCACATTGTGCTGGGGTTCTATTCGGCGCTGTTCCTGTTTGTATTTGCTTTCACTGGCCTGGCGTGGTCGTTTGAGTGGTTTAACAAGGGCATTTTCGCCATCACCAACTCGCCCATGCAGCGCCCCGAGCCACCTGTTTCCGCTGTACCAACGGGAGCAGTGGCGGCGCTACCACAGGCTGCCCCTGCCGCCCCCGGCTTATCGCCTGATGCCGTGCTGCAGCTGGTGCTGCGCCAGGTACCTCAGGCAGTCTACTACTCGCTTCAGCTTCCCAAAGATGCTAGCGCCAGCTTTAAGGTGGCCACGCTGCGCCGTGGGGCTGTGTATGAAAACGCCACCGATGAGATGTTTCTGGACCAGTACACCGGCAAGGTGTTAAGTCAGCAGACCTATGAGCAGCGCAACCTGGGGCAGCGGGTACGCGGCATGTTTAAGCCGGTGCATACCGGCGCGGTATTCGGCTGGCCATCTAAAATTATTGCGCTGGTGGTGTGCGTGCTGGGCTTCACATTTCCTATCACGGGCACCATCATGTGGCTGAACCGCCTGCGCAAAGCCAACAAGAAGCAGCGCAAGCTGGTGGGAGCCGTGGCCTAGCGCCTATGGTGGCCTAGCGCTCCACGCACGCTCTCACTTCCTTTTATTTTCCATTATGAGCAAGCGTCAGCATCGCTATAGAATTACGTTGGAGCATGTGGCGGCCAGCATGCCGGAGCAGCCCTTGCACGAGCCGCTTTCCCTCGATTTCACCAACCACGACGATGTATCTGCCATTGTGCAGCGTGTGCAAAACGCTCAGTTTCTGCCCCACGAGCAGGCCGCTGAGTTGGCACTGGGGGCCAAGCTGCTGGGCAATGTGCTGCTGGCCAACCGCGACAATCCGCTGTTTGCGGAGCTAGGCCAGGCGTTTGCTGATTTCGTGAAAAAGCTGAAGGCTCAGCCCCGGCCTACTGCCGAATAAGCTTCCCACTCTACTACCCAAAAGGCACTCACCAGGAAGGTGGGTGCCTTTTTTATTATCTGCTGTCACCGTTGGCTTATGCGGCTCAACCAAGATATTGCAGAGCTTTTATTCATGTGCACTTCCTGTTTCTTATTCTTTGTCCTCTGTCTGATATGAAGAAACTACTTACTCCTCTGCTAGGCCTGTTGCTAACGGTACCGGCCATGGCCCAGCAAGCTACCTTGCCCCAACGGCTGGCAGATAAAGCCTGCGACTGCATAGGCCAGCCCGCCGTTCCCGATTCTGCTCTGACGCGCCTCGAAAAATGCCTGCCGCAAGCCTTTGCCAGCGTCGTGAAGGAGGGCGGCGGGGCTGATGCTAAGGTGATGAACACGGTAGAAGGAATTCGGGGTTCTATGCGGCAGGCCCAGGAGTTGCTAGGCCAGTCTTGCCCGGCGGTTCGCAATGCCGTGGTGCAGCAGAAACAAACCAAATTTTACGCTACTTCCTCCGTTGCTTCGGCCGCAGTGGCCTACCAGGCCGGCTCCGATTTACTCGTGAAAAAGCAATACGCTGCCGCCCTGCCCCATTTCCTGACTGCCATCAAGCGGGATCCGCAATTCGTGAAAGCCCTCGACGATGCCGCCGTCTGCTACCGGCAAACCAAAGACCTGAAAAAAGCGGAAGCTTACTACGAGAAGTCGTTGTCTGTTTTTCCAGAAGGCAACTTGGCCCTGCTCAATATGGCCGTCGTGAAAACGCTGCAGCACAAAGACGACGACGCCCGCACCTACTACGAAAAACTGCGCTTCTTTCATCCCTACGATCCTGAGGGCTACTTCGGAGCCGGCAAAATGGCCCTGCTCCGCCGAGACTTTCCGCAGGCAATGCAGAACCTATTCAGCGCGCACCGGCTATACGTAGAGCAGGAATCGCCGTATCTCTCCGACAGCAACCGCCTGCTTACGGTGCTGTATAGCGCCATGAAGGAGCAAAACCAGCTTGATCTGTTTCGATCTACGGCCAAGGAATACAATCTCAACATCAGCGAATAACGCCCGCCTATGCTCCAACCCGCTCCGCCCGTGCTACCGCCTCCGTCTCCTTCCGAAAATCGCCTGCTGGCCCTGCTCCGCCGCGCCGGCCTTCTCGATTGGTTCTTGCTGGGCCTGATAGGCGTGGTAGCCCTGGCCTACCTGATTCCGGATGTGGGCAGCAAGGCTAGCCCTATTCCGTGGAAAGTCATCACGACGGCGGGCGTGGCCCTTATTTTCTTTTTCTATGGACTGCGCCTGAGCCTCGATAAGCTGCGGGCCGGCCTACGCAACTGGCGCCTGCATGTGGTGGTGCAGCTTACCACATTTGTAGTGTTTCCGCTGCTGGCATTGGCGTTGCGGCCCTTGTTTGTAGGAAAGGCGCTTGATATGTGGCCTAGCGTGTTCTTTTTGTGCACGCTGCCCAGCACTGTATCAACCTCGGTCGTGATGGTGAGTATTGCGCGCGGCAACCTGCCCGCGGCCATTTTCAACGCCAGCATCAGCAGCCTGCTGGGCATTGTGCTCACGCCCCTCTGGACCAGCCTGTTCCTGAATACCTCCGCCGAGGGCGGCAACCTCTGGCGCCTCGGCCTCGACTTGCTCTGGCAGGTGATTTTGCCGGTTGTGGTAGGCGTATTGCTCAACCACCGTTTCGGGAGCTTTGCCGAGCAACACAAAGGCTCACTGCGTATCTCCGATCAGGTGGTGATTCTGCTCATCGTGTTCACGGCGTTCTGTGAGTCGTTTGCGGAGGGTATTTTCCGCAGCTATCAGCCCCGCGATATTGCTTTGCTGGGCTTGGGTATGGTGGTGCTGTACTTCCTGATTTTTGGCGTAGTATGGGCCGTGAGCCGTATGCTGGGTTTCTCGCGGGCCGACCGCACCGTGGCGCTGTTCTGTGGTTCCAAGAAATCGTTGGTGCACGGCAGCGTAATGGCAAGCCTCTTGTTTCCGGGCATGGCCGCCACGGGGCTGCTCCTGTTGCCGCTCATGCTGTACCACGCCCTCCAGATTATTCTGGCCAGCATGATGGCCCAGCACATGGGCCGCCAGGCCGAAGCCGAAAAGGTGGCCTAGGCCACTCCCTGATGGTGGAATTTCAAAGGCTGGCACACCCACCTGACTTGGTGCAAGCACCCCTGAAAACGTGTCCTAAAGGCTGGCTGTAAGCGTAGGTATTGAGGTATCCGAAATTAGGATTTTGCGGCGTCAATAGGCTATATTTGGGGTTAATACCTCCCCCCAATTGGACTTCTCGGCATGAAACAACTTCTTCTCGCTTTTGCCTTATTTCTTACCACTACGGTTTCGCTTGCCCAGACGCCCACGCAGAAAGTGTTCGGTGCGGTAGTCAAAAACAACCCTGCTGACGTGGAAACGCTGCTGACTGCCGGGGCCGATGCAAACGCCCCAGTGGAAATGGTGCCCGGCTTTCCTACAACCTTCTTAATTATTGCCGCCGGCAACGGTCATCTTGAGGTAGTTAAGGCCCTGATCAAGCACAAAGCCCAGGTCGACAAAGCCGACAGCTTTAATGCCACTGCCCTGATGGCCGCCGCCGCCAACGGTAGCCTGGATGTAGTGGAGTTCCTGCTGGCCAATGGCGCCAACCCCAAAGCCAAGGACAAAGACGGCAAAGATGTACTGGCCAACGCCAAAGATGGCGGCAACGCCGATGTAGTAAAACTGATTCAGGCAAAAGCTAAGTAAGCAACACATTACCCAGACAACACATTACCCAGATAAGCCACAAAGGGGCGGACAGAGTTGTCCGCCCCTTTGTGAGTTTTATACAATTCGTCACCAGCAATGCGCCTTGGCTTTTTCGGGTGCCACAAAGGCCTGCATTGGCAGCAAAGAGTGGTTGCATTGGACTGACTTCCCTGGCAATTCATAATGCCATTCACCAACACGCCGCGTCTGGCCGATTGCTCTAAAGCTGAACCATATCATCCATTCCAGTACCTAAAGCCACTTATTAAGATTAAAATAAAATTAAAATAGTAATTATCTGACTTACCATTTTTCCGCGAACACACGTAGTACAGCTTGAGTTTACCCGAACGGAAGCGTTAGGGGCCTACAGTTTCTGAGGAAGTAAATGGCCGTGGCTTCATTTCCTTCACCCCTGCTTGAAACTCGTTTCAATCCAAAAACTATTTCTCATGAAAGAAACCCGCAACAGCATCATCGATATCTGGGGGCCACGCACTGGCTACGTAGGCCAGTGGCCTTCGCGCGTGGATGAGCACACGGAGGAAGAGCCCGAACGGTGGGTCCAATCAGCGTGCGTGCTGTGCTCCAATGGCTGCGGGATGGATATTGGGGTGAAGGAAGGCCGGATTGTAGGGGTGCGGGGCCGCGCTGCCGACCGCGTAAACAAAGGCCGCCTGGGGCCAAAAGGCCTTCATGGCTGGGTAGCCAACCACAGCCCCGACCGTCTCACCAAGCCTCTGATCCGGCGCGATGGGGTGCTGCAGGAAGCCAGCTGGGATGAGGCTATGAGCCTGATTGTGCAGCACTCCAAAGACCTGATTCGGGAGCATACTAGTGGGGCGCTGGGCTTCTATACGTCAGGCCAGCTCTTTATTGAGGAATACTACACCCTGGGGGTGCTCGGCAAAGCGGGCCTGGGCACGCCGCACATGGATGGCAATACGCGCCTGTGTACCGCCACAGCCGCCGCAGCCCTCAAAATTTCTTTCGGGACTGATGGGCAGCCGGGCTCTTACACTGACCTCGACACCACGGAAGCGGTGCTGCTCGTAGGCCACAACATGGCCTCGCAGCAAACGGTACTCTGGGCCCGCATTCTGGATCGGCTGGCAGGGCCCAACCCGCCTCAGCTGGTGGTCATTGATCCGCGCCTGACTTTCACCGCCGAGAAGGCCACGGTGCACCTGGCGCCCCGCGCCGGAACCAACACGGCCGTACTCAATGGCCTGCTTAACCTGCTCATTGAGGCCGACCACCTCGACCACGAGTTTATCAAGCAGCACACGCTGGGCTTTCAGGAGCTGCGCAAAACCGTGGAAAAGTGGACTCCTGAGCGGGTAGAAGCCCTTACGGGAGTGCCCGCCGAAAAATTGCTGGCCGCAGCCCTGATCTTAGGCACCAGTAAAACGCTGGTTTCTACGGCACTGCAGGGTGTGTATCAGTCGATGCAGGCTACGGCAGCGGCGGTGCAGATTAATAACATCCACCTGATTCGGGGGCTGATTGGCTCCAAGGGAAACGCCATTCTGCAGATGAACGGGCAGCCAACCTCCCAAAACACCCGGGAGTGCGGGGCCGATGGCGACCTGCCGGGCTTCCGCAACTGGAGCAACCCGGAGCACATTCAGGAACTGGCCCGCATCTGGAACGTCGACCCTGATATTATTCCGCACTGGTCCCCGCCCACGCATGCCATGCAGCTCTGGCACTATTGCGAGCAGGGCTCCATTAAGCTCCTCTGGATCAGTGCAACCAACCCGGCCGTATCGATGCCCGACCTGCCCCGCCTACGCAAGATTCTGGAGAAGGAAGACCTGTTCATCATTGTGCAGGATGCCTCCCTGACCGAAACAGCGCAATACGCTGATGTGGTGCTGCCCACGGCCATTTGGGGTGAGAAAACGGGCACTTTCACCAACACCGACCGTACCGTTCATATTTCCTACCAGGCTATACTGCCGCCCGGCGAGGCTCGCTCCGACTTCGATATCTTTCTGGACTACGCCCGCCGCATGGATTTCCGCAACAAGGACGGGCAACCGCTCATCAGCTGGAACACGCCGGAAGAAGCCTTCGAGGCCTGGAAAGTGTGCAGCAAAGGCCGCCCCTGCGACTACTCGGGCATGAGCTACGCCAAGCTCAGCGAGGGCTCCGGCATTCAGTGGCCCTGCAACGAGCAGTACCCCAACGGCGCCGAGCACCTCTACCCCGACCACATCTTCAATACCCAGCCCGAATACTGCGAAACCTACGGCTACGACCTGGAAACGGGCACCGAGGTTCAGGCAGAGGCCTACAAGGCCAACGACCCCAAAGGCAAGGCCTTCATAAAAGCCACGGATTACGAGCCACCCCATGAACAGCCCGACGAGGCCTACCCGCTGTGGTTTACCACCGGCCGGGTGGTGTACCACTTCCATACGCGCACCAAAACGGGCCGCTCCCGGGCTTTAAATGAGGCTGCGCCGGAGGGCTTTGTGCAGCTATCGGAGGAGGATGCCGCGCGCTATGGTATTGCGGAAGGCGAACTTGTAGAAGTAGAGTCTCGACGCGGCAAGGCAGTGGAGCCGGCCCGCATTGGGGGCATAGAGCCAGGGCTGGTGTTTATGCCCTTTCACTACGGCTACTGGGATAAAGACGACCGGCTCAGGGCAGCCAATGAACTGACCATCACGGAGTGGGACCCCATCAGCAAGCAGCCGCACTTCAAATACGCCGCCGTCCGGATTCGCAAACCCTAACCCCTACATACCATGAAGCTAGGAAACTACCTGGGTCTGGTTGAGAACAGCGAGAAGCAGCTGGCCGAGGCCCTTGAGAAAGTGGCGCGTCATCATAAAGACGAGCCCGATATTGAACAGACGTGCATGAAACTCTCAGCCTGGTCGGTGCGCCACCACGGGAAAATGCAGCCGTTTCTGGTGCGCTATTCCGCCGACAAAAGCGACGAACCCAACGAAATGGAGAAGGTGCTGTTCAGCCAGCCCCGCAGCGGCAGCCTGGCCCTACTCCGCGACCTGCACGACTTGTGGCTGCTGGCCAATGAGGTGGAGCTTTGCTGGGACATCCTCGGCAACGCCGCCTTAGGCCTCCGCGACAAAGAGCTGGAAGCAGCCTGCAGCGAGTTCCAAGCCGAAACCAAACGCCAGGTGGCCTGGCTACTGGCCCGCATTAAGCAGGCCGCTCCGCAGGCGCTGGTAGTGGCCTAGGCTGTGTAGACAGTGCCTAAAAGGCCGTCATGCTGAGCGCAGTCGAAGCATCTCGCTCGAATCGTTGAGTTACTAGCCCAACCTCAGCACGCGAGATGCTTCGGCTGCGCTCAGCATGACGTCCATACTAGAGCATTCTACTTCTTCGCGGAAGCCGTGGCAAAATGGTAGAGCATGCCGCCGAACGTCAGGAGCCAGGCGAGCAGGGCAATGTAGATGAAGTAGGCTGGTATAACCCGCAGCTGCGGCAGTTTGAGCGCTTCGGAAAGCCGCAGGGTTGCGGCGGTGTACATGCCCAGCGGGAACACCATGCTCCAATAAGTGGGTGCGTAGGTGAAGGCTGGGCGGGTTTTCAGGTGGTTCCAGAGGCACAAGCCCGCTACCAACGGGACCCACCATGTGCTCACAGCCCAGAAAAGCAGGCTGGTTCCCTTTACGAAGGGCAGCAAATCGGGCAGCCTTGGTGTTGCTCTAGGCCAGTAGCTATGCTGGCGCCGGCCAGTACCGCAATGGCGCTGGCACCCACACTTATCCAGTAGGCAGCGCCTACCTCTTCCTCGCCCAAGGGCTTGAAGGTAAGCCGATAGACCAGCAGCGTAATGAGCACCACGTAGAGCAAGCCACCAAGCAGAAACAGGCTTAGCAAACCAAACGCGCTTATTTCGGGCGCTATGTTCCAGCTTGGCAGCAGCTTGGCGCCGAGCACGGCCAGCGCTTCCGTGGCTACCACCAGCAACAGCCAGCCGCTATTAAAGCCCTTTTCCAGATCTGGCTTTTCCTCGCCCACACTCACGCCAAACAGAAAGCTGTAGAGCAGCACCACCCAGGAAACGGCCGCCAACACCCACAGCGCATTGCCTAGGCCAGTCTGTTGCCGTAGCTGCACGAGCTGGTTGCCGAGCAGGCACGTAGCTGGCACAAACGCCAGAAAAAGAGGCCCTTTCTTGTGCGAAGTCAGCTCGGTGCGCAGCCCCTCAAATGCCGTTACGGTCCGCAGCAACAACAGCAGCAGAAACAGCGGATAAAGCACCAGATTCAGATAAAATAACCCCTCCGCAACGGCAGTAAGCTGCAGTCCATCAGCGGCCAGTGAAATGATTCCGGTGGACATCACCAGCGCGAAGTAGGCCGGCGGGAACTGCTGAAATAGCTTTTTCATCAAGAGAGCGGGCCCTACATACTGGCCTAGGCCACTATACTTTGCCTATCCGGCACAGGTTAAAGTCGAGTTCTTGCTTTCACGCTGCTCAATACGGCTGCCTGCCACACGCTTGGGCACAAAAAAAGCGCCTGCCGTTTCCATCAGGCGCTTTTTCCAGAAATCAGACAGGCCTTCTACTGGCCTAGCGCAGCTTTTCGTGGAAGAAAGCCAGCGTGAGGGCCCACGCCTCGGCGGCGGCTTCGGGGTGATAGCTCGGGCGCTCGTCGCAGTGGAAACCGTGGTCGGCGTAGGATATAACGGTGTTGATGTAGGGCTTGCCGGCAGCATCTACGGCGTCCGTTACCTGAGCAATGTGCTCTTTACTGATGTGCGCATCTAGGCCACCCCAGAAGAACAGGTGGGGCGCGTGCAGATCTTTGGCGCGGTCGGTGAGGGTGTGGGTGCCACCGCCGTAGTACGATACGCCCGCCGAAAGCGGCAGCACGGCATTGGTGAGGAACGATACGCGCCCGCCCAGGCAAAACCCGATGCTCCCAATTTTATCCGTTACACCAGACTGGCCTAGCAGCCAATTGTAGCAGGCCTGCACATCGGCCGTCAGCCCTTCATTGGTGATGGCGTTGTAGTGCGGCAAAGCACCGGCAAAATTCGAGTACGGGATTTCCAGGCCCGGCTCGGCGGTGCGGTGGAAAATCTCGGGCGTTACTACTACATAACCCGCCTGGGCCAGTCGGTCGGCTATGTTGCGGATGTGGCCATTTACGCCGAATGCCTCCTGCAGCAAAATGATGCCGGGGTGCGGCCCCTCGGTGGTTGGGAAAGCCGTGTACGCGTTGAATTGGGTGTTGTCAGAAGCAGTAAGACTGATGGCGTTTGGGTAGCTCATGAAAGAAGTATTCTGGCGTGGAGGTTTGGCTACCTAAAGCGCGCTTTGCGGGTTTTGTTTTGCCGAGCCGGCGAAGAACCCCAGTATTCTGAACACCTTATTCAGGCAGAGCCAGTGGCCTAGGCCAGTCAAAACGTGTCATTCCGACGAAGGAGGAATCTGGATCAGCTTCTAGGCCAGTCACCGGATTCCTCCTTCGTCGGAATGACATATTTTACGACCAGACTGGCTTACCCACGCAACTGGAGCAGGCGCACAATCAGGCCGGTCCAGCCGGTTTGGTGGTTGGCGCCTAGGCCGTTGCCGTTGTCGCCGTGGAAGTACTCATGGAAGAGCAGGTTGTCGCGGAAGTGCGGATCGGTCTGCAGCATCTCGTTGTCGCCGAAGGCGGGTCGGCGACCATTTTCGTCCTTGAGCAGCAGCTTAGTGAGCCTGCCGGCCAGTGCCGTAGCTACCTGATTTAGATTCAGCAGCGTACCCGAGCCCGTTGGGTACTCCACGGTAAAGTTTTCGCCGTAGTAAAAGTAATAGCGCTGCAACGACTCGATGATGAGGAAATTGATGGGAAACCAGATGGGGCCGCGCCAGTTGGAATTGCCCCCAAACATGCTGCTTTCGGCCTCGCCGGGCACATATTGCACCACAAAATCGTCGTCCTCGGTGCTGAACACATAGGGATGCTCCAGGTGGTGGCGCGACATAGCCCGAATGCCGTAGTCGGAGAGAAATTCTGATTCGTCGAGCATGCGGGTGAGCAGCTTTTTGAGGCGCGACCTCCGCAACAGGCCCAGCAAATGCCGGGCGCCCTTCCCGGGCTCCTCCCAGCGCGAAACCAGCTGGGCCAGGTGGGGCCGGTTGTCAATCAGCCAGCGGGCGCGCGCCGTAAACTCGGGCATGGTGTCCAGCAAATCCTGCTCAATCACCTCTACCGCAAACAACGGAATCAGGCCCACAATCGAGCGCACTTTCAGCTTGGTGCGCTCCTCATCGGGCGTGTGCAGCACATCGTAATAGAAGCCATCTTCCTCGTCCCAGAGGTTAAAAAGGCCGTCGCCGCCGCGGGTCATGGCATCGGCGATGTAGAGGAAGTGCTCAAAGAACTTGCTGGCCATGTCCTGGTACACCGGGTTAGTTTTGGCCAGCTCCAGCGCCATGCGCATCATGTTCAGGGCAAACATGGCCATCCAGCTCGTGCCATCCGACTGCTCAATGAAGCCACCCGTGGGCAGCGCGGAGCTGCGGTCAAACACGCCAATGTTATCAAGCCCCAGGAAGCCGCCCTCGAAGATGTTCCGCTCGCTTTTATCCTTACGGTTTACCCACCACGCGAAGTTGAGCGCCAGCTTGTGGAATACGGCCTCCAGGAAGGTCGTATCGCCTTGCCCGTTCTGCAGTTTTTTATCCATCTGATACACGCGCCAGGTGGCCCAGGCGTGCACAGGGGGGTTTACATCCGAGAAGTTCCACTCATAGGCCGGCAGCTGGCCGTTGGGGTGCATGTACCAGTCGCGGGTGAGCAGGCGGAGTTGGTGCTTGGCGAAGCCGGCATCTACCATAGCCAGCGGAATGCAGTGGAAGGCCAGGTCCCAGGCGGCATACCACGGGTATTCCCACTTATCCGGCATCGAGATGATGTCGGCGTTGTGCAGGTGGCGCCAGTGGTGGTTGCGGCCTTTGCGGCGCTCGGGGGGCGGCGTAAGCACGGCTGGGTCGCCTTCCAGCCACTGGTTTACATCGTAGTAGTAATACTGTTTGCTCCAGAGCATCCCCGCAAAGGCCTGGCGCTGCACGTTGCGCACATCGGGGTCGGGCAGGTTTTCCTGAATGCATTCATAGAACTCATCGGCCTCCTGCTGGCGAGCCTGAAAGACCTGATCAAAATCCGAAAAAGCCGCCCCGATTTCTGCTTTGCTCAGGCGTAGCCGGACGGTGCGGGACTCGTTGGGTTGCAGCGTAAACTGGTAGTGGGCGGCCATTTTGGTGCCTTCCTGTCTCGCATTAATGGCCTGCTTATCGCCTTCTACTACGTAGTCATTGATGCCGTCTTTGAAATGCAGGCCCTTGGCAGGCAGGTTGTAGAGGCGGGCACCGTTGGTATCGTTTTCACAGAACAACAGCGGTGGCGCCTGCTCGCAGTAGAAGTGGTAGTGGCCTAGCGTGGCGTGGTCGGCTTGCACCGTGCCGGGAGCGGTTTCGCGCAGCACGGGCTTGGTATCATCATGGCCCCAGCTCCAGGTGTTCCGATACCAGAGCTGCGGCAACACCTGCACCGGCGCCGCCTTGGGGCCGCGGTTGTGAACCGTTACTTTTATTAGGATGTCGTCGGGGCCGGCTTTGGCATATTCGATGAACACATCGAAGTAGCGGCTTTTGCTGAAAATGCCGGTATCCAGCAGCTCGTATTCGGGCTCCTGCCGGTTGCGGCGGCCATTTTCCCGCACCAGCTTCCGGTACGGAAACGCCCGCTGCGGATACTTGTAGAGCATGCGCATGTAGGAGTGCGTGGGCGTACTGTCGAGGTAGTAGTACAGCTCCTTCACGTCCTCGCCGTGGTTGCCTTGCCCGTTGGTAAGGCCAAACAAACGCTCCTTCAGAATCTCGTCCTGCCCGTTCCAGAGACCTACGGCAAAGCATAGGAGCTGCTGGTCGTCGCAGATTCCGCCCAGGCCTTCTTCTCCCCAGCGGTAGGCCTTGCTGCGGGCCATATCGTGGGTAATATATTCCCAGGCGTTGCCCTCAGGGCTATAATCTTCGCGCACGGTACCCCACTGGCGCTCGGTGAGGTACGGCCCGAATTTCTTCCAGGGGGTTGTGGGAGCGGCTGATTCCGCTAAGCGTAGTTGTTCCTGCGTCATTGCAATTTGTAGCTCGTGGCTTTCTTGAATATAAAGGTTTGCGCATACTCAAGAAATGGTGTCGGTTAGCGCGGTGCGCGTCCGGCACATGGCCAAAGGTCGGGGTTCCGCGGAGGAAAGGCCCGATCTGGCTGAATGAAGTTCTGCCCTACTGCTTTTTGCGAAGGATGGTTGCTACGGTGGAGGTACGAGTGGGGCTGTAAGATGCTTATCTTAGGACTACTTACCTTGCTGCCACCCGATGCTCGTTCACGTTGATCTGGCCGTTGCCTTTCAGCTCTTCTGCCTAGTGCAGGGACTCACCACCGGCGCTTACTTGCTGATAGCTAAGCCTCGGCTGGCAGCTAACCGCTGGCTGGCCCTCCTGCTGCTAGGCCTAACGCTACAGGTAGCCGACTACTTTTTGAGCCGATCAGGTGTGTATTTCCGCAACCGCTGGCTATACTTCACTCCGCTGTTCTTTTCCTGGAGCTTTGGGCCGCTGCTGCTTAACTACCTGCTAGCCCGCTGTAATCGTCCGCCCTTACGGTGGCCACACTTCGTGCCAGTGGCGCTGCAGCTACTTTTCTACGTGGTGGTGGCCGCCCAATCGTTCGATACCAAAACCTGGTTCTGGCTGACCGTTCATAAGCCTTATACTCGCTACCTGGAACACTACGGCGCTGTGCTTTCGGTGCTGGTGTACGCCCGGTTAGCGTGGCGCCTTGTGAGTACACACGGTGGCCACCCGCGCTGGCTGGGCTGGGCGCTACCTGGCCTGGGCGTGTTTTATGTGCTGGCTGCCCTCGACCCATTTATCAACCGATATTATCTGCCGCCGGGCGCTCCTACGTTTTACCTCACGGGCCTTGTGCTGCCTCTACTGGCCTACGCGCTGGCACTCATAGGCTGGCTCCAGAACCGAAGCTTGACAGCCCACCTCACCTCGTCTGAGCTACTGACGGCTACAGTTTCATCAGCCTCCGCAGCGTCGGTGCCCCTCCCCGATCCTGAGCATCTGCGGTGCCTGGTAGCAGCCTTAGAGCAAGACCACCTGTACCGAAATCCAGACCTAACCCTCGATGTCCTAGCTCAACACTTGGGCCTTACCTCCAACATGGTATCGCAGCTACTGAACGCTGGCCTAGGCCAGTCGTTTCATGATGTCGTGAATGGCTACCGGCTGGAGGAAGTAAAGCGGCGCCTGCTCACCCCTGATGTGCAGCGGCTTACGGTGCTGGCCCTGGCCCTAGAAGCGGGCTTTAACTCGAAAACCACCTTCAACCGGGTGTTTAAGGAAAAGACGGGATGTACGCCCAAAGACTACCAAAAGAAGTACCATCCTACCCTTCGGGACGATTCGGTATCGGCCCAGACTTAGGTTTGCCGCATCATTAAGCCCCTAACCGATGCGCTTACCCTTCTACCTCTGCCTGCTCCTGCTGAGCACCCATTTGCCACCTCCTGCCCATGCTCAGGTGCCTGCCCGGACGAGTTCTGCTTCGGTCTCCTCGCGCATTCAACAGGTGGAAAACAGCCTACTGCCCTACGTACCGGTGGAGGGGCTGCAGGGCTGGAACCTGCTAGAGCGCATGCGCTACCACCGCGTACCGGGCCTGAGTATAGCAGTCATTAGGAACTACAAAATCGACTGGGTAAAGGCATACGGATTAGCCGACACGACTGCTCAAATTCCGGTCACGCCATCTACGTTATTCTCAGCGGGCTCTATCTCCAAATTGGCTACCGCTATGGCAGCCATGCAGCTGGTACAGCAAGGACGGCTGTCACTTGATGCGCCCATCAATACTTACTTAACATCTTGGAAGCTTCCTGAAAATGATTTCACGCGCAAGCGCCCCGTCACGTTGCGCCTGCTGCTGAGCCACCAGGGCGGCACCAGTCAGTCGGCGTATTTTGGGTTTGTGCCGAGCGCGAAACCTTTGCCTTCCGTGGTGGATATTCTGAGTGGGCAGCCGCAGGCCGAAACCCGCCCCGTAGTGGTAAATCAGGAGCCCGGCACAGGTTTTCAGTACTCCGGAGGCGGATACCTGGTGGCCCAGCTGGCCCTGATGGACGCCCTGAGCCAGGATTTCGCCACCCTAACTGATCAGCGGCTTTTCCGGCCCCTAAAAATGCGCTCTACTACCTTCGCGCAGCCACTACCCGCCTCCCTCCAGCGCCGGGCCGCCTGGGCCTATTCTGAGAATAGCTGGTTTAAAGGCGTGCCGTATGTGTATCCGCAGCAGGCCCCGGCCGGCCTCTACTCTACCCCAGCTGATTTAGCAAGCCTGCTGATAGAAATACAACAAGCCTATCGGGGCCGGGGGCAGGTGCTTACGCAGGCTTCGGCCAAAGCCATGCTCACGCCGCAGGCAGATGTATCAAGCGGCACCTACCGCGAGCAGATGGGCCTAGGGGCTTTCCTGCTGCAACGCGCCGACCGCACTGATGAAACCAGCCGCTACTTTGAGCATACGGGCGTAAACGCAGGGTTTCTGGCCTACGCCATGGGGAGCGTAACGGGCGGCAATGGGGTTGTCATCATGATGAACAATAACAACGGGGCGGCCGAGCTGGGCAAGGAGTTGCGGCGGGCCGTGGCAGAGGTGTATAACTGGCCCTATTTCCTCCCTGCGGCCATCCGCCCTGCCCAAGTTCCGGCGCAAACGCTAGCCGCCTACGCCGGCCGCTACCGCCGTGGCCCCGATGAAGTCCTGACCTTCCGCCGACAGGGAAACCACTTGCTGGAAACGATTAATGACGGCAGCGAAATCCTGACGTACCCTGTCGGGACCGATACGGTAGCTTTCACGGATTATGCCTTGCGAGGCGTGTTTGAGCGGGATGGGGCCGGTGCTGTTACGGGCTTCCGGATGCTGGGCGCAGAACAAGCAATGCCCCGCCTGGCCAACGACGACCTTTTGCCCGGCGAATACCTGCGCTTGGGTCGCGTTGCGGAAGCTGTAGCGGGCTATCGTGCCTTGCACTTAAATGATTATCAGCTTACCTACATGGCCTACGAGTTACTGAACAGCCGACCGGCGAAGCTAGCCGCGGCCGAGGGCCTACTAACGCTGGCCCAGGAGCAGTTTCCGCAGTCGGCTGTGGTATTTGCCCGCTGGGGCGATTTACACGCGCGGCAGGGCCAGGTAGCCAAAGCCATCAGTTCCTACCAAGCTGCCCTACGCCTCAACCCTGAGGACAAAGACCTGCAGGAGAAGCTGCTAACGCTTCAACCCCAGAAGTGAGGAACAAACCATCTGTCTGGGGTTGAAGCGTTAGCATAAGAACAAGAAGAGCAAGTCCGGTTTGCATACCCGGACTTGCTCCTCAAGCCTTGGCTTGCTGCTCGCTACTTTGCGGCCTGAATCTCGGCTGCGGCTTGCTCTACCAGCGTAGAAACCTGCGCGGCGCTGGGGCGCGTGGCGTGTTGCTGCTGAATCTGGCGCAATAGGTTTGTGAGGCCGCCCGCCACTCCGTAAGGCTTGAACTCCACAGCCATATTTTTGATGCGTGTGATGCCTTGCGTGAGGGCCGTGGTATCGTCGAGGTGGCCTAGCATCTCACCTAGGCCAGCCATCATCTCGAAACGGCCGTTTGGGTCAGCCGCATCAAACTTCTGCAGCACCAGCGGCCATTGCTCTAGGCCACCCGTTTGGCCATACACAGCTACCAAGGCCGCCGTGAGGCCCCCTTTGTTATCGGCTTCGAAAGCCGTGGCGCGGGCCAACGCCTGCTTGGGCTGCAAGGGCAGCAGGCCCTGCAGCGCGGCCCCCTGCACCCGATACGATTTGCTTTCCAGCGCCTTATCAAACAGCTTGGTATAACGCTTCTCCTTTAGGGTGCCCAGCGCCGTAAGTGCCGCCGCTTGCACAAACACGGATGGGTCGGAGGCCGCGAGCTTGGCCAGCGCGGGGGCGGCGGCTTTGCGCAGCTTTGGGTTCTTCAGGTCCAGCAGCTCAACAGCCATTCTGCGCAGCTCGGGGGAGGCATCCGTGAGGCCGGCTACCAGCGTTTTCTGCGCCAGCGGGTCGGTGAGCTGGGTCTGGGCGGCATTCAGGGCCTCCCGCCTGTCCTGGTAACGCGGGGCGTGGCGGTACTGGTAGGCGAATTCTGCCAGCGGCTTGTTGTCTTTCTTCTGCCAGACCAGTGTTTTATCGGCGTCTACATTCACCAGATCCGGCTTGCTGGCGGCCGGGAAGCGGAAGGTCTCGGTGGCTTGGCGCATCACAACCTGGTGGCGCTGGGGCTTGCCGTTCTGGTACACATCCACAGCCATCGGGAGCTGGAACACCTGGCCCGGCTGGGTTTGCTTAATGGTCACGGCCTGCTCCTTACGGGCCGCATCGTAGGCGTAATCAATGCTTACCACGGGGTGGCCTACGCCATAGTACCACTGGCTGAAAAACCAGTTCAGGTCCTGGCCCGAGGCCTCTTCCAGCGCCAGCCGCAGCTGGTGGGCCTCACCGTTGCCGAAGGCGTTCTGGGTTAAATATTTCTTGAGGCCCGCGAAGAAAACGTCTTCTCCGAGGTAGCTGCGCAGCATGTTCAGGATGCTGCCGCCCTTCTGGTAGCTCACGTTATCGAAGAGGTCTTCCTTGTCGTTGTACTGAAAGCGCACGAGTGGCAGCGTGTAGTTGCCGGGGCTGCGCAGGTAGTTGCGTAGGCTGCGGTCGGCCTGGGCCGCGCCGCCATCGGGGCCGTACTCGTGCTCGGCCCACAGCACCTCGCTGAAGTTGGCAAACGACTCGTTCACGGTCAGGTTGCTCCAGCTTTCAGCCGTTACCAAATCGCCGAACCAGTGGTGAAACAGCTCGTGCGCTATTTCGCGCTCCACGCCATTGTACTCCCAGTCCAGCAGCTCCCGTGGGGTACCCTGGGCCTGCTCTCCGAACAGCGAGGCGGTGGTGTTTTCCATGGCGCCGGTCGGGTACTCGCGGGTTACTACCTGGGCGTATTTATTCCACGGATATTCTACCCCGAGGCGCTGGGAGAAAAACTCCAGCATGCGGGGCGTTTTGCCGAAAATGGTGCGGGCCTGCTCCGTATACTTGGGCTCCAGGTAATAACTGACCTCCTTGCCACGCCAGGTATCCTTCGTGATGCGGAAGTCGCCGACGGCCAGCATGAACAGGTAGGGCGAGTGCGGCTGGTCCATCTTCCAGGTGTCGCGGCGCAGGCCCGGCCCGGCCGCCGACTGGCCTACCAGAGCCCCGTTGCTCAGCGTGACGTACTTGGCGGGCACCGTCAGGCTGATTTCGGAGGTGGTTTTCTGGTTGGGACTATCGATGGTGGGAAACCAGGCGGAGTTGGCCTGCGTCTCGCCCTGGGTCCAGATCTGCACGGGCTTGCCGGCCACGGCGCTATCGGGGTTGATGAAGTGCAGACCTTTACCATCGGAAATGATTTTGCTGCCCTTCACCTGCAGCTCCTCGGGCTTGGCCGTATACTCAATATAGACCGTGTAGGCCTCTCCGGCCGGCACTTGGCGGCCCAGGTGCACCAGCAGCTGTTGCTGATTGTACTCGAACTTCAGAGGCTGCGTCTGCTGGCCCATTAGTAGGCCTACCGCTTTGATATCCATGCCCTGGGCATCGAGCCGCAGCGAGTCGGTAGCGTAGCCCACCGGCTTGAGCGTCAGCCACTCCTGACCATAGGCGTAGCGCTTGGCGTAATCAAAGCGCAAGTCTAGCTTGGTGTGTACCAGCGCATTAATCTTACGCTCGGTGGTGCGGTAGGTAGTAGAAACCGGCTGCTGAGCGGAAGCCGTTGCAGTTGCGAGCAGGCCTACCAGGCCTAGCAATAAGAGGTTGCGCATTATAGAAACAAGGTGGATAAACTAGTACTACTGCAAGCCAGATGCTGAGAAGGCCGCAAGGGTTGCCTGAGACGTTAACCCCACCCTACTTCTTCTGCGGCGTTTTTCCGGTGAAGATCTTCTTCGGAATCATGCTATGGACGCCTTTGGTGCCATCCACCAGCTGCGTAATTTCCATGTTGGCGGCCACGCTGGCGAGCATGTAGGCGTCGTCGTGGGTAAGGCCTTTTTCCTTCATCAGAAAGTCAATCATTTCGCGCAGGGCCACTTTGGTGGCTTTGGTGAGGTCCTCATCGGTGCCCATCGTGATGTAGTCGGTGGGCGTTTCGGCGCGGGGCCAGGTCAGGTGCATATCCTTGCGCACGAAGAACTCTAGCGTGCCGGTCAGGGAGGTTTCTAGGGCCGTGATGTCTACCTCGCCATTGCCCTGGCCGGCGTGCCCATCTCCTACTTCAAACAATGCCCCGGCCACGTGTACCGGAATGTAGAGCGTGGTGCCCGCTACCAGTTCTTTATTATCGAGGTTGCCGGCGTGGATGCCGGGCGGCGCGCTGTTGATGCGGCCCGCGGCGGGTGGCGGTGCCACGCCCATGCTCCCGAAAAACGGCCGCAGCGGCACTTCTATGCCCGGCGCGAAGTTGGCCACCATGCGCTTTTTATCCAGCGGAATGATGCGCATTTTGGCGTAGCCGAAATCCTCGGGCAAAAAGCCGCTGGTGGGCCCGAAGGCGTTGTAGGCGTACGGAATGGCCAGCTCCACCTTTCGGATGCGCACTTCCAGCACGTCGCCGGGCTCGGCGCCTTCCACGTAAATAGGCCCCGTGAGAATGTGTCCGCCCGGACCTTTGTTGGTGACGGCCTGATAAATATCCCGCAAGGATTGTTCTACCTGCGCGGGGGCCACGCCGGCCCCTTCCAGGCGCGTGGGGCTGGAGGTAATGAGCGTCTGGACTTCTACCTTGTCGCCGGACTTAATGCGCAATACGGGCTGAGCAGCGGCATCGTAAAAACCCCAGGCCACGGTGGTGGGCGTGGGCTTTAGCTGGTGCGTGGTAGGCTTGCCGGCCGCCGCATTTTGCTGCGCCACTGCGCCGGTATTGAGCAGCAGGCCCAAGCCGATGGCCAGCGTGCCAGGTAAGAGAATAGAGGGGAGTTTCATCAGGAAGCAGTAGCCTTGGAAGATGCCCCAAGCTACGGACCATTAGCCATAACCCGCTGCTGTGCCTCGCTGAAAATTCGGCCCCGCTCCTACCGGCCTAGACCAGTGAGAACGGGGCCGAACGGTAGCCTTGCCTGCTGCCAACCAGGCGCCTCTAGAGCTGCTTGGTCATCAGCAGCCCGCTGTAGGAGTAGCCGTTTGCGTTCAGGCCCTGAACCGGCGCGAACGAGTACCCGTTGCTGCGGCCGGTTTTGTGGAGCTGCGGCACCACTACGCCCATGGTAGCCCCTAGAGCATAGCCTACCAAATTATCGGAGAGGAAGTGCTTGCCGGCCTCAATGCGCGTGTAGGCCACTGCCGCCGGCAGCAGCGCCGCCGCGCCCCACACGAAGGGCTCGGCCGGCGAATCGGGGTTGAAATCGTGGAAGACTTTGGCGGCGAAGAAAGTGGCCGTGGCCGTATGCGCCGTGTGGCCCGCGAAGAAGGAGTTGGTGGAAATCTTGCTGTTGCGCGAGGCGCCGCCTTCCGAGCCATACAGGAATGGCCGGTAGCGCGTTACGGTCCCGACGGTGGTCGTGAAAATGGCATCGGTGGCCAGCATAGTTTGCAGGTACAGGCCTAGCACCTGGCCGTAGTGGCCACGCACATCCTCGTTCAGGGCTAGCAGGCCAGGCGCGGCCAGCAGTGAGCCGTAGCAGAGAAAGTCGCCGGCCGTTTGGGCCGACCTGCTGAAGTTGCCCGCCGAGAACCGGTCGAACTTCGGCACATCATTCTTGCTGAGGGTTGCCAGCTGCTCATTGGTCAGTCCGTCTTTTTGCTGCACCAGATACAGGCCTAGGCCACTCACGGCACCCAGCCCAAGCGTAATAGGCGCATCTACCGCAAAGCGGGTCTTGTAGGGCGAACGGGAGGTTTTCTGCGCCGTAGCGTCGGGTTTGGGGGCCAGAAATAAGGCTCCAGCAAGAAACAGAGAGGAGAAATATCGCATCAGTTACGGAAATAGAATGAGCGTGAAACGGGTAACTCATCCATAAGGTTGAAGCCCGCTGCCCGCATATGGCCTTGCTAGGGCGGCGCTGCTGCTAGGCCACTTCATCCGGAGGAACATTAGGCCGGATGCGAGCCAGAGCGCTTGTTCCCGCCCTTTAGCTTTTTAGCGGCATGCTAGGCATGTCTGATGCAGCCATGCGGGCATTCTGCGCGTTAAATGGCTTACTTGCTTTCCCTTTTTGAAAAAGAACGCTCCACCGAACCTACTTACCTTATGAAAAATACGTTTTCCCGCTACTGGCTGCTGCCTACGGCACTGGTTGGGAGCCTGTCGTTGCTGGCCCTTAAGCCCACCAAAACGATAGTGCCCGACGCTGATAATGCCGGCCTGAAGTTGCCCGCTGGCTTCGGGGCCCTGAAAGTAGCCGAAACGGGTGCCCGCACCCGCCACATTACCATCACGCACCAGGGGACCATCTTCGTGAAGCTGAACCGGCCCAACGCTGCCGGCAAAGGTGTGCTGATGCTGCGCGAGAACAGCAGCGGCAAAGCCGAAGTGGTGAGCGGCTTCGGCAACTACGGCGGCACGGGCATCTACAGCACCCCCGAGTACCTGTTTGCCTCTTCCGACCAGGAAGTTTTCCGCTACAAGCTCAACGGCAAAGGCGAAGTCACGAACCCTGAGCAGCCCGAGAAAATCATCACGGGCTTGCTCAACCGCAAGCAGCACGAAAGCAAGTCCATCACACTGGATAAAGCGGGCAACATCTACGTGAATGTGGGCGCTTACTCCAACGCCTGCCAGGTGAAAGACCGCCAGAAAGGCTCGTTGGGCATGCCCAATTGCCCCGTTCTCGACTCGGCGGGCGGCATCTGGCAGTTCCGCGCCGACAAGCTCAACCAGACCTACGGCAACGGAATTCGCTACGCTACTGGCCTACGCAACGTGGTGGGCCTCGACTGGAACACGCAGGCCAATCAGCTCTTTGTGATGCAGCACGGCCGCGACCAGCTCTACGACAACTTTCCGAACTTATATGACAGCAAGCAGTCGGCGGAGCTGCCCGCGGAGTGCATGTATGCCCTGAAAAAAGGCGATAACGCCGGCTGGCCTTACCTGTACTACGATAACATCCAGCACAAGAAAATGGTAGGCCCCGAGTACGGCGGCGACGGTAAGAAAGAAGCTACCGGCAACTACATTGACCCTGCCGCGGCGTACCCCGCCCACACGGCTCCCAACGCCCTGCTGTTCTACACCGGCACCATGTTCCCCGAGAAATACCGCAACGGCGCTTTCATAGCCTTCCACGGTTCCTGGAACCGCGCCCCCGAGCCCCAGAAAGGCTATTACGTAGTGTTCCAGCCCTTCAAAGATGGCAAGCCTTCCGGCGACTGGGAAGTGTTTGCCGATAATTTCGCGGGCACGCCGGCCAATGCCGCTGCAGGTCGGCCCGATCATAAGCCCTGCGGCCTGGCCCAAGGCCCCGATGGCTCGCTCTACGTCACCGACGACAAGAAAGGCACCATTTACCGCATTGTGTACGCCAAAAAATAAGCCTTTCGATGAAGCATATTCTTGCTGTTCTGTGCGCGCTGGCCTGGTATAGCAGCCCGGTCCTGGCCCAGAAAAAACCGGCCCCTAAAGCCAAACCTGCCCCGGCAAAAACAGCGGCTATTTCGGCAGCCACGCTGGCGGCTGGCAAAACCGTGTACGTCCAGAACTGCCTTACCTGCCACCAGGCCGATGGCGGTGGCGTAGATGGCCTCAACCCGCCTCTCACCAAAACCAGCTACGTACTAGGCGACAAAACCCGCTTAGTAAAAGTGGTGCTCAATGGCTTACAGGGCGAAGACATTGAGGGAGAGCCTTACAACAACGTGATGCCCGGTTTCGAGGCCCTTACGGATCAGCAGATTGCCGACGTGCTGACCTACGTACGCAACAGCTTCGGCAACAAAGCCAGCGCCGTGAAGGCTCCGGAAGTGAAAGTTATCAGGACAACCAGCAAAAAGTAAAGCTGCTTCCCGCTCTTTGCCAAAAGCCCCAGCCGCAGTTGTGCAGCTGGGGCTTTTTTGTGGAGAAACCAGTATCGTGATGAAAGTCCTGATTATTGTCTTTCGGACTACTGCAGAGATGGCGCTGACAGGCTTTTGGCTGATGTATCCGTTCCCGTTGTCTTCTGGCTTTGCATGCCAAACCGCCTCCTGCGCAACTGCCGATTTTAGTTGACAAAAAGCCCCTTTATATATAAATTTACTATATTCAGTGAGGCCAGTTGTTTCTATGTTGCCCAAGTTGGTAAGGCCGTTGTTGGGTGCTAACAGCACATCTGGGAGTTGATATATCCACTAGTGCATTCTCTTATGGGTCAGCATAGTACTCTGCCTCTTGCGGCTTTTCTGCTCCTGCTTCCTTTTCCTGAAGTTGCGCAACAGAAGGCTACACCTATAGCTCCAGCGCAGCCTGCAAATACCCCGGCGGCTCCCGAAGCGGTGGTGCTGGCAGGCATTGTAGAGCCAGCCGCCATGCTCCCCGTTAAGGTGTCGGACCATGGCTGGGTGCGCCAGGTTTTCTTCGCCGAGGGAGAGTACGTCAAGAAACGTCAGATTTTACTCCGCCTCTACCAAAAAGGTCAGAATTCCAGCGAGTTTGATCGGCACTTTTTGCTGGCGCCACAGGCAGGTATTCTCGTGAAAAAACAAGTGGAGGTTGGCCAACATGTGCCTACCGGAGGCACTGTTGCCATGCTCCAGGATGTAGCGCAGGTGAAAGTACCGCTACTTATGCCCAGCCCGCTGGAGCAGCGCCTAAAACTGTGCGACCCGGTTTCGGTGAGTATTCTGGAGTTACCGTCTCGTACGTTTACTGGCCTGGTTGAGACGATAGCCCACACCAGGAAGCCGGCCTCAAAACAGACCGTTACGGTCCTGATTCACAATACCGGCTCGCCGCGCATCAGGCCCGGTATGCATGCCACCGTCCGGTTGCCCATTAGGCCAGTGCCTGCTATGGCCCGGCGCTAGGCCTCTCTACAGGCCGCACACCTACCCTACCACAAACGTGCGCATGCTCATGCCGCCGAAGCTCACCTCCTCGAAGGCGTGGCGGATATCGTCATCGGGCTCGGCCAGGGCCAGGCTGTACAGCATCGGGATGTAGTGGTCGGGTGTGGGCACCGAAAGCGGGCCACTGGCACCGGCCTGCTGGTAATGGGCCAGGGAAAACAAGTCCCGCTGGTCGATTTTGGCTTTGGCCCACGCGTCAAACTCCACGGCCCAGGCGTGCGGGCGTGGGTCGTCGTTCATGAAGCTGGGCATACTCTGGCGCAGGTTATGCACAATGTTGCCGCTACCCAGAATCAGGACGCCGCGGCGGCGCAGAAACTGCAGCTGCCTGGATAGCTCGGCGTGGTAGGTAATGGGCTTGTAGTAGTCGATGCTGAGCTGGAACACCGGAATATCGGCCTCCGGAAACATGTGGTGCAGCACCGTCCAGGTGCCGTGGTCGAGCCCCCATTCGTCGCTAGGGTGCGCGTCGGGCAGGGCAGCCAGCACTTCCTGGGCTACCTCGGGTGCGCCGGGCGCGGGGTACTGCATATCGAACAATTCCTGCGGGAAGCCGCCAAAGTCGTGGATGGTTTCCGGCCGCTCGTTCACGGTTACAAAGGTGCCGCGCGTAAGCCAGTGCGCCGATACCACTAGAATGGCGCGGGGCGGCTGCAGGTTCCGGATATCCTGGCCTAGCCGGTGCAGCGTTTGGGTAAACGGGTTATCGGCCAGCGCATTCATCGGGGAGCCGTGACCTACAAAAAGCACGGGCATCTTGGCGGTTTTCTGGAAGCTGCTGGCAGTGGTATGGAGGTCTTGCAGAGAATTCATAGCAGTAGAAAAAGGTAGCACGGCTAAGGACTTTAGGGCGTCTTTGCGGCGCATGAGTTTATCAGTTTATATCTAACAAAATTACCCCGCTGTATGTGGCGCCGCCTTGATGTAGGATAAGAAATAGGGCGCAAAGCAATACATGAAACTATATTGCACTATTGCTTCTCGAGGAATATTGTCATCACAATACCTAGCACCAATGGCAATTATTAAAGTACTAAGAGACCATGAGTTCTATCTGTTTATGAATGGCAAGCTCATTTACAAAAAATGGCTGAATCATGGCTATTCCAAAGTGTTTGATGTAATGGCCTATGATAAATTCACCTTGACAAGTATCACAGATAAAGGGATTACCCACCAGTCCGATAATTAAGATTCTCTCTAGCTCCCTTATGCAACTCAAACTAGCTGGCCTAGAAGATATAGAAGACGTTCTAACGCTTCACCGGAAGTACCAGATCGATACGATTCTGGAGGAGGACAAGAAGGACGGTTTCGTGACCACCAACTTCACCCGCGAGCAGCTGACTAAGCTGATTCAGGAAGAGCAGGGGCTGTTTATTGCCCGGCACGAAGAAGCGGTAATGGCCTACGTGATGGCGGCCTCGTGGCAGTACTGGTCGGTGTGGCCGATTTTCGCCCGCATGATTGCGGACCTCCCTAAACTTACATTCGCGGGCCACACGTTAAGCACCGAAAACTCCTATCAGTACGGGCCGGTTTGCGTTGATAAAGCCTACCGGGGCAGCGGGTTGCTGGAAGCTATTTTTGAATTCGCCCGTGAGAAGATGTCGCACCGCTACCCGGTGCTGGTCACGTTCATCAACCAGATAAATACCCGCTCTTATCGGGCGCACACGCAAAAGCTGGGGCTAGTGGTACTTGCGGAGTTTGAGTTTAACAACAACCACTACCTCGAACTGGCCTACGACACCTCCAAAAGCCTGAGCCTGCACCAAAGCACCCACGGGCAGCACTAAGCCTTGTTAGGCCCAACAGATAGCCACATGCAGCGCGGAATGTAAACCCAGTGGGTTTCTATTCCGCGCTGCAAAATCACTCCCTGCGAGGCGCAGGCCATCACTGCTAACTCTACTGGCCTACAACACCTTACCTGATAGCTGGACGCTGCGACGACTGCCGTATTTTAATGGTGGCATCCAGCACCAGATGGTCGTGTTCCAGAGGTTGCTCGTCGCGGAGCTGCTGAATTTCGCGCAGCAGCAGCTCACTGGCCCGCCGGCCGATTTCATAGCCGGGCTGAGCAACGGAGCTGATGCTGGGTTCCATCAGTTGGCACACGGCCCAGTCGCTGAAGCCAATGACGGCCATATCCTGTGGCACGCGCCAGCCACCTTCCCGCAGGGCGGTAATGGCCCCAATAGCCACCGAATCGGTAACGGCAAACAGAGAATCGGGCGGCTCGGGCAGGGCCATAAACTGCCTGGCAAAGGTGACCCCTTCGGAATGCGTGACGGCGTGGCACTCGCCCACGTACTCAGGCCGGAACGGCAGGCCATAGGCCGCCAGGGCGGCTCGGTAGCCGGCAAAGCGCTGGCGGGTATTCTCGGGGTGCGGCGGGCCTTTGATGTGGGCCACGCGGGTATAGCCCTGATCAAGCAAGTGCGTAACGGCGTCGTAGGCCCCTTGAAAGTCGTTGGTTACTACGGTACTGGCATCCAGCCCCGAGTTGATTTTATCAAACAGCACCACGGGCAGGTCGTAGTCCTGGAGGGCGCGCAGGTGGCCTACATCCACGGTTTCATTGGACAGGCACACTAGTAGGCCATCTACGCCGGTAGCCAGCAGCATTTGGGTTACCCTGATTTCTTTTTCGTAGCTCTCATTGCTCTGGCTCAGAATCACATGGTAGCCCAGGGCCTCCACCACTTCAATAATGCCACTGATGACATCGGAAAAAAACGGGTGCACAATGTCGGGCACCACCACCCCTACCACTCTATAGGACTTCTGGCGCAGCTTCACGGCCAGCGGGTGGGGCGCGTAGTGCATCCGCTCGGCCGTGGCCAGTACCGTTTGCTTCGTGGTGGCGCTAATATCAGGGTAGTTTTTCAGGGCCCGCGATACGGTGGCAACGGTTACGCCCAGACTCTGGGCAATGTCGCGTAGAGTAGCTCTTTTCATGGGGAGGGTGGGAAGATTGGTAGTAGTGCGGAGCGGATCAGTTGAGGATAACAATCCTGGCCTAGGTTGTTCTCCTCGAAGCAGGTAAAGGGCCTGAGAGGCAGTTACCAGTGGGCATCATATAAAATTTCTACTGCATATTAAAAAAATATCAATGCTCCGAAATCGGTTACGTTATCGATTTCGGTTTAAAGTACAAAGTTTGCGGGAGCTTACCACTTGATTATGTTGCTATTAATACTGCACCTTTAGTCAGACAGCCAGTTTTATTCCCACAAAAACCCACTCTATTATGTCAGAATTTCTACAGACTAGGGGAAGCCTCCTGGTCGCGTTTCTGGCCTTGTCCGGTAGCGCGCTGGGGCAAGGCATCGTTCGAGGCACAGTAGCAGAGGCAAACGGCTCCCCGGTTGTGGGCGCTACCGTCCTGATCAAGGGCACCAGCACGGCAGCCCCCACCAACGCAACCGGCCAGTACGAGCTGACCACCGCTCCCGGAAACTACGAGCTGGTCATCTCCTCGATCGGCTACAAGACCCAATCGCGGGCCGTGACCATCGGCTCTTCGCCCACCACGCTCAACATCACGCTTCAGGAAGACTCGCAGGCTTTGAGCGAGGTGGTGGTAACGGGCTATGGCACGGCCCGCAAACAGGACGTGACCGGGGCCGTGGCGGTAGTAGGCGAGAAGGAATTCAACCGGGGCACCTTCACCTCGCCCGACCAGTTGATTCAGGGTCGAGTATCGGGGGTGCAGGTCAGCAACAATAGCGGCCAGCCTGGCGGGCCCGCCACCATCCGCATTCGAGGCAACTCCGCCGTGACGGGCACCGGCCAGCCGCTGTACGTGGTAGATGGCGTGCCACTTGATGGGCGCACCGCCCGACCTGGCCTAGTAGCCTCCGCCGACGTTGGAACCGGCGCCGACAGTAACCCGCTCAACTTCCTCAACCCCGACGATATTGAGTCGCTGACGGTGCTGAAGGATGCCTCCGCTACGGCCATCTACGGCTCACGGGCGGCCTACGGCGTAGTACTCATCACCACCAAGAAAGGCAAATCGGGGGCTCCAACCCTAAATGTGGGTGTATCCACTGGTTTCTCTAAACTACTACGCCGGCCCGAATACCTGGATGCCGGTCAGTACCGCGAGGCCATTACCTACTACGGAGCCCCGGCCGCCAACGACAAGGGCGGCGACGTGGACGCGCTCAAAGAAATTCTGCGCACCGGCTACCTGCAGAATTACAATGTGGCCATGAGCGGCGGCGGCGAAACTGGCCGCTACCGTCTCTCGCTGGGCTACCTCGACCAAGATGGTATTGTGCGCAAAACGGGCTTCAAGAAGTACAGTGCTAACCTCTCCACGAACCTGCAATTTCTGGAGAGCAAGAAGTTGGGCATGGACATCAATATTGCCACGAGCCAGTTCCGCGAAGAGTTGGCCAACATCACCACTGATGCCGGCTTCCGGGGTAGCCTTATTGGGCAAGCCCTGCAGTGGAACCCCACGCAGCCCCTGCGCAACACCGATGGCTCACTCTTCATCCAGTCGGGCGACGTGGTGAACCCGCTGGCAGCCTCGGAGCTTTACAACGACAAGTCCCGCGTGAATACCATTCTGGCCAGCATCGCGCCCTCGTTTAAGTTCACTGACTGGCTCCAGTACCGGATGCTGCTGAGCGTGAACTACAACAGCGGTGAGCGACGCACTTCCATCGATCAGCGACTGATTAACTACCCCGGCATCGAAAACCAAGGGTTTGCCAGCATCAGCAACAACGAGCTGACCACTCAGCAAATCGCTCACACGCTCAGCCTCAACAAAAGCATAGCTACCGATCTGAACCTGAATGCGGTAATAGGCTACGAGTACACCAAGTTTGAGAATTTGGGCTCCAACGTGAATGCGTTCGGCAACCCCGCCGCGGGGGGCTTTGGGGTCTTCGGTCTCGATTATACCAACTACATTCAGTCATCGGCTACCGGGTCGCGTCAGGTGTCGTCGTTTGTGGACCCGTCCTCGGAGCTACAATCGTTGTTTGGCCGGGCCATCTTCAACTACAAGGACCGCTACATTGTGACCGGCACGCTCCGCCGCGACGCCAGCAGCAAATTTGGTCCTAACAACCGTGCGGGCTATTTCCCCTCCTTTGCAGTGGCCTGGGACCTAGGCCAGGAAGCTTTTTTCCCGGCTGAGCAGCTTTCCCAGCTTAAGCTACGGGCTGGCTATGGCCGCACCGGCAACCAGGAGTTTCCGGCCGGCTCGGCACAGGGGCGCTTCTCCATCAACGACAACGGGGCACAGGCTCCCATCAACGATGCCAACCCCGACCTGAAATGGCAGTCAGATGCACAATTCAATGCCGGCGTTGATATTGGGGCGTTCAACAACCGCCTCACCTTCACAGCCGACTACTTCCACAAGTCTACTACCGACTTGCTGTTTCCGCGCCTACCCGGCCAGCCTGCTCCACCGGTACAGGCCATCCGCTGGACCAACCTCGACGGAAAAATCGTGAACAAGGGCGTAGAGCTAGCCCTAGGCACTACGCTTATCACTAATGAGCAAGTGGAAGTAAGTCTCAATGCCAACGCCACGTTTATTCGTAATGAGGTAACGGGCCTGAGTGGGGCCGACATTCCGACTGGGGCTATTAACGGGCAGGGCCTGACGGGGGCATTGTCGCAACTTATCACCAACGGCTACCCCATCAACGCCTTTTTCCTACCCCAGTACAATGGCATCAATGAGCAGGGCTTGTCCAACGCGTTTGGACCGGCGGTGTACTCAGGCAGCCCGAACCCTCGTACGTTGCTGGGCTTAGGTGCCAATGCCCGCTATGGCAAACTCTCCCTGGTGGCCAACATGACCGGCGTATTTGGGCAGTACATCTACAACAACACGCTCAACGCAGTAGGTGCTATCGGTCAGATTGGAGCCGGCAAAAACATTGCCCTTTCCACGTTTGAAAACTCTACCAAAGAAGCAACCGGCAACCCCTCAGCGGCCTCTACGCGCTACCTGGAGAAGGGCAATTACCTGAAGATGTCTAACCTCACGCTGGCCTACAGCTTTGGCGATATAGGCAGCTTCCTGAAGGGCGCCCGGATTTACGCCACGGGCCAGAACCTATTCGTGATAACCAAATACGATGGGTTTGATCCGGAAATCAACACCGTGAAGCGCGGAGCCAACCAGGTGCCTTCCATCGGTATCGACTACCTGCCTTACCCCAGTGCCCGCACCTTCACATTCGGCGTCAACTTCTCTCTGTAGCCTCTAATTTCTTCCCACCATGAACTACACTAAGATTGTTTGCACGGCCTCCGTTTTGGCATTGCTACAGGTGGCCAGTAGCTGCGAGCTCAACGAAACCCTGGAGGGCCAGCTCACGCAAGACCAGATACCAAAAGGCAACCCAGCTTCCTTGCTGCAGGGTGTATACAATGCCCAGCGCGACCCAATTCAGGGCCACGTAAGCGTATTTGCTTTACAGGAGGTTTCCACTGATTCCCGCATTATGCCCACCCGCGGGCCAGACTGGGACGACAACGGCAAGTGGCGCGCCCTCTACAACCACACCTGGGACCCGAACAACGAGCGGGTGCGCGACACCTTTACCCAGCTGGAGGGCATTATTTATTCCTCCACCGACCTGCTACGCTTCGACCCCACACCGCAGCAGGCAGCCGAGTCGCGGTTCTTGCGGGCCTGGGCTACCTTTCTGCTCCTCGACCTCTACGACCAAGTGCTTTATCGGGAGCCGGGTGAGAACCTGGCGGAAAACGCTAAAGTGCGCAAAGGAACTGAGGCACTCGACTTCATCGTGAGTGAGATTAATGCCATTCAGAAAGACCTACCCGATGGTCCTGCCGGCAAGGCCAACAAAGATGCGGCGCGGGTGCTGCTGATGAAGTGCTACCTCAATAAGGGTGTGTACGCCAACCGCCAGGCGCCCACCTTTGCGGCAGCCGACATGAACCAGGTAATTACGCTGGCCGATCAGGTCATCAACAGTGGTAAATACTCCTTCACGCCTAACTACTTCGACAACTTCGCGCCCAACAATACGGCAATAGGCCTAGAGAACATCTTCACGCAGCCGAACACCTTCGGTAATGCCGGTCCTACCCGCGACTTGTGGAAGTTCGTGTCGCACTACAACATGCGGCCCGTAGATGGCTACAATGGACCAGCCGCCCCCGCCTCGCTCTACGACCTATTCGAGGCCACCGACAAGCGCCGCGGGCAGGCCTACGATATCCCCGGCGGCCCTGCCAATACCGGCCGGCGCATCAACGTGGGCTTCCTCATTGGGCAGCAGTACAACCTGCTGACCGATGCACCACTTACCACGCGCAGCGGTGCTCCACTGGTGTTTACTAAGGACATCAACCTGTTTGAAACCGGCGCCGATCTGGAGGCCAAGGGCATCCGGCCTATCAAATACCCTGTTGATTACGTGAGCGAGGCCAAAGGCGGCAACGGCTGCGAAAACGACCACGTGACCTTCCGCCTAGCCGATGTGCTGCTAATGAAGGCGGAGGCCATCCTGCGGGGCGGCACGGCCACCAGCGCTGGCAGCTACGGATCTACTGCGCTGGCCATCGTCAACTCACTGCGTACTCATCCGTCGCGCGGAGCCAGCGCCCTGCCATCCCTCACCCTCGACATCCTGCTGGATGAACGGGGCCGGGAGTTCTACAGCGAGTCGTGGCGGCGGAATGATATGATTCGGTTTGGCAAGTTCTTGCTGGCCCGCAAAGACAAGCCCGTAAGCGACCCGAAATACCTGATTTATCCGATTCCGAAGTCTCAGGCCGACGTGAACTCCAACATTGTGCAAAACCCAGGGTATTAGCACAAGCTCCTTTCGCTAATGCATCAACAGGCCGTTGGTTGCTGCTACGCAGTAGCGGCCAACGGCTTGTCTGTGCGTAGGCCACTCCAGTTGGCTCGTCAGCAGGAATGAGTGGCCTACATGCCAAATTGCTACCGCTAAAGGTGGCCTAGCGGATCACATTAGCCAATAAATATGCGCCTCTGCACTGCACCACCCACCTGCACTGCCTCACCCTACATTTCCTGCATGCTTTCCACCCGCTTTCTGCTTTTCTGTACGCTTTGGCTCTTGGCGGCTACCTCCCGCGCCCAAACAGCGCCCGACCCCTGGCGCCTTACGGCCACCCAGATTGACCCCAAGAACTACTACGGCGTGATGGTGGCCAACGGGATGCTGGGCATTGTGTCGTCGCCGGAGCCGTTTCAGGTGAAGAGCGTGGTGCTGGCCGGAGCCTACGACCAGTATGGGCGGGGCCGGGTGAGCAACTTTCTCAACAGCTTCAACCTGCTGAATATGTACCTGGAAGTGGACGGCCGCCGCCTTTCGAGCAAGGACGCCACTAACTTCCGCCAAGAGCTGGACATGCAGCGGGGCAGCTTCACCACCTCGTTTGACTACCAGGATAAGGCTACTATCAGCTACACCTATTACACGCTACGCCACCTGCCTTTCACGGCCCTGCTGGATGTGTCCATCACGGCCAAAAAAGACCTGAGCATGACGGCTGCCAGCGTGCTGGAAACGCCCGACGCCCTCCGCGACGCGCAGAACTACTACAACGAAATTGACCGGCCCCACGTCACGCTGAGCCTGCTCACGTCCTCGGCCCGGAGCCCAACTGGCAAGATGCAGCTGTGCGCCTCCAATACGTTTTTGTTTGGGGAAGCCCACGGCCAGGAGCCCAACGTGATACATGAGATGTGGGACAACAACATGCACCTGATGAAATTCGGGAAGCAGTTGAAAGCGGGCCAAACGTACTCCTACGCCGTGGCGGGCTCCAGCATCACCTCCGCCCACCACGACGACCCCCTAAATGAGGCCGAGCGCCTCACCATCTTCGCCCGCCTCGAAGGCAAGGACCGGCTACTGGCCTACCACACCAAAGCCTGGCAGGAACTCTGGAAAAGCGACATTCAGATTGAGGGCGACGCACAGGCCCAGCAGGATGTGCACAGCATGCTCTACCATCTCTACAGCTTCTCCAGGGCCGGCACCGCATTTTCCCCCTCGCCCATGGGCCTTTCGGGGCTGGGCTACAACGGGCACGTGTTCTGGGACACCGATGTGTGGATGTTCCCGGCCCTGCTGGTGCTGCACCCCGATATTGCGAAGTCCCTGATTGAGTACCGCTTCCAGCGCCTGGAGCCGGCCCGCCGCAACGCCTTTGCCCACGGTTACCAGGGTGCCCAATACCCCTGGGAAAGCGCCGACACGGGCGTGGAGGAAACGCCGGTGTGGGCTCTGAGTGGTCCCTTCGAGCACCATATTTCTGGCTGCGTGGCGCTGGCAGCCTGGCAGTATTACTGCGTGACCCAGGACAAGGACTGGCTGCGTGAGAAAGGCTACCCGATTCTGTCGGCTACGGCCGATTTCTGGGCCAGCCGCGTGGAGCGCAACGGCCCAGGCCACTACGATATCAAGAATGTGGTGGCGGCTGATGAATGGGCCGAAAACGTGGACAACAACGCCTTCACCAACGCCGCCGCCCAGGTAAACCTGCGCAATGCGACGGCCGCCGCCAAACTGCTCGGCCTGAAAGCCAACCCCGACTGGCTGCACGTAGCCCAGAACATCCCGATCCTGAAGATGCCCGACGGCACCACGCAGGAGCATGCCACTTACAAGGGCGAGGGCATTAAGCAGGGCGATGTAAACCTACTGGCCTACCCGCTCAGCGTCATCACCGACCCGGCCCAGATTCGGAAAGACCTGGCCTACTACGAAACCCGGGTGCCCACCGAGGGCACACCCGCCATGACCCAGGCCATTTTTGCGCTGCTCTACTCCCGCCTCGGCAACGCCGACAAGGCGCAGCATTTCTTCCAGGACGCCTACCTGCCCAATCTGCTGCCGCCCTTCCGCGTCATCGCCGAAACCAAAGGCGGCACCAACCCCTACTTCGCCACCGGCGCAGGTGGGGTGCTGCAGGCCGTCATGATGGGTTTCGGGGGCCTGGAAATCACCCCAAGTGGCCTAGCCCAACGCAAAAGCACCTTGCCCACCGGCTGGAAATCCGTGCGCATCACGGGGGCTGGGCCGCAGCGCAAAACTTACTCTGTTACGCGGTAACCCCACCCCAACCCCTCCCCTCAGAGAGAGGGGGTTGGGGTGAGGTACCGCAAGTTGGGAATGGCAGAACGCCTCGTGGGAAGGGCCGACTGCCCGTCGCTCGCCGGAAGGCGGGCGGCGTTTCCCTCTGCTACCCAGTTTCTTCCGGCTCATCTTTTCTGACTCCTTCACTCCCACTCACGAGTTGCGCTTAGCCGACGGTGGGCGGCGGGGAATACCTCGCCCATGCGCCGCCAGCAAAAGCAACTGGCCTAGCGCTCGATGGTACGCGGCGCCACCGGCAGATTTGGGTACTTTGCCGGCCCCATCCGCTCCCACCCCGTCTGCCTCATGTCTCGCATCTTACCCACCATTGTGCTGGCGCAGTTTTTCTGCACTTCGCTCTGGTTTGCTGGCAATGCTATTGCCCCTGATATAGCCGCCCAATTTCACCTGGTGCCCGGCTTTGTGGCTACCCTTACCAGTGCCGTGCAGCTCGGCTTTATCAGCGGCACGCTGGCCTTCGCCCTGCTGGCCATCTCCGACCGGTTTTCTCCCTCGCGGGTGTTCTTCGTGTGCGCGGTGCTGGCGGCGCTCTGTAACCTGGGCATCAACCTCAGTGGCCTGGGCCAGGAGGGCTTACTGGCATTTCGGTTTCTGACGGGCTTTTTCCTGGCGGGCATCTATCCGGTGGGCATGAAAATCGCCTCCGATTATTACCAGAGTGGCCTAGGCAAGTCGTTGGGGTTTCTGGTGGGGGCGCTGGTGCTGGGTACGGCGTTTCCGCACTTGCTCAGGAGCTTGGCGGCGCATTTGCCGTGGCACTACGTTACGCTGGCTACCTCGGGGCTGGCGGTGCTGGGTGGCCTAGCGCTGGTGCTGCTGGTTCCCGACGGGCCCCACCGCCGCGCGGGCCAGCACCTGCAGCTTACGGCGTTTCTGGCGGGGTTCCGGCGGCCGGAGTTTCGGGCGGCGGCGTTCGGCTACTTCGGGCACATGTGGGAGCTATATACGTTCTGGGCTTTTGTGCCGATGCTGCTGGCGGCTTACAACACCGCCCACCCCGAAGCAGGATTTCGGGTGCCTTTCCTCTCCTTCCTGATTATTGGGGTGGGTAGCCTGGCGTGCGTCGGGAGTGGCCTACTGTCGCAGCGGCTGGGGGCGCGCCCGGTGGCGGCTGCGGCGCTAGGCCTGTCGGGTTTGTGCTGCCTGGTGTCGCCGCTGTTTCTGCGGGGCAACTCGCCGGACTTGCTGCTGGGTTTTCTGTTCTTCTGGGGCCTCGTAGTGGTAGCCGATTCGCCGTTGTTCTCGACGCTGGTGGCCCAGAACGCCCCGGAAGCCACGCGCGGCACGTCCCTGACCATCGTCAACTGTCTCGGCTTTGCTCTTACCATTGTGAGCATCCAGTTCACAAGCTTCCTAGCCCACTTCCTGCAGCCGCATTACCTATATATGACGCTGGCCATTGGGCCAGTGCTAGGGTTGTGGGGGTTGTTCAGTGGTAAGGATTCGGAAGTGAATTAACTCCTACCTGGGGCTGAATTCACCTCCCCGAACGTGGTACAGATCATGTAGCGCATCAAGCCAGTGCTCAAATCTCGCTTGCCGACTTTGATAAACCACCTGTCATGCTGAGCTTGTCGAAGCATGACAGGTGGCTAATCGACTGGCCTAGAGAAGCGGTAGAGATGCTTCGTCTGCGCTCCGCATGACGGTCGGGCAGGATTTTGCTATATTCAAACAATCGAATAAATTCTGCTTTTAGGTGGTAAGGCAGAAATAGGCCGCTTCATTATCTGGGGAAGCACAAGCAGTATTTGAAGCACACCTAACTTCCCCAAATCGGCTATGCATAAGGCGCTTTTCATAAGTCGTTTGGTAATTGTAGGGCTGCTTGGTGCTTTGGCTTCCTGTCGGGAAAAGGCATCTGCCCCCTCGGCTGAGGCTATCCGGGAAATTAACCTCAACCGTGGTTCGCCTGTGGTCTGCGGCATTCCCAACCAGCAATACGGCTTTTCCGGGTTTGAAACTTCTTGTGCTGCTACCGATAAAGCCGATTTTAATCTGGCCGTTTCGCTGCTGCATTCCTTCGAGTACGACGAAGCGGAGAAGGCTTTTGCTAACATCATCGACCGGGAACCTGGTTGCGCCATGGCTTACTGGGGCGTGGCCATGGCTAACTACCACCCGCTTTGGGCGCCCCCTACCCCAGCTGAGCTAGCCAAAGGCACTAAAGCCATAACCATTGCGCAGCGTATTCCGCAAAAAACGCCTCGCGAAACGGCATACATCCATGCTCTAGCGCAGTTCTATCAGGATGGGGCTACCACCGCGCATGCTGTCCGGTGTGCCCGGTTTGAGCAGGCCATGGCGAAACTGCACGCCACTTACCCTGAGGATAAGGAGGCGGCTATCTTTTACGCGCTAGCCCTCAATGGCGCCGCCGACCCCGCCGATAAAACCTTCCGTCGGCAACGCCAGGCCGGCACCATGCTCACGGCCTTGTCGCTGAGCGCGCCCAATCACCCGGGCATTATTCACTACATCATTCATAGCTACGACTCCCCTGAGCTGGCGGCCCAGGCCTTGCCGGCGGCCAAAAAGTACGCGGCCATTGCGCCCTCCTCGGCCCACGCCCAGCACATGCCCTCCCACATTTTCGTCAGGCTAGGCCTATGGGACGACTGCGTGGCCTCTAATCTGGATGCCGCCGCCTCGGCTAGGTGCTACGCCGAAAATACGGGCATCAAAGGCCATTGGGATGAGGAGCTGCACGCGCTGGACTACCTAACGTATGCCTACCTCCAAAAAGCCGATAACCGGCAGGCCAAAGCGCAATGGCAGTATCTGCAGACCATCCGGGAAGTGCATCCGGCAAACTTTAAAGTGGCCTACGCCCTGGCGGCTATTCCGAGCCGCTACGTACTGGAAAACAAGCTGTGGCAGGAAGCGGCCCACCTGAAAATTCCGACGGCGAATGTGGCTTGGGAAGAGTTTCCGTGGCAGAAAGCCATGGTGCATTTCACCCGCTCCCTCGGCTACACCCACATCGGCCAGCTCGATTCGGCACGGCAGGAGTTACGGCAGCTGCAGGCCAGCCACGACATCTTGCTGCGGCAAAAAGATCAGTACAAAGCCACCCAAGTGGCTATTCAGCTGAAATCAGCGCAAGCCTGGCTGCTGGCGGCCCAAGGCAACACCCAGGAGGCGCTTCAGCTCATGCATCTGGCCGCCGATACCGAGGACCGCACGCAGAAACATGCCGTAACGCCCAGTGAGGTCCTGCCCGCCCGCGAAATACTCGGCGACCTTCTGTTACAGCTCAACCAACCCCAGCAGGCTCTATTGGCCTACGAGGCCGACTTAACGCAACACCCCAACCGCCTAAACGGCCTCTACGGTGCCGCCACCGCCGCATCTAAGTCCGGCGACACGACCAAGGCTCGGCGCTACTATCAACAACTGCTGAAGAGCGCCAATGCACCCCAAACCACGCGCCCAGAGCTTATAGCGGCGCGGCAGTTTTTGGCTGAGCTGACATAGGCATTCTTTAATATTACAACTTTCTATCAGTGGTAAATCAAGGTTAGTTGCCGTACTTACGCAGTATATAGTTTATATACTATACCTCGCCCTTATGAGAACAGTACTAGGATTCGTAGCGGTTGCCTTATCGCTTGTATCATGCAACTCAGATGCTGCTCGAAAGGCAGCAGATTCAAGAGATACGCCAATAGTCGGTACTTGGCAGCTTATTACAGGCACTGTAATAGATAAGGGCGATACCATTATTACTGACTACACTAGAAACAAGAATATATCCTTCGTTAAAATCATCAATGATACTCACTTCGCCTTTTTACAGCACGATGTACACAAAGGCAAAGACTCCGCCGTGTATGTGTCGGGTGGAGGCCGCTACTCTCTCAAGGACAGTACTTACTCCGAGCACCTAGAATATTGCAGCGCCCGGAACTGGGAGGGAAATGATTTTGCCTTTACCGTCTCTATTAAGAATGACACCTTGGTTCAGCAGGGCGTAGAGAAGGTGGAAGCTAGCGGCATCAACCGAATAAATATTGAGAAATACGTCAAGGTGAATTAAGCGCCTTGTTATAGCCAAGTAACCGGTTGGTTGCTTGCCATGACAACCTTATAGCGCCCCTGTCAGGTATAAATGCTCAATGTTATAATACAAAAAAGCCCCGGCACCTTACGGCACCGGGGCTTTTTTGTATTATAACAGCAATCAAAATTACAGCAGCTTGTCAAGCATAATAGGCAACTCACGGACACGCTTACCGGTGGCGTGGTAGACGGCGTTGGTGATGGCGGCGGCCACCCCCAATAGGCCTACCTCCCCGATGCCTTTCACGCCCAGCGGGTTCACAATGTCATCTTCCTCCTCCACGAACAGCACTTCGATGTCGTGTACGTCGGCCTGCACGGGGATGTGATACTCGGCGTAGTTGTGGTTCATGTAGCGCCCGAACTTGTGGTCCATGACGGTTTCCTCCATCATGGCCATGCTGATGCCCCACACAATGGAGCCCAGCACCTGGGAACGGGCCGTTTTGGTGTTGATTATGCGGCCAGCAGCCACCGCATTTAGTACGCGCGTAACGTGCACGGTGCCTAGTTCCTCATCAACCTTCACCTCCACAAACACCGCGTTGTGCGAATGCATGGAGTAGGGTTGCTGCTTGATCATGTTGGGCATGGCCGAGCTGTCGGCTTCCACCTTATCCTCGCCGCTGGCCTGTAGCACGTCGCGCAGTACCACGGCTTCGTTGGGGTCTTTGCGCAGCCGGATCTGTCCATTCACGAACTGTACGTCCTCGATGCTGGCGCCTTTGAGGGGGGAGCCTTCCATCTTCTGGGCCAGCTTAAGCAGCTTTTCGCCCAGGGCTTCGCAGGTGTTCTTCACGGCGGTGCCCACGGAGGCGGCCGTCCAGGAGCCGCCTTGCACGGGAGCTTCCGGCATGTCGGTGTCGCCCAGCTTAAAGGTCACGGCTTCCAAGGGCAGGCCCATGTACTCGGCTGCAATCTGGGTCATGATGGTGTAGGTACCCGTCCCGATGTCGGCGGTGGCGCTGGTTACCAGTAGCTTGCCATCCATGGTGAGGGAAGCTTTGGCGGCAGCTTTCTGTTGCGAGGCATCCCAGACGCCCCCGGCCATACCGTAGCCCACCAGCAGGTTCCCGTCGCGCATGGAGCGCGGCTCGGGGTTGCGCTTGTCCCACCCGAATTTGGCGGCGCCAAGGTGGTAGCAGTCCCGCAGCTTCTTACTGGAGAAAGGCTTATCGAGGTTTTGGTCCTTCTCGGCGTAGTTGCGGATGCGGAAATCCAGGGGGTCCAGGCCGGCGGCGTAGGCCATTTCATCCATGGCAACTTCCAGCGCAAACGAGCCCGTGGCGGCGCCCGGGGCACGCATGTCCTGGGGCGTAAACACGTCGAGCTTCGTGAGCTGATAGCCCAGCTTTACGTTGTCGCACTGGTAAAGCATGCCGCTCCAGTTCACTACGTTTTCGGTGTAGTCCTCAAACTGGGATGTTTCGTGCAAAGCATGGTGCTGCAGCGTGGCCAGTGTCCCATCGGGGTTGGTGCCCAGCTTCATATATTGCAGCGTGTGGGGCCGGTGGCCGAAGCTGAACATCTGCTGGCGCGTGAGCGTCACGCGCACCGAGCGTTTCAGTTCCAAAGAGGCCAGCACTGCCAGAAACACGGAGTACTGCGGCCGCAGGCCCGAGCCGAAACCGCCGCCCATGTACAGATTTATCACCCGGCAGTCGTCCTTGCTCAGCCCGAAAATCTTAGTGAGGTAGTTCTGCACGTTCACCACGCCCTGGGTCTTGTCGTAGGCCGTGATTTTGCCATCGCCGCGCCACTCTACCGTGGTGCCAAACAGCTCCATGGGGTTGTGGTGCTGGGTGCCGTGCACGTATTCCTGCTCAATGCGGTGTACGGAGTCGTCCCAGGCTTTTTCGGGGTTGCCGCGCGGCGGTGGCGGTGGCATCCAGCCGGTTTTGCCCCGGCCTGGCTCAAAGCCCTCGTCGCGCTTGTTCTCGATGTTGGTATCGTGTTCCTGCTGGTCGTAGTCGATACGCAGCACGGAGGCAGCGTAGCGGGCCAGTTCCAGCGTGTCGGCTACCACCAGCGCAATGGGCTGCTGGCTGAACATGATTTCATTGTTGTGCAGCGGGCGAAACGGCGAGCCGCCGGGCGCTACATCATCCTTGTAGTTTTTATCAAACCACGCCAATGAAGGCACATTCTCGTGCGAAAACACCTCCAGCACGCCCGGTATAGCCAACACCTCCTCCGCGTGTACTTTCGTGATTTTGCCTTTGGCGATGGGGCTGCTGATTACCCAGCCGTAGGCCAGGTTAGGCACCTGAAACTCGGCCGCATACTTAGCCGAGCCCGTCACCTTAGCCGGACCATCTACGCGGCTGGTGGGCTTTCCTATATGGTTAGTTGTGCTCATGGATTCGAGTTTAGAAAGACGTCGGATGCTTGCTGGGTGCCTTCGGCCGCCTGCTTAAGGGCGCGCACAATGGCCCGCTTGGCCAGCTCGATCTTGAAGGTGTTGTGCTCGTGGCCTACCGCTCCTTCCACCACCTTGGCGGCTGCACGACGGAACGTTTCAGCGGTGGCGGGCTGGCCTTTCAGCAGGTTTTCGGCTTCTTGGTCGCGCCAGGGCTTGTGGGCCACGCCGCCCAGGGCTAGGCGGGCATCCGTGATGGTGTTGCCGTCCAGCTCCAGTGCTGCCGCCACCGATATCACGGCGAAGGCATAGCTGGTCCTGTCGCGGAGCTTGAGGTAGGTGAAGTTCTTCTCGAACCCTTTCGCGGGTAGGTCCAGGCCAGTAATCAGCTCGCCGGGTTCCAGCGTGTTGTCCTTTTCGGGCTGGTCGCCGGGCAGGCGGTGGAAGTCCTCGAACGCAATGGTCCGCTCGCCGCTGGGTCCGCTTACGCGCACCGTAGCCGCCAAGGCAGCCAGCGCCACACACATATCCGACGGGTGCGTAGCAATACACTGCTCGCTGGCGCCCAGAATAGCATGGATGCGGTTGTAGCCGCCAATGGCCGAGCAACCCGAGCCCGGCTCGCGCTTGTTACAAGGCGTGGCTAGGTCATAGAAGTAGTAGCAGCGGGTGCGCTGCATCAGGTTGCCGCCATCGGTGGCCATGTTGCGCAGCTGCGGCGAAGCGCCGGCCAGAATTGCCTGGCTCAGCAGTGGGTAGCGCTTTTTCACCTCTTCGTTCCAGGCCGTGTCGGCGTTGGTAGCGAGGGCGCCCAGGCGTAGGCCACCTTCGGGATTGTTTTCGATGGCCGTGAGAGGCAACTTATTGAGGCCGACGAGGTGCGTGGGACGAGCCACGTTTTCCTTCATCAGATCCAGCAGGTTGGTGCCGCCCCCAATGTAGGCGGCGCCTTCGTGGCTAGTATTATCGCGCACGGCGTCCTCGACGGCCGTGGCGTGGGAGTAGGTAAATGGGTTCATCTTTTCAAGGGTGAAGTGGAGAACTTGTGAATTTGTCGGTAAGTGATATGTAGAGTCGCCATCCTGACGACTTCACAACTTCACCTTTCACAACTTCGCCCTTGACGATGCGTCTACCACTTCCTTCACGGCGGCCAGAATGCCAACGTAGGCCCCGCAGCGACACAGGTTGCCGCTCATGTACTCCCGGATTTCGTCTTCGGTGTGGGCTTTGCCTTCGTTGATGAGGCCCTGAGCCGAGCAGATCTGGCCCGGCGTGCAATAGCCGCACTGGAAGGCGTCGTGGTCGATGAAGGCTTGCTGCAGCGGGTGCAGTTTCTCTTCGGTTCCCAGGCCTTCAATGGTCGTGATTTCGGAGCCCTCCTGCATCACGGCCAGCGTAAGGCAGCTGTTGATGCGCTTGCCATCTACCAGCACCGTGCAGGCACCGCACTGGCCATGGTCGCAGCCTTTTTTGGTGCCCGTGAGGTCGAGGTATTCGCGCAGAGCGTCGAGTAAGGTGGTCCAGGGCGCAATGTGTAGCTCGCGCTGCTGCCCGTTGATGGTGAGGCGAACAGTACCTATAGGTGGCGGCGCGGCCACCGCCTCAGCAGAAGCAGTTGTCGGTTTCTGTAGCATAGAAAGAACTAGAAAAGTGTGAGGAGTGGAAAGGCAGGAGGCTCGTGCGCTGGTTGGCAAGCACGTCAGTTACCTTACGCCGATCCTTACTCTCGTGTTCTTCTTTTGGCGTATTTATCCTGCCTAAAATCCTATATAAGGCCATGCCCGATAGCTACAGACTAACTATCAGTCATTTAAGCACTTATACATAATCATTCTAAATTTCGAGTTTCTTGCCTGAGCAAAAAAGTGGCCTAGGCCAGGGATACAACCAGTCCATCATCTCACGGGCGGCTATGCCCTTTTCCCTATCTCCCGCCGCTTAATTCGCGGACTCCGCTTACAGATATCTCTCCTAGTCCCCTGACAATCAGGCAACAATTAACCTCTTGCCCGCTCACCCCTGATGCGGCTCAAGGATTCCGGCGTGATGCCCAGGTAGGCGGCAATGTGCCGCTGGGGGAGCCGTTGGGCCAGCGTAGGATAGAGCAGCAGAAACTCCTGATAGCGCGCTTCGGCCGGCACACTGAGCACGCCAATCAGGCGGCGCTGCATGGCTACTAGGCTGTTTTGCAGCAGTTGGTAGAAGAACGCCTGAAACTCGGGACCTAGCGTCTGGAAATGGGTGTAAAACTCGTCCCCAAACAGCAGGACTTCGGAGTCTTCCAGGGCATCGATGGAAAACAGCGCGGGCTGGTGGCGCGTCAGACTGTGCTGATCGGAAATCCACCAGTTTTCGGGCGCAAACTGCAGAATGTGCTCCTTCTGACGCTCATCGGTAACGTAGCTGCGCAGGCAACCCGACACCACGAAAGCGCCGTAACGGGCCACTTCGCCTTGCCGCGCCAGCACTTCCTGTTTCCGGAGCTGCCGGGGCGTGAGCAGACGCTCAATTTCCTCTAGCTGCGTTTCTGACAGCGGAAGCTTATCGTGGAAGTACGTGCGAAGGGCAGCCAGCATGGTATGTGCAAATAACACCAATCTTTCCTAGGCCACTAGGCTGGCGGCGAGAACAATTACTCAGTACCCGAATAACTGGCCTAGGGTGGGTTGGGGTGGGGTCAACGCTAGGAGAACCCATAAACGCTGTAACCAATAAGTATGTGGCCTACGCGAAGCCAGGATGCAAATTGGAACGTCTCTTTATCAAGAGGCCAGGCGAAAGAGCCCTATTCAATCAGCTGACTCCGGTTTTTCCGTGGTGCTCTGGCGGTGAGCTGGAATTTCGCCCAGCAACCTGCCCTGCTCCCGGCCGTAGCGCAGGTGTTTGGCATGGCCGATGACCTGTGCGGAGTAGATGCCCGTGTGCCCCGAGAACAGGTAGGCCACTACGCAAGCCATTCCCAGATACACACCGCCCTGCGAACCAAACAGCTCCACCCCCATCAGGGTGCAGGCCAAGGGCGTATTGGCGGCGCCCGCAAACACTGCCACGAAGCCCATGCCGGCCAGTAGCGCCACAGGCAGCGGCAGTACCAACGCCAGCGCCGAGCCCAGCGCCGCCCCGATAAAAAATAGGGGCGTTACCTCGCCACCCTTGAAGCCACAGCCCAGCGTGATGGCCGTGAGCAGGAGCTTCAGCAGAAAATCCTGAGGCGGCAGCGGCGCCTGAAACGCGGCCACAATGGTAGGCACGCCCAGCCCAATATACTTGGTAGTACCCAGTGCGGCTACGGCCAGCGCCACCAGCACCCCACCCACCACGGGCCGCAGCGGCGGGTAGTTGATGCGCCTGAACTGCTGGGCAATAGCATGCGTGAGGGTGGCAAAGCTGCGCGCCACAAGCCCAAACAATACTCCAACGCCCAGCGTGAGCAGCAACCCCTGCACCGTGACGGGTGGCACCTCCAGCTGCGGGTAGTGCGTGTGGCCTACGCCCCAGGCCCGCGTGACCAGATCGGCGCTGATAGCGGCCAGGAAGCTCGGCACGATGGCATCGTAGCGGATGGTGCCAATCAGGAACACTTCCAGCCCAAATACGGCCCCGGCCACCGGCGTCCCGAAGACCGACGCAAAGCCAGCACTGATGCCCGCTATGAGCAGGATTTTTCGGTCGCGGGGGCGCAGTTTCAGCCACTGCGTGAGCTGGTCGGCAAGGGTGCCACCCATTTGCACGGCCGTACCCTCACGGCCCGCCGAGCCCCCGAAGAGGTGCGTGGCCAGCGTCCCAAATAGTACCAGCGGCGCCATGCGCAGCGGGATGACGTTGCGAGGCTGATGAATCTCGTCAAGGAGAAGGTTGTTGCCCTTCACCACGCTCTGGCCGAGGTAGTGGTAGCTGGCCCCGATCAGGAAACCGCCCGCTGGCAGCAGCCAGATAACCCAGGGGTTGGCCTCGCGCCACTGCGTCACCCAATCCAGGGAGAGCAGGAAAAAGGCCGAAGCCGAGCCAACGAGCAGGCCTACACCTGCACAAATCAGCAGCCAGCGCACCAGAAAGAAGAGCAGAGTGCTTTGCTCAACCGCCTCAGAAGACCGGAAAAAGCGAAACAGCGAAGAGAGGCGAGAAGCCACAGGCAGGGAGGTAAAAGCCAACAAAAACCACGCTCCGCGGACACGAGGTCGTGGGCAACGCAGGAGTCATCAGCGCAAAGCCCTGGAGCTTCGGCGGTTTATGGTGGTACCCCATCACCGGGTTATGGCTTCAAATATAGAGGCTTTGGGCAATACCAAGCGCTGCTACTGGCCTAGCAGCCCACGCCAGCCCGCCATCAACCGCGTCCCAAACAAATTCTATATGCATTGGATGGGCAACTCAGGTCTTGAAACTGGTAGCGGTGCCGGATTTGGGTGCCCACCAGAGGCAGCCTGGCATTACGCTTCACTCCGGTTTTTCAGCGGCTCGCTCCTCTTTTTTGTCAATTGATACTCAACAGTAAATCCGGTTTGGCCAGGGCCGGTTCGAGAAGGGACTACGTTTCTTTTTTCACCCTTAATGGCTAACGGCTTATGTCTTACCCCATTTCTGCCCTCCTGCCCCTGTGGCGCCGACTCTCCTTTCTGCTGATTGCCTTGCTTGGGTTTGCAGCCAGCAGCTGCGATGACGACGACGATACGATGCCCGCCGACACGCAGCAGAACATTGTGCAGGTGGCCCAGAGCAACCCCGACTTCTCCATTCTGGTGGCAGCCGTCACGAAGGCTGATCTGGCGGCTACGCTCAGTGGTACCGGCCCATTTACGGTGCTGGCGCCCACCAACGCGGCGTTTGCCCAGCTAGGCGCCCCCTTCAACTCGGCCGCCAGCATCAACGCCATTCCGGCCGGCGACCCGCAGATTGCCACGCTGCGCAACATTTTGCTCTACCATGTACTGGCCGGACGCGTAGCGGCCGCCGATTTCCCCAGCGGGGCCAGTGCCCAACTCACTCAGAAACCCGCCTCGGCTTCCGGCGTCAATGATAACACGGTGTACGTTTCCAAAACCGGCACCACTGTCCGGCTCAACGGCTCCACCAGCGTCGTGACGGCCGATGTAGCGGCCAGCAACGGCATTATTCACGCCATTGATAGAGTGCTGATGCCCCCTACCGGCAAAATTTCTGATATCGTGGTGGCTAGTGCTGCCGCTTCGCCGGCTCAGTTTACACTGCTGCTCCAGGCGCTGCAGCGCCCCGCCGCCGCCGCGCTGCTTACGGCGGCCGCTAACCCTAGTTCTAACCTGACGGTTTTCGCCCCCACTGATGCCGCTTTCCAGGCCCTGCTGACCCAACTGAATCTCACCAGCCTCAGCCAAGTGCCCGATGCCACGCTGGTAGCGGTGCTGCAGCTTCACATTGTGGGCAGCCGCGCCTTCTCTTCTGACCTGGCCAGTGGCCCCGTTACCACGCTCGGCGGCCCCGTAACAGTTGGCGTGAACGGCAGCAGCGTAACGGTACGCGGCAATGGCAACGGCACCAACAACGCCAACGTCACGACGGCCAACATTCTGGCCTCCAACGGTGTCATACATGTGATAGATCGGGTGCTGCTACCGTAGGCCACCTTTGCAGCGCCTGTTGCAGCCCCATTACTGGCCTACAGGCGGGTGATGGGGCTGTTGCTGAACGGAGAGTTGGTGGCCGCTTTCCCGCGTTTTCTGGTCCTCGTTTCCGCCTATGCTGTTTTCTATCCGACTGCGCTTCGTGTACATGCTGGGGCTGGGGGCCTACACGTTTGTGAACGTGCTGCTGATGGAAGCCCTGCCCTTTTATGGATTGCCCGTGGCGAATGGGTATGTGCTAGGCCTGTTTCTGCTGAGCGCCATCCTGATCTGGGAAGGCAACCGCCTGATTGACAAATTTCTGCCTAAGCTCCTTCGCTTTACCGGCCCGGGCATTCATCCGCTGCTGCTGACTTTCCTGCTGAGTCTGCCCCTTACGCTGGTGGTGGTAGGCGGGCCGGCGCTGCTGCTAGGCCACTATGAGCTGTACCTGCCGCCGCAAAAGCTTCAGCTGGGCATGAAGCTCATGCTGGGTGTTGGCTTTCGCATTAATCTGTTTCTGAACACGATAAACGCGGCTTTCTACTTTTTGCGGGAGCTGCGTCAAAGCCAGGTAGAGGCCGAGCAATTCAAGAAAATCAGCCTGCAGGCGCAGTTTCAGAGCCTCAAAGACCAGGTAAATCCGCACTTCCTGTTCAACAACCTCAACGTGCTTTCGGCCCTGCTCTATCAGGATGTAAATCAGGCCGCCGAGTTTCTGCAGCAGCTCTCCAAAGTGTACCGCTACGTGCTACAGAACCAGGAAAAAGAGCTGGTGGAAGTGGGCGCCGAGCTGGAGTTTATGGAGTCGTATGCTTACCTGCTGCGGGCGCGCTTCCGGGAAAGCCTCCGCATTAATATCTCGGTGCCTGATGCCCTGCGCTGCCGCTATACCGTGCCGATAGCGCTGCAAATGCTCCTCGAAAACGCCCTGAAGCACAACATCAGCTCCCGCAACCGCCCCCTGCTGATTGAGGTATTTGCTTCCCCCGATCAGCGGCAGCTGGTGGTACGGAATACCCGGCAGCCCAAGCCCCCCGTAGCCGCCTCCACTAATCTGGGGCTCGAAAACATTCGGCGGCGCTACGGTTTTGTAAGTACGCAGCCCGTTGAAGTAGAGCAGTCTGACAGCAGCTTTACGGTGCGGCTGCCTTTGCTTCACCTTACACCTTAACGCCGTTATGGATGTAGTGCTCATTGAAGATGAAGCCGTTGCGGCCGATGGCCTGGTAGCCCTGCTAGCCCGCTACGACCCCGGCATTCGGGTAGTAGAGCGCCTCGATTCGGTAGAAGATGCCGTGCAGTGGTTTGCCGGCAACCCGCCGCCTCACCTCACCCTCCTGGATGTACAACTGGCTGACGGTCTTTGCTTTGATATTTTTCCGAAGGTAAGCATCCACTGTCCCATCATCTTCACCACTGCTTACGACCAATACGCGCTACAGGCTTTCCAGGTCACCAGCATCGACTACCTGCTTAAGCCCATTGCCTACCCCGATCTGCACCGCGCCCTCGACAAGCTCCGCCGCCTAACCACCGAGTATGCGCCGCCCTCTGAGGTAAGCCTGCGCCAACTGGCCACCGTATTTCATCAGTTTCAGAAGCCATACAAAACCCGTTTCCTGGCCCGCTGCAACGACCGGATTCAGTTCAAGACAACCGAGGAAATTGCCTGCTTCTGCGCCGATGGCAAGTTTGTGTACCTGATAGGCCTAGACCAGCGCCGCTTCCTCGTCGACTATACGCTGGAGCAGCTGGAAACCCTGCTCGACCCCAGCCAGTTTTTCCGGCTCAACCGCAAGTACCTGGTGAGCCTGGCCGCCGTGAAAGATATCCGCACTCACTCGGGCAGCCGCCTGCGGGTACTGCTGCAGCCGGCCCCGTTTACCGAAGTTATCATCAGCCGGGAGCGGGTAGCGGAGTTCAAGGCGTGGCTGGATCATTGAGCTGAGAGGAAGTGGCCTAGAACAAAAAAAAGAGCCATACGACGACGTCTGGCTCTTTTGCTATGTCTGTAGGGTAGGTTAAAACGGCGGTGGACCGTCATCGAAATTGCTGCGCGGGAAGGGTTGCGCAGGCGGCGGGCCGTCGTTGTTGATACGGGAGCCCAGCCGAATGGTGTTCGGGGCAAAAGCCGAAGCATCATCGTCGAAGGTGCTGGTCGGGAAAGCGCCGGTGTTGAAGCCTCCCGCGTCGCCGAAGCCACCGGCCCCATCGAGGTCAGCGAACTTGGTGAACTTACCGATGAACTTGAGCTGCACGGTTTCCAGGGAGCCGTTTCGGTGCTTGGCAATGATAACCTCGCCGGTGCCCTGCGTCGGGTTGCCCATTTCGTCTTCGGTAATCTTGTAGTACTCTGGACGGTACAGGAACACCACCATGTCAGCGTCCTGCTCGATAGAGCCCGATTCGCGAAGGTCACTCAGCTGCGGCTTCTTATCGCCGCCGCGGGTTTCCACCGAACGCGAGAGCTGCGACAGGGCCAGCACGGGCACGTTCAGTTCTTTGGCAATGCCTTTGAGCGCCCGCGAAATCGAGGCAATTTCCTGTTCACGGTTACCGCTGCCCTTGCCGTCGGTGTTGCCCGTCATCAGCTGCAGATAGTCGATGATAATCATCTGAATATCGTGGTGGGCCTTGAGGCGGCGGCACTTGGTGCGCAGTTCCCGGATGCTGAGGCCGGGGGTATCGTCAATATAAATCGGGGCCGACGACAGCGCCGAAATCTTGTGGTTCAGCTGGGCCCATTCATAGTCGGCCAGATTGCCCTTTTTGATTTTCTCCGAGTCCAGCTCTGCTTCCGCCGAAATCAGACGATTCACGAGCTGCAGCGAGGACATTTCCAGCGAGAAGATGGCTACCGGCTTCTTGAACTCCACTGCCGCGTTGCGCATGGCCGAAACCACGAAAGCAGTTTTGCCCATACCTGGCCTAGCTGCAATAATCACCAAGTCAGATGGTTGCCAGCCGCTAGTTACGCGGTCGAGGGCCGAGAAGCCGGACGGTACGCCGGTGAGGCCATCCTTCTGATTTTTCTTTTCTTCGAGTTCCTTGATGGCCTTGCCCATCAGGCTGCGCATGTCGTCGAAGTTCTTGCGGATGTTGGATTCCGATACTTCAAACAACGACTGCTCGGTGCTGTCGAGCAGGTTGAATACGTCAGTGGTATCCTCAAACGCGTCGCGCTGAATGTCACTGGCAATGCGGATCAGCTCGCGCTTGATAGCGTTTTCGGTGATGATACGGGCGTGGTACTCGATGTTGGCCGCCGAGTTTACCTTGAAAGTGAGGTTGGCTACGTAGTGCGCGCCGCCCGCCGCTTCCAGCTCGCCCATCTCGCGCAGCTCGTGCGTGACCGTCAGAATATCAATCGGCTCCGACTTATCAAACAGATTCAGGATGGCCTTGAAGATGCGCTGGTGGCCGTCTTTGTAGAAGCTCTGGGCCTTCAGAATGTCAATAACCGTGGTCAGGGCATCCTTTTCGAGCATCAAAGCGCCCAATACGGCGGCTTCCAGCTCCAGGGCCTGCGGGGGCAGCTTGCCTGAGGCACCGCCCATCGGAACCACCGCGGGGCGGGTATTCCAGGCGGCTTTGGCCCGCGAGGCCGATAGTTTTAGGCGGTCATCCATCCGGTCATTCATCAATAGGGTAGCACTACAAGGTAAGCAGGTTCGGTCGTTTTTGGATTCGAGCAGGTGAGTTTCTCGCTTCCGGGGCCCGAATTTTTCGCAAAGGGATACAAAGCTAACGGGTGAGGTCTACAATCCGCAGAGGACCCGAAAGGTTTCTTTTCCCTGAGGATCCTAGGCCAGTCGGGAGGCCCGGTCGCGCGCAATGCCGCCCCGCCCCTTACCTTTGCGTCCCCATTATCCCTGTTTTGTTACATGGCCGATTCGCCTTCTTCTTCGCTCCAACGTCTTCACCTGATTGCCACCGGGGGAAGCATCATGCATAATCTGGCCCTGGCCCTGCACCGGCGCGGCGCCCACGTCACGGGCTCCGATGACGAAATATTTGAGCCGGCCAAAAGTCGGCTGGCGGCGGCTGGCCTATTACCCGCAGAGGAAGGCTGGTTTCCGGAGAAAGTAACCGCCGACCTCGACGCCGTGATTGTGGGCATGCACGCTCGCCCCGATAACCCCGAACTGCTCAAGGCTCAGGAGCTAGGCCTACGCGTGTACTCGTTTCCGGAGTTTATTTATGAAGCCTCGAAAGACAAGCAGCGTATCGTGATTGGTGGATCGCACGGCAAAACCAGCATCACCTCCCTGATTCTGCACGTGCTGCGCTACCACGGCCGCAAGTTCGACTACGCCGTAGGAGCCCAACTGGAAGGCTTCGATCTGATGGTGCAGCTTTCGGATGATGCGCCCATCATCATTATTGAGGGGGATGAATACCTTTCCTCGCCTATCGACCGCCGGCCCAAGTTCCACTTGTATCAGCACCACATTGGCGTGATTTCCGGCATCAGCTGGGACCACATCAATGTGTTCCCGACCGAGGAATTCTACCGCGAGCAGTTCAAGATCTTTGCCGACATGACGCCTAAGGCCGGCACCCTGATCTATGACCGCGACGACGAGCAGGTACAGCTGGTAACGGTGCCCTCCAACCCCGACGTGAAGTACATCGGCTACGGCCCGCATGAGCACGTCATCCGGAACGGCAAAACCTTCCTGCTCAATAAGAAGGACGAAGAAGTGCCCGTGCAGGTGTTCGGAGAGCACAACCTGCGCAATATCTCGGCGGCCAAGGAAGTCTGCAAATGCCTCGGCATCAAGGGCAAGGATTTTTACGAAGCATTGGGATCCTTTAAAGGCGCTGCCCGCCGTCTGGAGCTGGTGCGCGAAGGCCAGGATTCCATTGTGTACAAGGACTTTGCACACGCGCCGAGCAAGCTGAAGGCCACGGCCGCCGCTTTCAAGAAGCAATACCCGCAACGCAAGCTGGTAGCCTGCCTGGAGCTGCACACGTTCAGCTCCCTGAACCCAGCCTTTCTGCCCCAGTACGCCCACACGTTTGATGCGCCCGACGTGGCCGTGGTGTATTTCAACCCGCAGGTGCTGGAACACAAGCGCCTGCCTGCTTTGCCCACTGAGGCGGTGCAGCAGGCCTTCAAGCGCCCCGATCTGCAGGTATTCACGGACAGCAAAAAACTGGCGGAATTCCTGCACGCCGAAAACTGGAAGGGCACTAATCTGTTGATGATGTCTTCGGGCACATTTGATGGCCTGGATCTGAACCAGCTAGCCACCGAAGTAACCAAATGAAGCCGCCCATCCTTTTACTGCACGGCGCCCTGGCCACCGAGGCCCAGCTGAAACCGCTGGCCCGCGAGCTATCGGCCTTTTTCGCCGTGCATACGTTCACGTTCAGCGGCCACGGCGGTAGGCCACTTGGTCCGGCTGGCCCCACCATGCAGCACTGCGCCGCAGAGGTCATTTGGTTTCTGGATGCGCATGGCTTAGCGGCCGTGCACGTGTTTGGGTACAGCATGGGCGGGTATGCTGCCTTGGCTGCCGCCCTGAAGGCCCCGGAGCGCTTCCGTAGCATTACTACGCTGGGGACCAAGTTCAACTGGACTCCTACTACCGCTTCCTCTGAGACGCACATGCTCAATCTGGAAGTTATGCAGGACAAGATTCCGCAGTATGTGCAGCAGCTGGAGCAGCTACACGCGCCCACCCCGGTGGCGGACGTACTGAGCAATACGGCGCAGCTCCTGCGTGGCCTCGGCGACTCGCCGGTGCTCACGCCCGAGAAGCTTTCCGAGTTAGAAGTTCCGGTGCAGGTGCTGGTAGGCGAGCTGGATAAAGTAGCGGGCGTAGACCCCTCGCGCCACTACACCGATTTCATGCCGCGGGCCTTGTTCGAAATCATCATGAACACGTCTCACCCGCTGGAAAAAGTAAACCCCGATCTGCTGTTCTCCCGCATTCTGCGGTTTGTGGAGATGGTAGAGGAAAACATGATCTAGCACCAGCGCTGAGTGGCCTAGAAGCCAGTCATGCTTCATCATCACAGAGGCCTTAACTGCTTACACACTACATGCTCACAGAAAAGGCCCGCCAAATGGCGGGCCTTTTCTGTGAGCATTATTCGTCTTTGGGCTTTTTGCCTGTGGGCTTCTCGGGGAGTGGCCTAGGCCGGCGCCGGTCCGTGGTGACGAGCAGGGCCAGGGCCGTGAGCGAGAGGCGCAGAATCCATTTGCGGCTTAGCATGACTAGCGGCCCACCAGTAGGGTATTGTCGGTTTCTACGCGTAGGTCGCAGCGGCTGCCGCCGGTGTTTTCCTCGCAGGTTGTGCCCACAATCTCGTTGTTCTCAAAGCTGAAAAAGCAGAATGTGCAGCCGACCCCGGCAATGATATACCGATCTGCTCCTGTGTTGAGATAGAGGCTGTTATCAGTAGAAGACTGCAGCGGAATAGCCATAGCCCGGTACATACCGTTGCGTAGGCCTATCCCGACGAGGTAATAGACAGCCTTGTCCTTGGATGTTTCCTGCACCTTCCGGATCATGGTTTTGTCTATCACGGTGCCATCTCCGAACTGCCGGGTGAAGGCGGCCGCCAATTGCTCGCGCGGTACAATGTAGCGCATCTTGCCTTCGCTTACCTCCCCTACCTGCTTGCTGACCGCTTCCATTTTCCGGCGCCGCGCCGCATCACTATCAGTGTCGTCGGAGGCGGTGGGCGAGCTTACTTCCGGAAAGCCGCGCTTGGTGGTTTCGCAGGCAGCTAGGCCACCCAGGGCTAATAATCCACTGATTGTCAGCGGCGAAAGCAGGGAGCGCAGAAAATATTTCATCAGGTACAGATAAACGGGTAGGACTTAGCGGCCCTTATAGAACGTACGGGCTTGGGGCAGCTCACGCTGGATATCCGCGATGCGCGTGCCGCTGGAGGGGTGAGTAGAAAGAAACTCGGGGGTGCCACCGGAACTGGCCTGCGACTCCATGCGCTGCCAGAACGCGACAGCATCATCGGGGTTGTAGCCCGCCATGGCCATAAAGATAAGCCCCAAGTGGTCGGCTTCCGATTCCTGGCTGCGCCCGTATTTCAAGAGGCCTAGCGAAGAACCTACTCCCACCGCCTGCAAGAACACGTTTTGCGTGGCAGAAGGCGTCTGGCCTACAGCAGCGGAAGCTACCGAGCCCAGCCCCTGCGCAGCCATTTGCTGGCTCATGCGCTCCGAGCTGTGCTTGGCTACGGCGTGCGCAATTTCGTGGCCCATTACTACGGCCAGGCCGGTTTCATCCTGCGTGATGGGCAGAATGCCGGTATACACGGCTACCTTGCCGCCAGGCATGCACCAGGCATTCTGCTGCTTGTCTTCAATGAGGTTAAACTCCCAGGCGTAGCCATCCAGCTGGGCCTGCTGGTTTTGCTGGCGGAAATACATTTCTACGGCTTGCTGAATGCGCTGGCCTACGCGGCGCACCATAGCCGTTTGAGTAGAGTTGGTGGAGAGCCGGCTGGACGCCAGGACTTTCTGGTATTCGGTGGCGGCCATGGTGTTCATCTCCGCATCAGAAACCAGGCTAAGCTGGCGGCGGCCCGTGATAGGAACAGTGGAGCAGGCGGCGGCCATAAACAGGCAACTGGCTAAGGCAATCTTCTTGAGCATAGGAAAGGGAGGAAGAGAGAGGATGAAACTAGAACGGCGGGCGCCAACCCCGGCGCTTTTGTAAGCGTGCTGAAGCTGGCCCGTTGCTATACGTGCGGCGGTAGGCAAAATGTTTACTGCCCGATTCAATAGGCCTAGCGCCCGGTTTTTTTAGGTAGCTGGCCAGCGAATTAAACGTTATTTTTGGCCACACTCCTTGCCGTTTGCCCTGGTGCATGGCTTTTGCGTAAAGCCGAACCGCCGTTATTCCTTCAACTACCTGAGCATGAAAATCCTCTGCATCGGCCGCAACTACGCCGAACATATTGCCGAACTCCAAAACGAAACGCCCGACGCCCCCGTCATTTTTGCCAAGCCCGATACCGCGCTGCTGCAGCGCAACCAGCCCTTCTTCATCCCCGATTTCTCTCAGGATATTCACCACGAGATTGAGCTGGTGCTGCGCATCTGCAAAAACGGCAAGAACATCGAGGAGAAGTTTGCGCCTACCTATTTCGACGCCATAGGCCTAGGCATTGATTTCACGGCCCGCGACCTGCAAAGCAAGCTGAAGAGCAAAGGTTTGCCCTGGGAGCTGGCCAAAGGCTTCGATGGCTCCGCTCCTATTTCCCAGGAATTTAAGCCCGTGGCTGATTTTCCGGATCTGAAGAACATCAACTTTCGGCTGGAAGTGAACGGCGAAGTGCGCCAGCAGGGCAACTCGGGCCTGATGCTCCATGATTTCAACAAAATCATCAGCTACATCTCCCAATTCATCACCCTGAAAATGGGCGACCTGATATTTACCGGCACGCCCAGCGGCGTAGGCCAGGTGAAAGTAGGCGACCAGCTCACCGGCTACCTCGAAAACGAAAAGCTGCTGGATCTGGCCGTGAAGTAATCGGCCCTAGGCCAGTGTATCTACTTTCCTCACACAAGCTCATTGTGCATTAAGCTGCACGAAGGGCTTTGTGTGAGATTTTCCCTGGCCTAGAGCTTCCAAACACGGGCTTCTCATGGGCTGCCCATTTTACCAGAAGGCACGATAATGGCAGGCCGCCTTGTTGTGGCGACACCGCTGCTTTTTTGTTGCTGATTTCCTTTCCTGAATGCTGCATACTTTTTTCAAGGCTCAGCCGCGGCTACTGAGCCTGACATTGCCTTTCCTGCTCCTGCTAGGCCTCCAGCCCGTTTCCTGCGGCGGCCAGGAGCCTGATTCTTCGGCCAAGCCGAAACCGGCCTCCACTACTCCGCCCGATGCCGTTCCGGCAGTACCAAAGGGCTATTTTCTGTTCCCCATCAAGCCTGGCCAGCCCAACTACTTGGCCGCCAGTATGGGCGAGCTACGCCCCAACCACTTCCACGGCGGCCTCGATATCAAGACCGATGGCCGCGTAGATTTGCCAGTGTATGCCTCGGCCGATGGCTACGTGTCGCGCCTGAAGCAGAGCAGCTTTGGCTACGGCAACGTGCTCTACATCACACACCCCAACGGCCTGACGACTGTTTACGGCCACCTAAACCACTTCCGGGGGCCGGTAGCGGAGGAGCTGCGGCGCCAGCAGTATGAGAAGCAGACCTACGAGCTGGAGCTGTTTTTCAAGCCCGACCAGTTTCCGGTAAAGCGCGGCGAAGTGGTGGCCTTATCCGGTAACACGGGTGGCTCGGCGGGCCCGCACGTGCACTGGGAGGTACGCACCGCCCAAGACCACCAGCTGAACCCGCTGCAGTGGGGCGGCTTCCCGGAAATCCAGGACCATGTGGCGCCAATTCTACAGGCGTTTGCCGTAGAGCCGCTCAGCATTGATGCTCGCGTAGAAGGCAAATTTGGCAAGCAGGTTTTTGTGCCGAAGGGCGCGGCACTGCCCAACGGCGGCGGTTACGTGTGGGCCGATACGATACCGGGCTATGGCACCGTTGGCCTGTTGCTGCAGGGCTTTGATCGGTTTGATGTGGTCTGGAACAAGTACGGCTTCCAGAAAGTGGATGTGCTCGTGAATGGGCAACCGCTGTACTCGCACGTTGTCGATGACATTCCGTTTCCGGAGGGTGCCCGCCAGATCAACCGCCACACCGATTATGAGTGGCGCTTTATGAACGGCCGTCTCATGGAAAAGCTCTTCGTGGACGACGGCAACGACCTGAGCATCTATACCACTGGCCCCTCGAAAGGCCGACTACGTGTGGAGGATGGCAAACTCTACAACGTGGAAGTCAGGATGGCGGACTCCTACGGCAACATGACGCCCTTGCGTTTTGTGCTGCGCGGCCAGCAACCGGCCTACACCAAAACTCGCTCGGCGGCCGTGAAAACGCCAGCCCTGCGCTACGATGTGAGCCGCAACCTCCTGGTAGCCACCGTGGCTGACCCAGACACGGCCGCCGTGGGCGGCAACCTGACGCTGTACAAGGGTGACCGTCGCCTTACGCTCAAGCCCAGCTACACCCAGCAAAGCCAGAACGTGTACCTCTACGATCTTCGCGCCGGCCGGCCCGACTCCATGCAGTTTGGCAGCATCACCAAACTGTTTGATCGGCAAGCGCTGATTCCTTCGGGCCAAGACTTCAGCTTTGCCACCGCCACCATGAACCTGGGTTTCAAGCCCAAAACGCTTTTCGACACGCTCTATGTCCAGACGAGCTACAAGGCTGGCCTCTGGACGGTGCATATGCCCCGCACGCCGCTCTACGAAACATTGCGTCTCACGCTCAAGCCCGAAACGGAAGTGACCGACAAGGTGCGCTCGGCTATTTATGGCGTAACTGCCAAAGGTGGCAAGGCCTACGTAGGCGGCAAATGGGACGGCAACACCATCTCGGCCAACATCAAAACCTTCGGCCAGTTCCGCATTCTCACGGATACCATTGCGCCCTCTGCCCGCCTGATCAGCAAGGGCGCGGCAGGCCTTGTATTCAAAGTCGGCGACGACCTTTCGGGCTTGGCCAGCTATAAGCTAGAGGTGAACGGACAGTTCCGGTTGCTTCGGTTTGAGCACAAAAACTCCACGCTGTTCACGGAGCGCGACGACAAGCTTGGCCCCGCCTTGCGCGGCCCCGCCACCCTGCACATTACCGACCAAGCAGGCAACGAAAAAACCCTCAGCTTCACGCTGTAGGCCACTTAGGAAGCCAAAAAAAGAAGGCCGACCTCGTTAGGAGGTCGGCCTTCTTTTATTCCTAGTCGCTCTTACCCAGCCGCTACCTGGCTAGGTAGCCGCCATCTACAGGGTAATAGGAGCCCGTTACGAACGATGCTTTATCGGAGCTGAGCCAAATGACGAGTTCTGCTACCTCCTCCGAGCGACCTAAGCGGCCGAGGGGGTGCAAAGCCACCAATTGCTGCTTCTGCTCAGGAGGCAGTCCGCCAAGCAACGGTGTATCGATGTAGGCTGGCCCAACCGCATTGATGCGGATGCCTTGGGGCGCATATTCTAGAGCAGCAGCCTGCGTGAGACCCACTACGCCGTGCTTTGCCGCTACATAGGCCGCCGAGTGCGGAGTGCCTACCTGGCCTAGAATAGACGCCATATTGATAATACTGCCACCGGTCTTCATAACCGCCAGCTCATACTTGAGGCAGAAGAATACGCTGTTCAGGTTGATGTCAATTACCTTCTTCCATCCTTCCAGGCTGTACTCGCCTACGGGGTTCAACTCGCCGCCAATGCCTGCGTTGTTGCAGGCCATATCCAGCTGGCCGAAAGCCGCTATGGTTTCCTGCACCAGCGCCTCGCACTGGGCTGGGTCGCTGACATCGGTGCGGTAGAACCGGGCCTGTCCGCCCGACTGAGTTATTTCTTGTGCTACCTGCCGCCCCTTCGCTTCGTCGATATCCGATACCATCACGCTGGCTCCCAGTTGCGCATAGAGGAGCGCAATGGCTTTGCCAATTCCGGAGCCGGCCCCCGTCACCAGCGCTGTTTTACCCGTGAGATGCTTTTCCATAACGATTCCGATGGTTGCGGCCAACTGCTGAGCTAGCCCGATGAAATAGATAGTACGCGAGTAGGTGAAAGATAGGCATTTCCATATTTTCAGGATCTCTAGGCCACCTACCGCCACCCGCGCCTGTATCCGTAGACCAGCCCGGCGCGTACAGCCCCTATCTATTCATTACCAGCTTCCACACTATGGCCAATCTACTCAAACGCCGCCGCCCGACTCTTTTCACGGCCCTTGCTGCTACGGTAGCCACCGGTGTGGCAGCCTACACCTACGCGCGCCGCAAAACGCACCCCTACCTGCCCACTGTGGCGCACGTTGATCTGCACAAATACCGGGGGTTGTGGTACGAGGTAGCTCGCCTGCCAACCCGCTATGAGAAAGGCTGCCAGCACGTAACGGCCACGTACAAAATGCGGCCCGATGGCAAAGTAGACGTGCTCAACACCTGCCATAAAGAAGGGTTAGAAGGCCCGGTAGAAACGGCCAAAGGCACAGCCTACCCCGTGGATGAAACCAACGCCAAGCTCAAAGTGAGCTTCTTCTGGCCTTTCACCGGCGACTATTGGGTGCTGGACCTCGATTACGCCGACTACCAGTATGCGCTGGTAGGTGAGCCAAGCCGCAAAAATCTCTGGATACTCAGCCGCAAGCCTCACCTCGACCGCAGCATCCGGGACCGACTGGTGGCCCACGCCCGCAACTTGGGCTTCCCGGTTGATAACCTGATCTATACTCCGCAGCCGATGGCCGGGAAGCCATAGCGGGTGATGGCGCAAAGCCGGCTACTCATGCAGGGACATATGAGGTGGCCTAGAAGAGTATAAAGTTTGCGCTATACCTTCCGGATTTCCGTTCTACCTTCGCGCAAACAACTGCGCAATGGCTCTACCTCAAGTTGGCGACCAGGCTCCGGCCTTCGAAGCAAAAGACCAGAACGGCACCACCCACCGCCTCGCCGACTACGCCGGCCGCAAAGTGGCTCTCTACTTCTACCCCAAAGACGACACCAGCGGCTGCACGGCCCAGGCCTGCAACCTCCGCGACAACTACCAGAGCCTGCTGAGCGCCGGCATCCAGGTGCTGGGCGTGAGCATCGATGGCGAGAAGTCGCACCAGAAGTTTGCCACTAAGTATGAGCTGCCGTTTCCGCTGCTCATTGACGAGGACAAGCAGTTGGTAGAGGCCTACGGCGTGTGGCAGGAGAAATCTATGTATGGCCGCAAGTACATGGGTACCATGCGCTATACCTTCCTGATTGATGAGCAGGGCCTGATCGAAAAAGTCATCACGAAAGTCGATACCAAGAATCACGCGGCGCAGCTGCTGTAATATTGTAATATCAAGAGCCCCGCCCGTTTCGGCGGGGCTTTTTTGTACCCCCACTTCCTACCTTTGTCACCCCATCAAACTCCAATAACTCGTATGGCCCAGGACTCGTCTTTCGCCGCTTCTGCTGAAACGCACACGCCTACCGCCACCAAGTCGGTGGCCGAATTGAAACAGATTGCTGCCCAGGTGCGGCGCGACATCGTGCGCATGGTGCACGCCGTAAACTCCGGCCACCCCGGCGGCTCGCTGGGCTGCACCGATTTGCTGGTGGCCCTGTACTTCAAGGTAATGAAGCATACGCCCCAGCCCTTCGATATGAACGGCGTAGGCCAGGACCTTTTCTTCCTCTCGAACGGTCACATCTCGCCCGTATTTTACTCCGTGCTGGCCCGCTCGGGCTACTTCCCAGTGAGTGAGCTAGCTACGTTCCGTAAGCTGAACTCGCGCTTGCAGGGCCACCCCGCTACCCACGAGCATCTGCCCGGTATCCGGGTGGCTTCGGGCTCGCTAGGCCAGGGGCTGAGCGTGGCTGTGGGCGCGGCGCAGGCTAAAAAGCTCAACGGCGACGACCGCAACGTGTTCGTGCTCATGGGTGACGGCGAGCTGGAAGAAGGCCAGGTGTGGGAAGCGGCCATGTACGCGCCGCACCACAAAGTAGATAACCTCATTGCCTTCGTTGACCGCAACGGCCAGCAGATTGACGGCCCCACCGAAAAGATTGGTGGCCTAGGCGACCTGCGCGCCAAGTTCGAAGCCTTCAACTGGCGCGTGCTGGAAACCGACGGCAACGACCTCGAAAAGCTCCTCCCCACTCTCGAAGAAGCCCAGTCGTTGCTAGGCCAGGGGCAGCCGATTATGGTGCTAATGGACACGCAAATGGGCTTCGGCGTTGACTTCATGATGGGCTCGCACAAGTGGCACGGCGTAGCTCCGAACGATGAGCAGCTGGAGAAAGCACTGCAGCAGCTGATGGTAGAAGAAGCCGGCGACTACTAGCAGGCAATAAAAGTCATGAAACAGCTTTTTGAGCCTCAGACTTACAAAGGTGTCATAATGACCCTTTGGATAGTATCTATTCCTATGGCTATCCGAGACTCTTTTGGAGATGTGGCTAGCCTATGCGCTGCTATCGGAGCAGCGGTTGTGGCACTAGGACTTGCATATGCGACTCTTAACAAGTCAAACAAAACTAAATCACTAACCCTCATAGGGTCAGTTGTTTTGATTATTGCCTTGATGGGGATTTTTGTAAAAAGAGAAGCCCCCACTAGCCCATCTAATCAAACTGCGCAAGTAGAATAGCATGAGAAAACGCATGTTTTGGGTACGCTACTGGGTATTGCTAGCCTTGGTTTGGCTGGCAATACCCAGTCGTGCCCAAAACGTGCCGCCTGCGCAACCACGCACCACACGCATCCTGTTTCTGCTGGATGCGTCGGGTTCTATGCTGGCCCCCTGGGAAGGGCGCCCGCGCATGGACGTGGCCAAGAGCCTGCTGGCTAAAATGGTCGATTCGCTCAATGCCTACCCAAACCTGGAACTGGGCTTGCGGGTGTATGGGCACTTGCACGATAAATCAGAGAACAACTGCGAAGACTCGCGGCTGGAAGTGGCTTTTGCGCCTAAAAACGCTTCGGCCATCAAGGCGAAGCTCAAAGCCATTGCGCCCAAAGGCAACACGCCCATCACATACTCTCTGCTCCAGTCGGCCGCCGACTTTCCGGCGGATAAATCGGCGCGCAACGTGTTGATTTTGATTACCGATGGGCTGGAATCGTGCAAGGGCGACCCGTGTGCTACGGCCGTAGCACTGCAGCGGAAGCACGTGTTTCTGAAGCCCTTTGTGATTGGGATTGGCGCCGAGCGGGACTTTGGCCGACAGCTGGAGTGCCTAGGCCAGTACTACAACGCGGCCGATGTGAAGACCTTCCGCAACATCCTCAATGATGTAGTAGCCCAAACGCTGGCCAAAACCACCGTGGCCGTGAACCTGACGGATGAAGCCGGCCGCCCCGTGGAGTCGAACGTGAACATGACGTTCATCAACAACATCACGGAGCAGCCGGAATACAACTACATCCACTACCGCGACGCCCAGGGCAAGCCCGATGTGCTCAGCATCGACGCCCTGCAGAGCTACGACCTTGTGATTAATACTGTGCCCCCGGTACGGCAGCAAAATCTGCCCATCCGGGCCGGCAAGGCTAATGTACTGGCCTACAAAACACCCCAAGGCACGCTCTGGCTCCAAAACCCGAATATCTCCCCTAACCCCTACGGCACGGTGCAAGCAGTAGTGCGGGCCCGCGGCAACGCCGCCACGGTAGTAGCCCTGCCCTTCGGGAGTCGGCAAAAGCTACTGGCCGGCGACTATGAGGTGGAGCTACTGACGCTGCCCCGGCAGACGAAGCGCATCACGGTGAAGCAGGGGCAGGAAACGAGTGTGACGTATGAAACGCCCGGCATCCTGAACATCGTGACGGATTTGAAAGGCTATGGCAGCATCTACCGGCTCAACAATGATGAGTCGCAGACGTGGGTGCACAACCTGCCCGATGGCGGCAGCAGCAAGGTAAACCTGCCGATGCAGCCGGGGGCCTACCGCCTCGTGTTCCGCACGAAAACGGCTACCGGCAGCCAATTTACCGATGTCCGCAACTTCACCATCCGGCCGAGTCAAACCAGCTCGGTCAGCATTTTCGGGAAATGAGGAAGATGTGGCTTTTCCTTATCGTAATGCTGGCCAGTGCAGCAATTAGTGCAAAGTCTGGCCTCATAGTCAAGGTTACTTTTTCCTCCCCGCATCGAGTTGGGCACCATGAATTATGGGCGGTAAATTCCATAACTAAGCAACGCTTTAGCGGTCAGGCAGGCATGCAAGACGAGTATACCTTACCTACTCTGGACGCCCCTGCCGATCTGTTCTTGCATCAGGGTATCGGTACTGACACTTTATATATAGGTTCCGTAGCAGCGAATAGTACAGAGGCAAGGTTCTCATTTCCACTCACCTTGAGAAAGAGTCTATTCGGGCACTTTATCTGTCCGAAATGTCATAAGGCTGATAAAACAGCAGAAATAATCAATTCTGATGCACCTAGGGTTCGAATGGTTATTTCGGGTAGCGATACAATCTATACTAGTATCATCGGAAGAAAAAAATATGAAAGCTGCATGAGCGGTGGCGGAAGAGGCTATTGTCAGCGTGACAAGATTCAATTTTGATAGTAGTCTATTCAGTACACAAGATGCTTCGGCTGCGCTCAGCATGACGGATAAAACAAAACGACACACTCCCAACCTACCAATAGCATGAAAGACTTCCCCTACACCGAATCGAAAGACACCCGCAGCGGCTTTGGCGCGGGCCTGCAGGAGCTGGGCAAAACCAACCCCAACGTAGTAGCCCTGTGCGCCGACCTGATTGGCTCGCTCAAGATGGATGCCTTCATCAAGGACAACCCCGAGCGGTTTTTCCAGGTGGGCATTGCTGAGGCCAACATGATGGGCCTGGCCGCGGGCCTGACCATCGGGGGTAAGATTCCGTTCACGGGCACCTTCGCCAACTTCAGCACGGGCCGCGTCTACGACCAGATTCGGCAGAGCATTGCGTATTCCAACAAGAACGTGAAGATCTGCGCATCCCACGCGGGCCTCACGCTGGGTGAAGACGGCGCCACGCACCAGATTTTGGAAGACATCGGGATGATGAAGATGCTGCCCCACATGACCGTTATCAACCCCTGCGACTACAACCAGACCAAAGCCGCTACCATCGCCATTGCCGACCACGAAGGCCCCGTATACCTGCGCTTCGGCCGCCCGGTAGTGCCTAACTTCACTCCCGCCGATCAGGAGTTTGAAATCGGCAAAGGCATTGTTCTGAATGAAGGCACCGACGTAAGCATTTTCGCTACCGGCCACCTGGTGTGGAAGGCCATTCTGGCCGGCAAGCTGCTGGCCGAGAAAGGCATCAACGCCGAAATCATTAACATTCACACCATCAAGCCCCTCGATGCCCAGCTGATTCTGGAATCGGCGCGCAAGACGCGCTGCGTAGTAACGGCCGAGGAGCATCAGATGAACGGTGGCCTAGGCGACTCCGTGGCACAGTTGTTGGCCCGTGAGGAGCCGCTGCCCCTGGAAATGGTGGCCGTAAACGACTCCTTCGGCGAATCGGGCACGCCCGACCAGCTGATGGAGAAGTATAAGCTCAACGAAACCGCCATTGTAGCGGCCGTGGAGAAAGTAATGGCTCGTCGGAAGTAATTACTGGCTGAGCAGATAGCAAAATGGCCCCGGTTGCTCAGTGCAGCCGGGGCCATTTTGATTTTCAGGCAGGGCCTGAGTCACATCAGATTCCTTTGTTATGGCTTAGGCTTGTACTTCCTTAACCGGAGTAGAAATGCAAGTTTTGAAACGACATACAAGACGGTAGGCCGGATATAGGCGTGCAGCACCAAGCCTACTAGCCCTAACAAAGCACCTATTAGGGTGGGCAGCACGGCCCCAAAGGTAAACGTCATCCCAAGCACAAACCCAAGCAGGCATTCAGAACGATAAATCGGAAAGAAGAAGGCAAATACGAATAGGGCTATCATCAAATTACCTGCTAAATCAGGCATACCGAGGGTAAACAGCACGGAAATGCTAATGCCAAATAACAAAGCGCCGGCAAAGCCATAACCCACGCGCAATAAGGAATAAGAGCTTCCCCTATGAAAGGCTTTCTTTTGCACGCGGTGCAATAGAAGCCAAGTAAGCAATGGAAGCAAAACCCCACCCCACCAATTGGAAATGGCAGGCATCTCTTTCTGTGCCAGGAAATGGTGACTAGGTACCCCTCTATGGAAATGGCTCCAGGCCAAAAGCGCCCAAATAGCCACGGTCAGAATTACTACACAATACCTGCTATACCTGGAAAAGCGCTTCTCCTTCATCCCTTCTGTCATCAAGTATAATCGGTTTTTAAGGACGCTGCACTCCTCCTCAGCGTGCCCGTCGCGCTTGCAAGGCCATCAGGATAAATATATACAAAATAAGATACTATACCTTCCTGGCTTCAACTAAATAAAGGCAGTGTAGACCCTGGAAAAGGCAATTGCCCACCGGGAGTACCTACTGGCTGAGTGCATATAACATGGCCCCAGTTGCTTGACGCAGCCGGGGCCATGTTATATGCTGCCGACACGCTAAAGCCACATAGTTACTTTACTTTTTGTCCATTCTTGTCGACATAGAACCACTTTTCACTTCCCATGACCGATGAGGTTAGCAGTGTCAAACACAGGCCTAGAGAAAGGCAGCTTAGCTTTGTCATTGACAGCAGCCTACTGCTTACTCCCGCAATCAGCGCAGAACTTCTGATCAGGCTTCATGCTACTACCGCAACCCACGCAGAATTTTTCCTTGGCTTGGGCCACGACGCTGGGCGTGCCACAGTTGGGGCAAAACTTCTGGCCGGGTGCCAGCTTAGTCTGGCAGCTCTGGCATTGCACTAGGCCACTGGTATTGAGGAAATCAAGCTCTTTAGTATAATCCTGCTCCCGCGTTTTCGTTCGGATTTGCTCGCTGGCGGCTTGGCGCTGTTGGGACGCTAACTCCTCTTGCTCGTCGGGGGCGCAGGTTTCGCAGAGGCTAGCGCTGTGGTTCCAGCACACGTCGGGGCACACCCAGCTGCCGCAGCGGGTGCATTGCTTGAAGTACTGCTTGCCCTCCTGCACGGCTTTGTCCAGGGCTGCATCATGGGCTTTGCCGCCAATGGCGCGCTGCACGTGGTAAGCCGCGTTGCCGGCATCGTAAAAGCTGCCGCCAAACAGGCTGCCAGCGGCCCGCATCAGCTCGCCCGCAATACCGATGCTGTTCGGCTGAAATCTGGACATATGGCCGTTGCGGCACTTGTCGCAGTAGAATTTGAACTGAAACCCTTTGTCGGTGGAAAGGTCGTCGTGGTTGGCCACGAACTGAATCATACTGCTCATATCGGGTGCTGGTAGCGTGATGGACGGCTAAAAGTAGGGATATCTGAATATTCCTGTACTCGACAATAGCGCGCACCCCAAAAAATCGGGCCGTATACTTGTGCTTCTGCCGCTTTTCGTAGCCCTATAGCCTATGCGCCTTCTGTACCTGCTACTCTCCTGCTCGTTGTTTCTGCTAGGCCTCTCCCCCACGGCCAAAGCCCAAAACCAACAACAGCGCGACACCACGCTCATTGTGTACACAGGCCAGCTGACGGGCGCTTACAGCCGCGGTGGCGTGAGCCGGACGCTGCTTTCCACGGCGCACACCGTCACGTTTACGCGAGGCCTGCACTACGGCTTGCCAATGAGTGGCAGCTTTATTTATGGCAAGCAGGATGGGTTTCTGAAGGAGCGGGAATTGCTGCTCAACGCTACTCCCTACTACTACAAGGGCCGTTTCCGGGCGTACGCGCTGGGTGGTTTTGAAATCAGCAACCTGCGCGGCATCACCAGCCGTGTGCAGCTGGGCGCGGGGCCTGGCTGGGCCTTCTACTCCGACTCGCTGGGCCGCGAAGTCTCGGTGAGCAACCTTATCATTCGGGAGAAAACCAACTTCCGCGACGGTACCAGCCGCCTCACCACCCGCAACTCGGCCCGCCTGAAAGTGGCCTACTCGCGCAGCGTGTTCACGTTCAGCTCCCTCACTTTCTACCAGCCTTCGGTGGTGGATTTCGGCGACTACCGTTTCAGCAACCTCACCACCCTGGCCCTGAAACTACCACGCAAGTTCTCCGTGAACTTCAGCTACAACTACACCCACGAAAGCCGCGTGATTGAAGGCCGCTTCCCCGACAATACCAACGTAACCGTGGGAGTGGCCTACAGCACTAGCCGCTAGCCCTTTCGGCAAACCCGGAGGCAGAGAGCTGGCCTAGGCGAACTGCCGCCGCAACAGAAGTGCGGTTGCTTGTTCTGCAAACCACCAGCCCTGCAGCCAACGGGCTGCGGCTTCTGCGGTAGCGTTTTTGCAATTGAGGTAGCGCGCCCAGCCCATCTGTTCCACAAGCGGCCACCAGCCCGGCTACTCAACCAGCACTTTGCAGCAAGAAATCAAGAACAAAAATCATCTGATAAAACGATTTTAATCAGTGTGTTACTGGTTCTTTCAGAACATATTACCTCTGTCCTGATTTTCCCGCTTTGAAGTTCTGTGCTATGCTCTCCCCCATCCTTCTATTGCCTATTATGCTGATTGCCCTGCTGGCCCTGGCAGGCTTCTATCAGCGCGGCATGCACCCCCGGTAGGCCACCCGGCGGGCTCCTCACCGTTTTTTTCGCTGAACTCGTGCCCCTTCTGGTGCCCTGGACCTAGGAACCGGATGTACATGGGCCACTTCGCCCAACGCGCGGATCAACAGGAAACGCGCTGCCGTTCTGAACGGCCTGACTTTTATTCGAAGGTGAACGAAATAGGGCTTTGTAGGCCACTCTCAGCAGAATGAGCCAAACCCACACAAGGCAACTGCGCAAACGGCTGCGGCTTGCTGCCCGCAAGCTGGCCGCCGGCTTGGGCCGGCTCGTGCGCATGCAGCCGGAAAACCACGCGAGCCGGACAACCAAAACCTTACTAAGGCAAGTGGCCCAACGGCTGTATCGGTTCTTGGTGCGGCCCATTCTGGACTTTCCGCAACCGCAAGCGCGCCGCAAACTGCCGCACTGATGCCTCAGCCTTACGCTAAGCCAGTATACGCCGGCCCTGGGCACCAAGTGCTCAACCTTTTGAGGGAGAAAACTCACTGACCAGCGCTAGGCCCCTTTCAAGGGACCGGCAAGCAGGCACTACTGAGCTGGGTTGCTAGCTTGAACCATGCTCAACTGCGGCTATTCGCTTCGCATACTTAGTGATTAAGTTATTAAAATTCATAGAATTATGTTAAATTAAGGAAGTAAGAATTTTCCATCTGCACCCTCAATTTTTATAGTCCAGCTGGTGCTGTAGCAGCCCTGCGTCATGAATATTTATCAAGAGTTTCATCCTGAGCAGACGTTTATTCGTCTTTGCGGAGCTTGTGAGAATGGGAACGATGTCACGCTTCTTGAGCAAGCTCTCAGCACCTGTTTAGTTAGGGGCATTAAACGCATTTGGCTGGTGTGCGACCAACTGACACAACTTAACTTCAGAGCGCAACATTGCCTGCTTCTGCATTCTGACCGCATGGAAGCCGCTGGTCTACAGCTCTTCATGGCCGGCGTGCCCGTTGAGCTCCGCGATGCGCTGGACCTTACGGGAATCTCACGCCTGCTGCCCTTGCTCCCCGCAGATGCAGATTACCCTAGCCCCTTCTTCTCTTAACTGGCTACCCAAAGTTGCCTGTTCACTTACTGGCACCGTGGCCATGAAGGACGCACCCAGAAAGTAACTGCAGGCGTACTTATCTCGCTCTTTTCCTGATATGTATCATAGTTGTTGCTTGATGCTGGTCATGGATTGGAAGGAGAATTTCAGCAAGCTTTAAGCTGCTCTACCATTCGTTTTGGCAGAGTAGTTCTGCTGGGTTGCCCCAACCCGCATGGCTTACCAACACATCTGGCTTTTCTGGGAGCGGCGCACCTACCTGGGCCTGCACGTCAGCTGCTTCTCCAGCCCGAAAACGGCTGGTTCAAACCACAATTCCCCCTGTCCTCACTCGCCGGCACACTGCCGGCTTAACCTTCAATTGGTATGGAACCGGTTTTCGTTGTTTTCTCGGACCTCTCCAACGCTGCCGATGCAGCGCTTGCCTATACTGCGCAACTTGCCCAGCAAGCCCACGGGCGCGTAGTACTGGTGCATGTGTATCAGGATCCGTTGTTGGTTTCGGAGGTGGAGATAGTGGGCGCCCCTTCCTCGGCCGAAAATCAGCGGCAGGTAAGGGCGCAACTGCAGCTCCAGATGCAACAGCTGCCGGTGCCCGCCGAAGTAGAAGTGTCCGTGAATACCCTGGCCGAAACCGTATCAGAAGTAACCCGTCGGTATAGGCCGGTGCTGCTGGTGCTGGGCCGCGAGGAACCTGCTAGCGCCGGGATATTCAACAGGCTGGAGCCTAACCAGGCCGCTACGTTGCTGGAAGAGTCGCACTACCCCCTGCTGCTAGTGCCGCAAACCTGGCAGCAGTCGCCACCGCCCCAGCGCGTGGTAGCAGCCACCGACGAGCAGCCCTTTTCTCTCAGGGCCACTACCGACGCCCTGCAGGATTGGCTGAAATCCTTGCCGCTCACCTCCACCGTTGTGCACGTAACCGGGCACGATGGCCCTTCCCACGCCGATGTAGGCCTGCAAGCAGCTCAGGATACCGGCCTGTTCGGGCACCTCACCGATAACAGCCTCTACGAAGTGCGCGGCGAAGCCCCCACGGATGGTATTCTGCACGCAGCAGCTGAACTGCAGGCGGAGATGCTGGTTGTCTTCGCTAGGCCGCATACCTGGCTGGGCGAGGTGTTCCATCGCAGCATCACGGCGCAGCTGCTGCGGCGTAGTACGTTGCCGGTACTGGTGCTCCCTACCCTCTGATAGTACTTGGGCATTCTACTGGTGAAGGCGCTCAGAAACATTGGGCTGGGGTCAGCCCAAAAGACAGCTCATTTCAGGAGCAGCGCTGAGTAGAAACTGCCCAACGAGCGTGGCGTATGCCAATACCTGCTACCCCAGATACGATCTGGAATAGCAGGTATTGGCATACGCCACGCTCGTTGGGCACCTGCACTACAAGTATGCGTGCGCCTGGGAAACATTTATCTTGCTGCGTCAGCATTTTTCTGGGTTGATTTCTTCAGCCCATTAAACCCTAGGCCACCTCCCTGCTCTAACCCAGCACAACCCGCCGCCCTAACTCGCTCCCCCTGCTTGGAAGATCAGGAGATACTCGCCAAGTTCGATGACCCCGCCGCCCGCAACGTGGCCTTCAACCAGCTGGTGCGCAAGTACCAGCAGAAGGTGTACTGGCACGTGCGCAAAATGGTCATCGACCACGACGACGCCGACGACCTCACCCAGGACGTCTTTATAAAAGTCTGGAACAACCTGGCGAATTTTCGGCGGGATGCTTCGCTGTACACCTGGATTTACCGCATTGCCACCAACGAGTGCCTGAGCTTTCTGGCTTCCAAGCGGCGCAAGTTTTTCCTGCCCATCCACGACATCGGCCCCGAGCTGTCGGCCAAAGTAGAGGCCGACCCTGGCCTGGCCGGTGATGATATTGAACTGCGCCTGCAGAAAGCCATTCTGCGCCTGCCTGATAAGCAGCGGCTGGTATTCAACATGAAGTACTACGACGAAATTACCTACGAGCAGATGTCGGAAATCACGGGTACCTCCGTTGGGGCCCTAAAGGCTTCATATCATCATGCCGTGAAAAAAATTGAACAATACGTGACGGAAGATCCCGCCCGTGATTAAACTTCGCGGCCTCGGTCGCCTCTAAGCAATATGAACACTCCTTTTCATCTGGATGACCACAAGCGCCGGTCGCAGCCCCTGGCTCCGCCCCCGGAACGGTACTTCGAGCAGCTACCAATGCGCGTGATGGCGCGGGTGCAGCCCGACGCTGCTCCTGGCCTGGCGGGCTCCTGGGGCTGGCTGCAGCAGCTCTCGGCGCCCGTGCGCACGGCCCTGGCCTCGGCCGTAGTGCTGGGTGGTTTTGCGGCATCCTTTTTCCTGAATCAGCCGTCTTCCACTCCTATCCCACGCTATTCGGTGGCCTCGCTGGCGGCCGTGCCCCAGGCCGAGATGGTACAGTATCTGCTGGCCAGCGAGCAGCGCGTAACCCTCACTGATTTGGCTGAAGTAGCCTCGCCCGCGCTGGCTACGCCCGATGCTTACCTGCAGGCCTCGCCCGCGGAGCTGCAGGATGCGCTGGATGCCCAACCCAGCGACGAAACCTATTTCTAGAACATGTTCTCCCTTTCTCCTATGAAATACCTCCTCCGTAGCTTCTGGGCGTTTCTGCTGCTGGCCACGGTATCCTGGTCGGCCAGTGCCCAGACGCCTGCCGCCCGACAGGGCCGTCTAAACCAGCTCGAAAACGCCAAGATTGCTTATATCACCGAAAAAGTTTCGCTGACCCAGGACCAGGCCCAGAAGTTCTGGCCCGTCTACAACGACTTCAGCACCAAGCGCCGCGAGCTGAACCGCCAGATGCGCCAGCTGCGGACCACCAACCTCGATGCCCTCTCCGATCAGCAGATCAAGGATGGTCTAGGCCAGGCCATGGACCTGCGCGAGCAGGAAGTAAAGCTGGAAAAAGAGTATTTCGGGAAGTTCCAGAAGATCCTGAGCATCCGGCAGGTAGGCAAGCTCTATGGCGCCGAGCGGGAATTTACGCGCGAGGTCATCAAGCGCGTAGCCGACCGCCGCGGCGGAGCCGGGCGCAGCTTCACGCCTAGCGGCCAGCTCGATAACTAATAACACTCATTTGGACTTCTTATAAAAAGCAGCTGCCTTGGGCAGCTGCTTTTTTGTTGCACGTGCCCCCTGCAGGCCTACGGCGCCTTTGGTACCGTGCTAGGCCACCTGGCGCTTCCGGCGTACCTTTGCGGCCCCATTTTGTTGTTCGTGTATGCTTACCCCCCGCCAGCTTTTCCTGCGCCACCAGGCTCAAACCTCCGACTTTCCATTGCTGCTTGAAATTGAGCGGGCTGAAGGCGTGTACATGTACGGCCCGGAAGGCCAGCGCTACCTCGATTTGATTTCCGGCATTGGCGTGAGCAACGTAGGCCACCGCCACCCCCGCGTGCTACAGGCAATTCATAATCAGCTAGATAAGTATCTGCACCTGATGGTGTACGGCGAGCTGGTGCAGGCCCCGCCCGCCCAACTGGCGCAGGCTCTGCACGAAACGCTGCCGCCGCACCTCGATAACGTGTATTTCACGAACTCCGGCACCGAGGCCGTGGAAGGCGCCCTCAAGCTGGCCAAGCGCCACACCGGCCGCACCGGCCTACTTTCCAGCCACAACGCTTACCACGGCTCCACTCACGGCGCCCTCAGCATCACGGGTTCCGAGAGCTTCAAGAACAGCTTCCGGCCGCTGCTGCCCGGTGTAGGCCACTTCCGCCACAACAACTTCGAGGACTTAGCTTTAATCGACCGCCATACCGCGGCCGTGGTCATCGAGACGGTGCAGGGCGAAGCCGGGGTGCGCGTGCCGGCGCCAGGCTACCTGGAAGCGCTGCGCCAACGCTGCACCGAAATGGGGGCTCTGCTGATTCTGGATGAAATTCAGTGTGGCTTCGGCCGCACAGGCACCTTCTGGGCTTTCGAGCAATTCGGTATTGAGCCGGATATTCTCCTGACGGCCAAAGGCATGGGCGGCGGCATGCCGATTGGGGCCTTTATTTCCTCGCAGGAAATCATGTCGGGTTTCAAGACCAACCCTATTCTAGGCCACTGCACCACGTTTGGCGGCCACCCGGTTTCGTGCGCGGCCTCCCTGGCTACCCTGCAGGTTATTCAGGAGGAAAACCTGCTGGCTGGCCTGGCCGAGAAAGCGGCCCGGTTCCGGCGGCAGCTGGTGCACCCAGCCATTCGGGATGTGCGCGGCTGTGGCCTGCTGATGGCCGTGGAGTTTGACTCGTTTGAGGTGCTCAAGCCCATCATCGACCACGCCCTCTGGCAGGAGCACATCCTCACCGACTGGTTCCTGTTCTGCGACAACTCCCTTCGGATTGCCCCGCCCCTCACCATCACCAATGGGCAAATCGATGAGGCCTGTGCTGCCTTGCTGCGCGCGATTGATGCTGTGGTAGGCGAAAACTAGTCTCTAGAAACGATCTAAACCGAAACGCCCACCTGCTATATAGCAGGTGGGCGTTTCGGTTTAGATTAACAGGCGTACGAGCAGGTTACTCGTTTTCCTGTAGGTTGTTGTAGTTCAGGAAGCTCTGCGTTTCTTCTTTGATTTGCTCACGGGGCAATCCGTCTTTCACACCCAAGGATATCTTACGAACCAGCACGCCTACTATGGCTTTGCGGAAGCCGAGTTTGGCGGCCATATCGATACAGAAATCCATTTCGTGGTCGTCTACCACGCCATCGGCCAGCATCATGTCCACGAGGTCAAAAATCTGGTCGAAGCGCTCGGAGTCGTTGTCGGGCAGCACCATGGTGATGGCGCTGGCATTGCCCACAATGGAGCGTACATCATCGGCCCGCATGCCATTTTTCTTGCCTACTGCTACTATAAAGCTCATTTCCCGTTCGTCGATGTGTCCATCGGCTTTGGCCAGCGCCGCGAGATTCATCAGATGGCTCTTAACCTTCTTGATCTGCTCGTTCTCAAAAAAACCAAACATACGGGTGGGGGCTTAAATAGTAGACGGTTGCGCAAGGGTGCAGTAAGGACGGTTTCCGGTGTCTATAACGGCCAGCGGTAGGATGGTAATATACCGGCTGAGGCACTTAATTGCAATAGATGCACATACGCAGTCTGAAAAAAAACAGCCGATTTGTCAGTCTCTTTCGGTTTCCTGTGGATTCCGTGTCAGAAGCGCTTTACTTTCCCTCCAGAATTACCACCTTTGCGCCGCCCGTTTTGGGCAGTTTGGTTGAAGTAGAGTACAGAGAGAACTTATGAAACGCATTGCAGTTTTCACCAGCGGCGGCGATTCGCCGGGCATGAACGCCTGCATCCGGGCCGTTGTGCGCACGGCTGTTTACCACGGCATTGAAGTATATGGCATCATGCGCGGCTATAGCGGCATGATTAAAGGCGAGTTTGTGAAGCTGGATTCGGCTTCCGTCGCCAATACTATTCAGAAGGGCGGCACCATCCTCAAATCGGCGCGCAGCCAGAAGTTCCAGACCAAGGAAGGCCGCCAGGAGGCGTTCGACCAGCTTGTGAACCACGGCATTGATGGCCTAGTAGCTATTGGCGGCAACGGTACCTTCACGGGTGCCACCATCTTCGAGCAGGAGTTTGGCATCCCGACCGTAGGCGCCCCCGGCACCATCGACAACGACCTCTACGGCACCGACTATACTATTGGCTACGATACGGCCGTAAACACGGCGCTGGAGGCCATTGATAAGATTCGGGATACTGCTGACTCGCACGACCGTTGCTTCTTCGTGGAAGTTATGGGCCGCGACTCCGGCTATATTGCCATTCCGTGCGCCATTGGCGGCGGAGCCGAAATCGTGATGATTCCGGAAACCCAGATGTCGACGGAAGCCGTGATTGAGACGCTGCACAGCGGCTGGAAACGCTCCAAATCTTCGTTCCTGGTAGTAGTGGCCGAGGGCGATTTTGAAGGCAACGCCCACGCCGTGGCCCAGCAGGTGAAGGCCGCTATTCCACAGCTTGATACCCGCGTAACCATCATCGGCCACATTCAGCGCGGTGGCGCCCCTTCCGCCGCCGACCGGATGCTGGCTTCCCAGATCGGTATTGCCTGCGTAGAGGGCCTCATGAACGGCATGCGCAACGTGATGGCCGGCATCGTGGACCGCAAGCTGGTGTACACGCCCTTCACCGACACTATCAACAAGAAGAAGATGATCAACCAGAGCTTCATGCGTATGGTGGAGATTCTAAGCGTATAGGCCTAGGCCAGTGCCAAACAACAACGGGGCCGCTGACTAGTCAGCGGTCCCGTTGTTGTTTGGCACTGGCCTACCACTTCACCTCCGCTGGGTGCATCCAGTGGTACTCAGGGTCGCGGCGGAGCCAGGTGAGCTGGCGCTTGGCGTAGTGGCGGGAGTTGCGCTTGAGCAGGCGCACGGCTTCGGCATAGTCATAGTGACCCTCGAAGTAATCGAACAGCTCTTTGTAGCCCACCGTCTGGAGGGCGTTGTGGTGGCGGAACGGATACAGGGCCCGCGCTTCAGCCTCTAGGCCACCTGCCAGCATCTGATCCATGCGCTGATCGATGCGCTGGTAGAGTTCCTCCCGCTCCCGGTTCAGGGCCACCTTCACGATGCGAAACGGGCGCTCAGCAGCTTTTTTCTTGCCATGAAAGCTGCTGAAGGGCTGGCCCGTTGAGCGCGAAATTTCCAGGGCCCGCAGCACCCGCTGGTGGTTTTGGCGGTCGATGCGGTCATACGTGATAGGGTCGAGGCGCGCCAGCTCATCTACCAGTGGCCCTAGGCCACCTTCGGCCAGTTCCTGCTGCAGCTGTTCGCGCACCTCGGGCAGCGCGGCCGGCATATCATCGAAGCCTTCCGTAACGGCCTTCAGATACAGCCCGGAGCCTCCCGTCAGGATAACCACCTGATGCTTTCTGAACAGCTCCTGCAGTAAGGACAGCGCATCCTGCTCAAAGCGGCCAGCATTATACTCTTCCTGAATGCTGTGCGAATCGATGAAGTGGTGTGGCACGCCCTGCATTTCCTCCGGGGTAGGCTTGGCGGTACCAATGGTCAGTTCCCGGAAAAACTGCCGCGAATCGGCCGACACAATTTCGGTGTGCAGGTGCTGGGCCAGGCGCACGCACAGGTCCGTTTTGCCCACAGCGGTAGGCCCCGAAATTACCAGCAAGGTGGACTCAGTGGTCGTGAGCAGGTCGGTTAGCAAGGTCATACGGCAGGAATAGGTAAAGTACAGCCAGGCAGCGCCGCATAAAGCGCTATCAGGCGGGTTTCTTCGTGCTGCCAGTTAAGCACTTGGCGAGCAAGAGCGCAGTGTGCCGTTAGTTCCAGCACGCGGGCCTCATCACCGCCGGGCAGCAGGCGGTTGAGCGCTGCGGCAATGGTAGCTGGCGTAAGCGGCGCCGATACTAATTCGGCTACGTCGTACTGCTCGTTCAGGGCCCGGTACTCCGGAAAATCAATGACAACCTGCGGCACGCCGGCATGCAGGTAATCAAAGAATTTATTGGCCAAGGAATAGTAGTAGCTCAGGCCCAGATTTTCGAGCAGCATCACGCCCACGGCCGCCCGGCGCGTTATCTCGCGCAACTCGGCCGGCAGCACATACCCCCGAAACTCTACCTGCCCGCTCTGCAACAGGACTAGCGCCTCGGCCTGCGAGCGCAGGCTTCCGGAAAGGTCGCCCTCACCGCACAGCACCAGCCTGGCGCGCACTTGCGGCATGGCATTCAGCAGCATTTCCAGCCCTCGGCCCGCATTGAGAGCCCCCTGGTACAGGATGTAGCCATCGTGGGGCCTGGCGCCGGAACTAAGCGCGGTTTCCTCCAGCCGGCTGATGTTGCGGATAACCTCAAATGAACGGCCGTAGCGTTCCTCAAACACTTGCGCCAGGGCCGTGCCTACGGTGTAGGCCAGTTCAGCCCGGGGCACAATGAACCGCTCTACCCGGCGCCAGAGCCGCTGCACAGCCGGGCGCGCCACCACCTCGGGCACTTCCGTAAACAGCTCGTGGGCATCATACACAAACGGCTGCCCTCCCAGGCGGGCACGGGCCCAAACGGGCAGGGCCGTATCCAGATCGATGGCGCACCAGGCAGCGGCTTGCTGGCCTAGCAGAAATAGCAGGAGCCGCAGGTTGAACTCCAGGTAAAAAAGCTTGCCCCGCCGGAACCGGCACCGGAGCCGGTGCTGTTGGTACGGCTGCTTCGTTAGTGGCCTCGATGTAGGCCACTCCCGCCCCACCAATAGCACCTCGTAGCCCGCCTGCACCAACGATCCGCAGATGCGCTGCATCCGCTGGTCATAGTTGAGGTCGGTCGTGACGGTAAAGACGAGGCGGGGTGGCATTCGGAGTGGCCACGAGAATCGGGGCAGGTAGTTTGGGATATTTTCGTCAAATTTAGGGAGTAAATCCTGCGCGCCGGCCACATCGCCTCTCCAGGTCGATTGGTGGTCGGCCCTTCTATGCCTGGCAATGCCTACTCGACTTCCTTCGTCATCTCAACCGGTACCGGTCAGGCCAACGGCCTCCGCTCCCACCGATTTGTTCCGTTCCTTATTCGACCAAGCCTACGATGCACTGCTGCTCTATGATGAACACGGTGCTTTAGTAGACTGCAACCAAACGGCTCTAGGCCTACTAGGCATTTCCCGCGAAATGCTGTTGGCCTCGGGCCTGATGGCGTTTGCCTTGCCCGTAGGCCACTCCACGCCCGCCGACCGCTGGACCTCAGAAGCAGAACTGTACGAGGCCGTACGGGATACGGCGCGCACCGGCACCATGCACTCCCAGGCCTGGCACGGCCAGCGTGTAGACCGGACACCCCTCACGGGCTGGCTGACCCTGCACTTGGTACAAACGCCCTCCGGCCCTCGCGTACAGCTCACGCTCCGCAACACCACCCAGGACCAGTCTTACCAGGAAGCCACGCAGCAGTTGGTGGAGGAGCGCAGCCAGAAGCAGGTGCGCGAACTACTCTCCCGCACCAACCTGAGCTACGTAATGGCCGATCGGGAAGGAATTATCCTGGAAGTCAACGACTACTTTCTGGACTTCACGGGCTATACCGCCGAGGAAGTTGTCGGGCAGAGTTTCCACATGCTGTTCTCGCCTTCCGAGGAAGCCCTGAGCCGCCGACAGGCCTACCTGACCTGTATCCGGGAAGGGACACTGCAAAGCTTCTACGAGCGCAACCTGGTTACCAAGTCGGGGCAGTTGCGCCTGATGCACTGGCACTCCGAATTCTGCCACAATGCAGCCGGAGAAATTACGGGCATGTTTGTGGTGGGCCGCGACCTGACGGACCGACACGTAACGGCCCGCGCCCTCACCGACAACCGCACCCGCCTCCAGGACTTTCTCGACAATGCCCACGATCTGATTCAGAACCTGAGCATCGACAACCGGTTTCTGTTCGTGAACAAAGCCTGGAAGGAAAAGCTGGGCTACGAAGACGAAGACCTGCCCCACCTCACGCTTTCCGACGTGGTGCACCCCTACTACAAGGCCAAGCTGCTCTACCAGCTGCGCAACCTCTACAAGGGTGAGAAGGTGAACAAGCTGGAAACCGTGTTCCTGACCAAAACCGGGAAACCTGTTCACCTGATTGGCTCCATTTCCTGCTCCTGGCAGGATGATGAGCCGGTAAGCACCCGCGCCATTCTGCACGATATCACGGACCGCATTAAGGCCGAGCGCCTGCAGAAGGTGTACTACAGTATTGCCAACCTGGCTATCAGCTCCAAGGATTTGCACTCCCTCTACGGAGCTATCCATCGGGAGCTGAGCAAGATCATTGAAACCAATAACTTCTACATCGCTCTCTGCGATGAGGCCCGCACGCAGCTGCAGTTTGCGTACTACGTCGATCAGAATTCCCAAGGCGACCAGACCATTATGGCGCGGCCCTTCTCCTCGGGCGTATCGGAGTACATCATTCGTACTGGTAGGCCACTATTCCTGCTGAAGCAGGAGCTGGAGGATCTTATTGGCAATGGCACCATCACGGCCTATGGTCTGATGCCGGAGGTAATGCTGTGCTCGCCCCTAAGCATCGGGGAGCGGATTATCGGGGTGATTGCGGTGCAGGACTACCAGAAGGCCGATGCCTATGCCGCCGCCGATATTGAGATTCTGCACTTCATCTCCAACCAGGTAGCCCTGGCCATTGAGCGCAAGCGCAACGAAGTCCAGATTCAGAAGCAGAATGCCCGCCTGAATGCCATTTTTGAGAGCGGCTCGCACCTGATGTGGTCCGTGGATACGCACTCGCGCCTAAGCTCTTTCAACCGCAACTACGCGGCCTATTTCCTGCGCCGCAATGGCGTGTACCCTACCCTGAACGTAAACCTCTGGCAGGCCGATCTGGCCCTGATGGAGGAGGACGCCCGCGAGACCTTCGTGGAGAATTACCGGCGGGCTTTCCAGGGCCATCCGCAGCGCTTTGAGGTGCGCCTCCGCGACACCAAAGGCATGGACAGCTGGCGCGAAATTTACCTCAACCCCATTTACCTCGATGACGGCTCGTTCGAGGAAATATCGGCCATTGCCCACGACATCACGGATCAGAAACGCTCCCAGCTGGAGCTGGCGGCCCAGGAAGAGAAGTTCCGCGCCATCTTCGAGTCGTTCCAGGATGTGTACTACCGCACCGATGGCAAAGGTATTCTGACCCTGGTGAGCCCTTCGGTGCTGGATATGCTGGGCTACACGCCCGAGGAAGTAACGGGCACGCCCATTGCCGATTACTACATCTACCCCTCGCAACGGGATGGCCTGCTCCACAGCGTGCGGGATACGGGCGAGGCGCGCAACTTCGAGCTGGCGATGCGCCACAAGGATGGCCACTCGGTGAGTGTGCTGGTGAATGCCCGCCGCGTGCTGGACGGCCCCTCGGGCACGGAGGGCATCGGGCGCGACATCACAGAGCTGAAGAAAATGCAGGACGACCTGCGCGCGGCCAAAGATGAGGCCGAAGCCGCGCTGCATGCCAAAACGCAGTTCCTGGCCAATATGAGCCACGAGCTGCGCACCCCCATGAACGGCATCATCGGGATGATTGATCTGCTGCACCAGACGGTGGCCTCCGAGGAGCAGGAAGAGTACGTGGATACTTTGCGCAAGTCTTCGGATGCGCTGCTGGCCATTCTGAACGATATCCTGGACCTCTCCAAAATCCAGGCGGGCAAGCTCCAGCTCAGCGAATCAGGCATTGATCTGCACTACACGATGGATAAAATCCACTCGCTGTTTGCCAACCGCGCGAATCAGAAACAGCTGCATTTCACCTACCACATCACACCGCACACACCCCGCTTCATCATTACGGACGAAACGCGCCTACTGCAGATTCTGAGCAACCTGACCTCCAACGCCATCAAGTTTACGGCCCAGGGCAAGGTCAGCATCGAGGTATCGTCGGTGGTGACAGATGGCGAGGAACACACGCTGCGCTTTGCCGTTACGGACTCCGGCATTGGTATTTCCGATGACAACGAGAAGCTGCTCTTCACCAACTTTACCCAGCTCGATACCACGCCCACCAAAGCCTTCGGTGGTACTGGCCTAGGCCTGGCCATCAGCAAGCAGCTGGCCGAGTTGCTGGGCGGCGAGATTGGCGTTATTTCCAACATCGGCGAAGGCTCTACTTTCTGGTTTACCATTCAGTGCTTGGTAGCGCGCAACGAGGAAGAGATTGTGCAGGAGCGCGTGACGGCCCGCGAAAAAGCCCAGGAAGTGGTGCGCTTCGATACTACGCCTCGCGTGCTGCTGGTAGATGACAACCCCATCAACCAGCAGGTAGCCTCACGCCTGCTGGACAAGCTCGGCTGTGATGTGGATGTGGCCCACGATGGTTTCGAGGCCATCAGCAAAGCTACTGACCCACGCCACCAGTACGAGCTGATTTTCATGGACATTCAGATGCCCGAAATGGATGGCGTAACGGCCATGCTCGAAATCCGGAGGCGCCTAGGCCAAGCGTGCCCGCCCGTGGTGGCCATGACGGCCTATTCCATGAAGGAAGACGCCGAGCGGTTTGTGCAGCAGGGCATGGACGACTACGTCTCGAAGCCCGTGAAAACCCAGGACCTGTACACCGTGATGCGTCGGTGGTCTGCGGCCCGCTTAGCCAGCGAAGCCGCCGAGGCCAGCCCCGAGACGCCAGCTACGCAAGAGCCGGCGGCCGTCATCATCGACCCCGATACGATTGAGCAGCTGCGCCAGCTGGGCGGAGGAGAATTTGCCGCGCAGCTGTATGCCGATTTCGAGCAAGAGGCCGGCCAGGTACTTTCGGAGGCCGCCGAATTTGTAGCTAGCGGTCAATACGCCCAGATTTTACCACATTTGCATCAGCTAAAGGGAACCGGATTTACGTTGGGCATTAATACGATGGCTGAATGGACCAAAAAGATGGAGCATGATCTGAAAAATGGCCATTCCTCAACTGCCGAGCAGGACTTTAAAACCCTACAGCAGTACTTTGAACAGTTTGTTGCCACGTACCCGGCCGTCACTCAGGCTCCTTAGTCACGTATAGCCGTACATTCCTACACTTATTTAGCTCTCCCTCACCCCAAAACTCCAACTGCTCTTTATCATGGCTGATTCTAAAACGATTTTAATTGCGGAGGATAGCTCCGTTATCCTGAACCTAACTAAGAAAATTCTCGAGCTCCAGAAGTATCGCATTGTATCGGCTAAGAATGGCGGCGAGGTCATGAAGCAGGTGGAAAGCCAGCCTATCGACTGCGTACTGATGGATATTAATATTCCCGTGAAAGACGGCATGGAGTGCACCCGCGAAATCCGCAAGCACTCTGACCCGCGTATTGCCCGCATTCCGGTTATTGCCATCACCGGCAACGCCAATAATTACTCCATGGAGCAATTCCGTGAAGCCGGCGTAACCGACTACCTGCCCAAGCCGCTTGATTTCGATGCATTGGTGCGCGTAGTGAAGCAGTACATTGGGTAATTATTGAAGCTAGAAGTGGGGAGCCAGAAGGCAGAATATTATGGCATCTTTTGATGCCAGGATTCGCTCACTTCCAGCTTCTCCCTTCTAGCTCCTAGCTCCTTTACATGGAAATAACTTTCCTTGGCACGGGCACGTCGCAGGGCGTGCCCGTCATTGGCTGTACATGCGCGGTTTGCCGCTCCGTAGACTATCGCGACAAGCGGCTGCGGGTATCGGTGCATTTGCAGGTGCAGGGTAAGAGCATCATCATCGACTCGGGCCCGGATTTCCGGCAGCAGGCCTTGCGGGAGCGGATTGACCACCTCGATGCGCTGGTGTTCACCCACGAGCACAAAGACCACACAGGTGGCCTAGATGACATCAGGGCTTACAATTTTCGGCAGCAGCAGGATATGCCGCTCTACGCCGAGCCGCGCGTGTTGGAGCAGCTCAAGCGGGAGTATGCCTACATATTTGCGGAGCACAAATACCCCGGCATTCCGCAGGTTCAGATGCACCCCATTCTGAGCGAAACCGACCGGTTTTGGGTAGAAGGCATCGAGTTTCAGCCCATTCGGGCACTGCACTATAAGCTGCCGGTGCTCGGGTTTAGGGTCGGGAACTTCACATACCTGACCGACGCAAACTATCTCTCGCCGGAGGCCTTGGAGCAAATGCGCGGCTCCGAGGTGATTGTCCTGAATGCGCTCCGCCACGAAAAGCACATTTCGCATTTCAACCTGCAGGAGGCCATAGCTATTCTGGAAGACCTAGCTCCTGGCCGCGCCTACCTCACCCATATCAGCCACCAGCTGGGGCGCCACCGCGAAACCGAAGCCGAGCTGTCCGACTTCATCCGACTGGCCTACGATGGCCTGCGGGTGAAGATGTAGTCGCTCCGTAGGCCACTTAGTTGGGCTTGGTCAGGCGGAATTTCAGAGCAAACTGTTGCTTGGTTGGATACTCATCCGACTTCAGCTTTTCATCCAGTTCCCATTGCACATACTGGAGCAGGTAGCGGCGCCCATTGGCCCGCACACTGAGTGTATCGCCCTGTATCAGCACTTTGCGCGGAGCCTCGGGAAGTAGCTGAATCTGGCCCTGGGCATCGGTAATGCGTAGCGTAGGCCAGGCTGCAGTACCCACAAAACACATCACGCCCGGCGGGCAGTAGGTGTAGGCCACCTCTTCTACCCGCACCGCTAGCTCGGGTTGGGCCGGTGCGGGTAAGTAAGCCTGTTGTTGGTAATACAGCGTGAACTCACTGTCGAAGGCTGCGGCAATATCAGCGGGCGGCAGATCTGGCCCGACTTCGAACTTCTGGCATCCGCCCAGGCCTAGGCCAGTAAGTAAAAGGAGTACAGCTATTTTCATGGGATACGCCAGTAGTGGGGCTCGGATACTCGGGTTCAAAGCGCCATTTGCTCGGAAGAGCATCATACCGGCGCAACAGGTTGCACACCGGCTGGTAAATTTAGCCAAGGCAATACGAGACTCCGATAGGGCCATTTACTTGTTACGTACGGAAGCTTATCGGCACTATTCACCATCATTTTCTACATGCATACCAATTACTACTTTCTGCGTCAGCTCGCCCCAGCCCTCACCCGCCAGCTAGCGGGTTACCGCGTGGTTACATGCTTTTCGCAGGAGAAGGATGAGTTGGTGATTGGCCTAACGGATGGTGCGCAGGAATTCTGGCTGAAAGCCCACTTGGCCGCGGCTGGCCCCATGCTGGCCTTACCGGAATCGTTCCATCGGGCCCGCCAGAACTCCGTCGATCTGCTGCCGGAGCTGCTAGGCCAGGTAGTGGAATCCGTAGCCGCCTGGCCTCACGACCGGGTGTTGCAGTTTACTTTCCGGAGCGGTGCTACGCTGCTCTATAAGTTGTACAGTACGCGGCCCAATGCCGTTTTCAGAGCCAGTGCGGATGCCCCGGCGGAGCTGTTCCATCAGCGCTACACGGCCGATGCGGACCTGCAGCCTCCTCTCCCTGCCACAGAGCCAGCGGAGCTACCTGCTAATCCGCTCAAAGCCTACCCCAGCCTCGGCGACCTGGGCCTGGCCTACCTGCGTACGCAAGACTACGACACGGCACCGCTGGACGCAAAGTGGCAACTGGTACAGAAAGTGGTAGCTGAGCTAGAGCAGCCATCGGCCTTCTATATCATCCGGCTGGATGGGCGCACGCGCCTCAGCTTGCTCACCGCAGGCGAGGTAGAGCTCATGCTACCCGCTTCTGACCCCATTGGGGCACTGCGCCGCTTTGTACCGATGCTGCTCAACCGGCGAGCCTACGAAGCCGAGCTGCGGCAGGTGCGGCAGGCGCTGGAGAAGCGCGCCGACGAAGCCGCTACCATCGCCCAGCATGCCTGTAGGCGCCTGCACTCCCTGGAAAACACCGTGGGCTACCGCCAAACCGCCGACCTGATTATGGCCCACCTCAGCCAGATACCAGCCGGTGCGGCCCAGGTAGAAGTAGTAGATTTCTATCAGGATAATCAGCCGCGCATCATCAAACTGAAGCCGGCCGAAACTCCCCAGCGCACGGCCCAGAACCTGTACCGCAAAGCCAAAAACCAGCAGCTGGAAACCCGGGAGCTTAGTGCCCGCGCCGAGCGCCGCGAAACTGAAGCCCTATGGTGCCTGGAGCGGCTGGAGGAGCTGGAGGCCCTGCCCGCCGGCGAGCTTCGCACGCTCCGGCAGTGGCGCAAGCAACATGGCCTAGACCCTGCCGCCGTGGCTAAAGCCGTGCAGGAGCTGCCCTTTAAGGTGTTTGAGGATAGTGGCTTCACGATTCTGGTGGGGCGCAACGCGCAAAACAACGACCTCCTGACGCAGCGCTACGCTCACAAAGACGACCTATGGCTGCATGCCAAGGACGTTACGGGCTCACATGTGGTTATCCGGCACCGGGCCGGGCATTCCGTGCCAGAACCCGTGCTGGAACGGGCGGCACAGTTGGCCGCCTGGTACTCGCGCCGCAAAAACGATTCCCTCTGTCCGGTTACTTACACGCCCAAAAAGTTTGTGCGCAAACCCAAAGGCGCTATTGCCGGACAAGTAGTAGTGGAGCGCGAAAACGTATTGCTGGTGGTGCCCGCCAACCCGTTTGAGCGCAACGGCGGATAGGCCTAGGCCACGCTCAAACAGCTATGGCAAACAAAAAGCCCGCTCCGGATAACCGAAGCGGGCTTTTTGTCTGAGTGCGCGCGGGGAGATTCGAACTCCCACACCCGAAGGCACCACCCCCTCAAGATGGCGTGTCTACCAGTTTCACCACGTGCGCAGATAAAGGCAAGCACTCTAGAAAAAGGACGAAAACCGAGGCTTTCGGATTCGCTGAGGAGACGAATCGTGGACAAAAGTAGGTGCCTCCTAGGTTCGGTGCAAGCCCAAACGCGTATTTTTTCTAGCTTTAGCTTACTGGCCGCTGCCACGATTCGCGTTGAGCACTCAGTATCAGCAGCAAGCTGGTTCACATGCGCTTCATACAAGAGCAAATAAATTTACGTTTCCTCGTTGGCAATCATCTCTGCGGGGGCTTTTAGCTGAGCGTTTCATCTATTTACCCTTTACTGGTATGCCTTCCCCCGCTGTTAAGAAGTCTAATTTTTTCGGCCGCTTTGCTGGACGCGTTACGGCTTGGTCGGGCTCTACGCCGGCTTTTTCCATTGCTATGGGAATCGTGTTGGTGTGGGCTGCTACTGGGCCGTTGTTCCATTATTCTGAAACGTGGCAGCTGTTCATCAATACAGGAACTACCATCATCACTTTCCTGATGGTATTTCTTATTCAGCGGGCGCAGAACAAAGACTCCCTGGTGCTTCACCTGAAGCTAAATGAGCTGTTGGCGGCCCACAGAGGAGCCAGCAACCGCCTGATAAATGCTCAGGATTTCACAGAAGAGGAAATTGAGCTATTGCACCAGTACTTCTGCCGGCTGTCGGATATGGCTAAGCGGGACCATGATCTGGGCCGCACGCATTCCATAGAGGAAGCCGAAGAAAACCATCAGGAGAAAAAGCGGGTACGCTACAGGCGCTAATAAAAAAGGGGCTCTCCAATCTGGAGAGCCCCTTTTTTTCTGGTAGCTGGAGTGCTTACTCAGCGCGGGCCAGCGGCGTATCCACTACGTGCTCCGACATGAACCACACCTGCATCTCGTTGGTGCGCATCACATTGCTCACAATGAGGTCGTTGGTGCCATCATCGCCCGAATCGTCGGCCCGTTTGGCGTAGTCGTGGCAGTTTTTGAGGATAATCTGGTGCGCTTCCAGCAGGCGCGACACCTGTACGGGCGCCTCTTCCCGGTCGCGGGGCGGACGCGGAATGCTGGTTACCTCTGCAATGTCGGCGGCCATGGCTACGGCTACACCCCCCAAAATCTGAATGCGCTCGGCAATCATATCAATAAGGGCATCCTGCTCTTCGTAGTGCTTATCGTAGAGCAAGTGCAGCTGGTAAAAAGTAGGGCCTACTACCTGCCAATGGTGCTTTTTGTACATGTCGCGGATAGAGCAGGTATCGGCGAGCATCTGGTTGAGCATTTCCACGCTTTCCTGGCGCGTAGGAGCATCCAGCCCGATGGGCAGGCGCTGAGAAACAGTGCCATACTTCTGGAGCGGAGCTGGTGCATTAAACTGCTGATTCAGGACCGGCTGTACGCTGGGGCCTTTGGTTCCGTTAGAGGAAGCCTGGTTGTTTGCTTTGGGCGCTGCCGCTTTCTTAGGAGCCGCAGCTTTTGCCGCTACGGCCGTATTTTTGGTGGTGGTCTTAGCCATGATCGGAAAGGGAAGGTATACGTTCGGATATGCCACCGATATAAGTGGCAAGCTGCAAATTCATACGTAGCCTAAGCGCTCAGGTTAGCCTATTGCCCTATCTGGCCTTACTTTTATAGGCCAACGCGGTTATTTCCTGGCGAAGCGATACAGCGGAGCTACCGGGCGGCCCGACGATGTGGTAAGCCCGCAGACTCAATAAACCACCTACGGCAGTGGCCTAGGCCACTACCTACCAACTTTTACTGAGCTTTCAGGCAGCCTCATGAACGAAGCGCATTTGCACTTACTCCTCAACCACACCCCTATTCTGGGGTGCTTATTTGGTTTGATTGTGTTAGGAATAGGGCTTGGTAAATCCAACACTGCCGTCGTCCGGACAGGCCTAGTGGCTTTGCTGGTGGCGGCGGCGCTCTGCCTGCCTACGCAGCTTACTGGCGAAGGCGCCGAAGAAGTGCTGGCGGGAACTACCGGCATCTCGAAGGCGCTAGTGCACGCCCACGAAGAAGCTGCTGAGCTGGGTTTCTGGGCGCTGGAGCTCACGGGGGTATTGGCTATGTTGGCCCTGCTCCTGCCGCAACGAGAACGGCTGATGATCCGCCTTACCGTGGCCGGAGCCGTACTTAGTTTTGGCCTGCTGGCCCGCGCCGGAAATTTGGGTGGACAGATTAGCCATCCGGAGGCCCGCGCCGGCTATGTGGTACCGGCTGCCCGGCCGACTGAACGGTAGCCTGCGGGCGGCACTACACTTCTTACTGCTACACTCCTTTTTCTATGCCTTTCCCCTTTTTCGGCGACGACAAATCGACTATTGCCCAACTGCTCAACACGCTTCCACAAACTGGTCGGCTGGAGTGGATAGGCCTACGCCCGGCGCGCCGGGAAGCCATGCTCTCGGTGGAGGAAGCAACCGTAGAAACCGACCGTCATTTGGCCGGCGACCATGCCCGACCCAAGGCCGGCGGCAAACGCCAAATCACCCTGATTCAGCAGGAGCACCTGGCGGCGGTGTCAGGTTTCCTAGGCCTGTCCGAACCCGTTGCGCCGGGGCGGTTGCGCCGGAACCTGGCGGTGAGCGGCCTCAACCTGCTGGCCCTGAAAAACAAACGCATAGCCATTGGCCCCGAGGTGGTGCTGGAAATCTCGGGAGAGTGCCACCCATGCTCGCGCATGGAAGAAGAACTGGGCCCCGGTGGCTACAACGCCATGCGCGGCCACGGAGGACTCACGGCGCGCATTATTGCGGGCGGCCTCATCCGGGTGGGCGACGAAGTACGCGTGACAACGGCCGAATAGCGCGGCTCTAACACCCTTACTAGCCTAAGCCACTACCGAGGGTAGCAGTGTAGCCTCGCACCGGATGGCCGCATTCAGCAGCTTAGACACCGCGCAATTCTGCTGCGCATCGGCCACCAGTTCCTGAAAACGCTCCGGGGAAAGGCCGGGCACTAGTGCTTCCACCGTCAGGGCCGACTCGGTTACCATTCCTTCGCGCATGGCCACTTCGCAACGAGTGTTGATATGAGTGGCCGTGTAGCCGGCTACCTGCAGGTTGAAGGCTAGCTTCATGGACAAGCAGCCCGCGTGAGCAGCGGCAATCAGCTCTTCGGGGTTGGTACCTACTCCTTCGGCAAAGCGGGTTGTGTAGGAATAGGGCGTGTGCTGCAGCACGGCGCTACCGGTATCCAGCTGGCCTAGCCCGTCTGAACCCCGACCATACCAATGGGCCGTAGCATTGCGAAGTAGTGACATAGAATTACGCTAGTGAATAAATAATGAGAATGTATACGGGTTGCAAGGCATATGCTTAGGTGCAAGTATCGCAATAGCGTGCCGTAAAACCAACGGTAATATCCAGCGTCTTTCGTTTTGTACAAGTTCCTTCTAGAAGGCCCAGAAACTGCTCTGGGTGGACCACACACGCCCTGTGCACCTGATAAAACCAGCTTTTATTTGATATTTTTCTTATCGCATATCACTATTCGCATATCACTGCACATCAATTGATTATAAAGTTTAAGCTGACTTTTTCATGAATTTATTATACATTCTTAAAACCATATACTTTTCCCATTACGTAGGTAAGGCATAGTGTTTCCCGAAGCAAAGGAGCAAAGGAGCAAAACATGCTCAGTTGCCCGAAGAAGCTGCTCTCGCTCCCTCTTTTTTCCTGAGGCCTGCACCTAGCCCAGGTTCCAATTAGTGTTTATCACGCACGAACAACAGATTCGTATGGAACCGCAATTGCCCACTTCTTCCTCTCTGCCAGCTACTGCTCTGGCGTTGCTGCTACTCACTGGCGACCTGTTCGCACTACCCAGCTTCGCCTCTTTCTCTATTCTGAAACGCCAGCTGAAGCTAGCCCGCGCTGGCTCCGGCCACCTGGTCTCCAGCTTCCGCCACCGCCGCCACCGTCCGTAGCGCTTCACCTCATGCGGTGCCTTCTTTACCCAACGCGGGGTGCCTCCAGTCTGAAGCACCCCGCGTTGGGTTTTCACCAGGTTGGCCTAGCAGCCTGTTAGTCCTGCTGTGAGGGCAGGGTTTCCTGGGTATGATCGGCGGACTTGTGCGCCAGCCGGTAGGCCACTGCCAGTACAATATTATTCTTGGCGGAAGTGATCTGCGGGATAAACTGTCCCTGCTTCAGGGTGGGCAGGTTGTAGTTGATTTGATTTACCCACCCTGCCTGCACCGTCAGGTGCTTGTTGAACTGGTAGCCTAAGCCGGCATACAACCTGTTTCGCTCGAATACTGGCCCTTTCGGGTTGATAAATATCTCGTCGTAGGTTGATAGGAAGAGGGTTTTAGCGGTAATAGTTTTGGCGTTCAGGGGCAGGAACGCGTTCAACCGGTAGCGTAGCCGGTTTCGGAACGAGGTGCTGTCGCCGCGATACGAAAACCAGCGCTGCTCCACCCGATACCGGTGCTCAAACCGCACCGGCCCCACATACTGATTCATGACCAGCTGCTCCCACAAACGCATTTCCCGGTTCAGTGGTCCTTCCTTTAGGGCTTTATAATCGGAAGTAGAATAGCGGCCACCAGCCAGCGTTGCGGTAAAGTCCTTTACCACATCGTAGCTCAGGCCTGCCTTCAGCTCATGATAGAAATAGTGCCGAAAAATATCGTTGGTGCGCACCTGCACCTCCGCAAAGCCGCCCCATTTGTTTTCCGGTGTGCCCGGCAGCTGTACCGTCCCGATAAACCAGCTTCCCCAAGGCTGGGTAGGGTTTATTGGTGTCTGTGCCTGCGTGGTGAGGTGGCTGGCAACCAGCAGAAAACAGCTTAAGCCGGCGGTAAAGACCCTGTTTTTCATCAGATAGCGTGCGGTAAGCCAAGTATGTGCGCCGGCCCCACCGGCAGCAAAAGTAGCACAGATTGGCCGCAGCCAGTTATTTTCCGGAGGCCACCTCCTGAAGCCCACAAATATGTCTTTCTGCCAAACGTGCCTTGCAGCCCTCCTTCCCTTGCATTCCTTCTGCACGCAAAAAGGAGCCTGACGTTTTATCAGGCTCCTTTTTATTACACGAACAAGTGGCCTAGGAGGCCCCGTCCATGCGTACAATGCGGGGCGTGAAGGAGCCCAGCACATCTACCAGCTCCTGCTGGCTCTGCATCACGGCATGAATGTCCTTGTAGGCCTGGGGTGCCTCATCCACGCCGCCCCCAATCAGTTCGATGCCGTGCTGCTGCAGGTAGCGCCGCACTTCGGCCTCGCCCAGTTCTTGCTTGGCGCGGGTCCGGGACATGGCCCGGCCGGCCCCGTGCGAGGCCGAAGCCAACGAATCGGCATTGCCGCGGCCCCGCACAATAAAGCCGGGGGCCGTCATGGAACCGGGGATAATACCCAGCACGCCCGCGCCGGCCGGGGTGGCGCCTTTCCGGTGCACCACCACCTCGCGGCCATCGGCCAAACGTTCTTTCCATGCGAAGTTGTGGTGGTTTTCCACTTTCGCCAGGGGCCGCTCACCGAGGGCTTTGGCCAGGCGCTGATGAATCTGGTGGTGACACGCGGAGGCGTAGTCGCCAGCCAGGTTCATGGCCGCCCAGTATTGTTGGCCGGCTTCGCTTTCCAGGGAAAGCCAAGCAAGGTGCTGAGCTTCGGCGGGCAACTGGCACACGTCCTTGGCCAGCTTGGTGTAGTGGTTAGCCACGCTGGCGCCCAGCCCCCGGGAGCCGGAGTGTGAAAGCAGGCCTACATACTGGCCTAGGGGCACGCCCAGCTCATTAGCGGGGTCGATAATATCCACAATGCCCCATTCCACGAAGTGGTTGCCGGAGCCGGAAGTACCAATCTGCTCGGCGGCCGTAGCTTGTTTGTTGCGCAGAAAGCCGATGTCGCGGAATTCGTCGCGTTCGAGCACGGTATGGTCGAGCTTAGTACCTCGCTGGAAACCTTGGCGGTTGCCAAAACGGGTGTTATCGAGCAGGAGCTTGCGCATTTCCTGTACGCGCTGCTCCAGGTGCTTGGGCGGCAGTGCAAATATGGACAGCGCCATCCGGCAGCCAATGTCAACGCCTACTGCATAGGGAATCACGGCGTTATCAGTAGCCAGCACCCCGCCAATGGGCAGGCCATAGCCGTGGTGGGCATCGGGCATGAGGGCGCCGGCTACCGTGATGGGCAGCTTCATGGCCGTTTCCATCTGATGGATAGCCCCATGCTCAATGTACTCGGGACCGAAGACCGCGTAGGGCTTGCGCTCCGTGAGCTGGATGTGGCGACTGGGCGCGGGCAGCAAAGCGGCGGCCGTGTGGCTCCAGTCGAGGTCGGTTAAGAAGTTAGAAGGGCCCGCCAGCAACGTCTTCAGCAAGGTGAACTGGTCGGTTTGGGAGAGTCTTTTGAGGTGCTTGCGCTGCAGTTGAGCCAGCGCGAGCCCGATGGCACGTCCTTCGGGGAAGCCAAGCTGCCGAAGGTCGTTGCCGCGTAATTGAGAAGCCATAATTGGGGAATTGAAGCCAGCAGACAGGCCTATAGGTGCTGGCTGCCGATAAAGTGAATTGCCGGGCGCTATTTGCTGCGCCGGATAGTGGTGGAAGTAGGTTTTCGGGACATGCTAACGGATGCGTAATTACTGGCCTAGGCCAGCTGGTGAAGAAATAGTAGATAGTGTATGAAGCAGTTAATAGTGTAATACAGGCCGCATCCAGGAATCTGGAGGGGTGAAAAACGAACCGCCAGGAGGTTTTTCAGGCGAAGTAAGGCGGCTCTACGACACCTTCCGGACCCCACCGATATTTTACCTAACAAGGCAACAGGCGCGAAGCCCCCAAATGTGCTCTAACCAACTGAGCTACTGCCCATGCGGCAGGTGGGACTCGAACCCACGACCCCACCGTATCAGACGAAGTATGGCTTCGCTACGACACCCGTTAGGTAAAAACAGATAACTGTATGAGGCAACACACGCTAGGCCAGTCCTGCTCTACCAACTGAGCTACAGCTGCCGCCAGAGCAGCAGTCGGTGGGATTTGAACCCACGACCTGGGCATTAAAAGTGCGAAGTAAGGCCCAGCTACGGCACTCATACAGCTACATAAGTATCAGGGTAATAAGCGGCTGGTGCGTGACTATAGCGCGTCTACTATTTCGCCACCGATGGCTTAGGCCACCCGACAGGATTTAAACCTGCACGCCCACAACGGGCACTATACCGAAGTAGCACTGGCCTACGACACCTGCTTAAGGTAGAATGGTTAAAAGGATGCTATAGTAGTAATAATAAATGCCGGGGCAACAGGTGCAAGCGGTGGCCGAAGCCTTTCTGCTCTACCAACTGAGCTACAGGACAAGGTGGATGAAGAAAGCAGTCCTGATACGAATCGAACGTATGACCCGAAGTAACGCTACGCGACGGCACCCAGCAGGGTAATTTTTCCGGCTGAACTCACCGATTCAGGGCGACAGGCGGCAGGCGTGTCATCCGCAGCCAAGGCCACGGAAGGGGAATCGAACCCTAGCAAAACAGTTGTTTTGCTTCAACCAAGCGAAGTATCGCCCACCTACGGCACCTGAGATGGTGAGTCAGCCGGGGTTGGAACGGGGGCCGAAGCAACGAGGCTCCGGCTGTGTACCGTTCCGGCCGACGGCTGCCAGTATGGTCAGCCGCCTTCCCAATATCTAAACGAAAAGCTGTACATGGATATTGAGTGAATGATGGTAGAAATATGCGTTTGGATACTGCGGAGGTTGTTTTACCTATTCTTGGTTTCGGGCAGTAACCCGGAAGTGGCAGAAGCTTTTCTTGGTGTCTAGGCCACTTCCGGGGCCGCTTTAATAGGTTACACCTCTATTGCTTCGATGGCGGTGAGGGCTGAGCCCCCGCTTTCCAGGGCGGCCAACACGTCGAATATTTTATCCGACCAGCCTGCTATCAGGGCCACGCCGTGCTCGGGGTGTACCTGCAGCGGCGAGGTGCTGTGGCCGGCCAGGTCGAAGAGGTAGAGGCGGGCGTTGGGTGCCACCGTGCGGCGGTACTCAGCCCATTCCTTATCGATGCTGGTGCCATTGAAGTGGCTGTTCCAGAGCTGGCAGTCGGTGAATAGCATCACCTTATCTACCATCTCACGGCGGCGCCGCAGGTCCTCTATAACGAGGTAGCCGTTAGTGCTGTAGCCTACTTCGCCTTCGCGCTTGTAGAACTCTTCTACGTTGCGCAGCACCGGCCCGCGGGGCAGGTTCAGGCGCTTCCAGGTGTTGCCGAACATGCCCGCTACCACATTTTGGCATCGACTCTGCAGCAACATGCCCAGTACCAGGCCTACATCGTAGTGCAGCACTTTGCTGCGCGCCGAAATAGGATGCTGCATAGAGCCCGACACGTCGCAGGCTACCACCACGCGGGTTTCGGGGCCGAAACCGCGCAGGTTGGCCGCGCTGTAGCCAATGGCAGTTTCCAGAGCCGCCAGCACATCTACCACCGGGTTGGGGCGGAGGCTGAGCATACCCAGCAACGTAGGCACCACGCCCGTTTGCAGCGCTTTCACCTCGCGGTAAGCGGCCAAGAAGCGAAACGGCAGCTGCTTACTATGTGCCACAGCTCGCTCATCGGAGAGAGTAGCACAGGCCCGCGCCACCAGCTCCGGGGCTACTCCTGCTTCCAGGATGTTGCGCAGGTTCCGTAGCAAGGCCATGTAGCCCACTTTGCCGCTGCCAATCAGCTCCTCCCACTTCTGGCGGAAGGCCGCAGTGCGGGCCTCGGGCGTGGCATACTCTGCCTGCCCCAGCGCCGACAGTTCCGTTTCCCAAGTGTAGGGCGTGGGCAACGTACCGGACACCAATTGGTTGAACAGGGCTTGCTGGGCCTCATTCTGGGGCGTAGGGTGCACCAGAAACAGCGCGTCGCGGAGGCGCACGGCCCCGGCCCGGTCGTATTTGGCCAGTTGGTAGCCATCGAAGCGGTTGAAGCTCTGGGCCAGGCCTTTCTGCAGCTGCTTCGAGAGACGGTTGAGGGTTTTCGTCCCGCTCCGCTTGTTAGCCTGGGCGTAGTAGGCCAGTAGCTCCGTGATTTCATCGGCGCGCTGCACCACGCGGGCCACCAGGCGGCTCACGAGGTTGTCGCCGCGGTGCAGCTTGGCCAGTTCCACGCACAGCACCAGCGGCACGGAGCGCAGATGGAGCTGTTCGCGGGCATACACGGCCAGCCGGGCCACGAACAAGGCATCGTTTTTCGCTACCAGCTCGCGCAAGCGCGTCAGGCGGGCATCGGCTTTCTCATAGAACTGGTCCTGTAAAGCAGCCGTAGCTACAGCCGCATACAGTTCCAGAGCAGGCGTGAGCGTGTAAGCGGCCGCGCCTTCGTGGTTAATAGTATCGGGTTGAGGATTGCGAAGGGTAGAATTAAAGCGCATAATCAGTAAATAAAAAGCTAGAATTTTGTAGAAGGCTACTCTTCTTCTGTAGGCCAGTCGATGGCCGTTTCGTATTCAGAAAGGCGAAACAGATCGTACATGATTTCTGAGATTAGGCGTTATTTTTTAATTAATAATTTACCGTAAAGACACAGCAATTCCTGTCCGAATAAATTAATTATTTATTCGAATAACGGATATGAAAAAAGCCCGACTCATATGGAGAGCCGGGCTTTTTTCAAGGATACATCACTAGGTATTTACCTACGTGAATTGTCCAACGAAAAATCCCGGTCGCACCACTTCCCCTCGCGGCTAATGGGCCGTTTATCCTGGGGCTGGCATAAAGTGCAATTCAGATGTGACTGCATGACCGTGGGGATGGTGTGGGGTGAAAAAGAAGCGACCCGAACCTAGGAGGCTCGGGTCGCAGAAGTGTCAGAGGAGGCCTACTGCTACTTAGCTATACCGAACCACGCATGAAACCCACGGTTTCATATCGACTTGGCTGAAGGAATAATTCTGGTGGCGTAGCATGGCGTTTTGTTGTTTGGTGTGACAAATATGAAAGGAGTTTTCGAAGTCACCAAACTTTCGTTCAAAATATTTCAAATATTTTTTTTTAATTGAACGGCAATTAAAGACAACATCAATTACCAATCCTTCATTCAAACTCAATGAAAGCTTTTTTTACATGACTATTTAGATCGTTATTAAATAAATTTTTTACTACTCTTACACGTTTTCCTTTTTATCCCTTGTAACCGCGCACACAGAACAAGAACAATTTCCAGCCTATGGAACAGTCGTACCGCGCTGGTCGAGGGGTTTCGCGCGCTGGGGCCTGAAGGCGCTGTGTCATGTGGCCGAAACGACTGGCCTAGAGAACTACCACTCCTACTGCACGGGCAGAAAACAGCACATTGTCGAGGTTTTAGGCGGGTTAGTAGATGATAGTTTCCGAGGCCGGCTTGGGCCGGTAGGTTTGTGAACTGTTAGCCTGCGTAGCAGGCTTCACCATCTTTCTCTACCCAATACAGACCACCTTACTTTCAGCCCCGTATTGGTAGCACTTATACCATGATAACAAAGGAAAAAACTACCTGGCAACGTGTGTTGCGCGTGATTATTCACGTGGCTTGCTGGGTTGGCGTGGCGTGCATTCCGCGCCTGCTGTCTGACAACCCGCCGCCTTTTCAGTGGCATATGCTGGTTCATCCGGCGCTGCTGGCAGGCTTTTTCTACCTGAACTACTACGTCCTGATTCCGCGCTTTTTCGCCAAAAAGCAGTTTCTGGCCTATTTTGGAGTGGTGTTGGTGCTGCTAGGCCTGTTCTACGCGCCGTTCATCTTGCGCGAAACCGGCATCAAGAAGCGGCCACCACGGCCGCCAGACGCAGAAGGCCGTATGCCCCCTTCTGCGTCTGGCCAAACCGCCCCCGGGCAGTGGCACACCAGCCGGGGTGGCACGTCGGGTTTCCCGAATATGCCGCCGCGGTCCAGACCACCGCAGGGCCTCTGGATGATCGGGATTCTGGTCTGGATTATCAGCAGTGGCCTACGCATTACCAATGAGTGGTTTGAAACGGAGCGCGCCCGGCGGGAACTACAAAACAACCACCTCACGGCCGAGCTGGCGTTTCTGAAGTCGCAGGTGAGCCCGCACTTCCTGTTCAATACGCTCAACAACATCTACTCCCTGGCCCAGATGAAAGCCGATGAGGCCCCCGAAGCCATTCTGCAGCTCTCGCACCTGATGCGCTATATGCTTTATGAGTCGGAGGCGGCGCGGGTACCGCTGGAGCGGGAGGTGGCCTATATCCGCAACTACATGGATCTGCAGCGCCTGCGCCTCGACCCGGAGCAGGCCGAAATCAGCTTTACGGTGGCCGGAAACCTTGGCGGCTGTCTGATTGAGCCGATGCTCCTGATTCCGTTCGTGGAGAATGCCTTCAAGCACGGCATTAGCTCCCAGCATCCTTCACGCATTGCGGTGGAACTGGCCGTAGATGGCACTCAGCTGCACTTTGCGGTGCGCAACACGCGCTTCCCGAATACAGCCGCCGACCACGACCCCAACTCGGGCATCGGGCTGCCCAACGTACAGCAGCGCCTGGCCCTGCTCTACCCCGACCGTTACCAGCTCCAATTAGATCAAACGCCCACCGAATACTGCGTGGATTTAACCCTCACGATGGCCTATGCTCCGTTGCCTGTTAGTTGATGATGAACCCCTGGCGCTGCGCCTGCTGACGAGCTACGTAGAGCGCGTGCCCTTTCTGGAGCTGGTGGGCACCTGCCGCAGCGCCCTCGAAGCCATGACGGTGCTGCAGCGCGAGCAAGTGGACGTAATGTTTCTGGATATCCAAATGCCCGACCTCACGGGCGTGGAGTTCGTGCGGACGCTGCGCCCCGAGGCTCTCGTGATTTTCACGACGGCCTACGAGGCCTACGCGCTGGAAGGCTTCAACCTCAATGCCGTGGATTACCTGGTGAAGCCCATTGCTTTCGACCGGTTTGTGCAAGCGGCCCAAAGAGCCCAGGACCGGCTCTCGCCCAAACCTACCGAGGCAGCCGCCCCTGCCCCACCCGCCCCACCCGCTTCCGCCGACGATTTCATCTTTGTAAAAGCCGATTACCACACCCAGCGCATCAACCTGCGCGATATCCGGTATCTGGAAGGCCTTAAGGATTACATCAAGATCTTCACGGGGGGCAAGCCAGTGCTCACGCTCAACTCGCTCAAGGCCTTTGAGGACCGCCTGCCTTCCCAGGATTTCGTGCGCGTGCACCGTTCCTATATAGTGGCCCTGAGCTGGATTGACTCTATCCGCAAAAACCGCATCTACCTCGGCGACGCCATCATCCCCGTCGGCGACTCCTACTCCGATGCCTTTCACAAGCTGATTGAAGAAAGGAATATGCATTAGTGGTGAAGGGGCGAGTTTGCCGTTCCAGTAACCTACACGGCGTTGTCATTGCGAGGACGAAGGACGAAGCAATCCTTCCCTTTGGTAATCCGAAGCTTTCATAAACTCAAGGCCCTTACCTCCTTTGTGGAAGTAAGGGCTTTTGCATAGGCCAATAGCTTGCGTACGTAAAAGGAAAGATTGCTTCGCCTCCGGCTCGCAATCACAACGCCACTGTAACTTCAGCACCACGCGTTCGGGTGCGGCAAGAAGGCGGGCTGTCCTGGCTTATTTCGCCTGACTGCCGTACGTTATCTTGCAGCGCCTTTTCCCATGCTCTTCCTCCCATGCCTTGTCTTGCTTCTTCGGAACGCTACAGTATCTCGCTTCCTAACGGCCACCGATTTCCCATTGCCAAGTATGAGTTGATTCGGGAGCAGCTACTCTGGCAGGGCATTGCGCCGCCAAGTGATATTTACGACCCTGGCCTAGCCTCCGAAGAAGACATCCTGCGCGTGCATTCCACGGAGTACTGGCACCGCGTGCGCGACATACAGCTGACCGCTGCCGAAGTGCGCCGGCTAGGCCTGCCACAAAGCCCCGAGCTGGTACGCCGCTCCCTGAGTAGTGTGGCCGGAACGGTACAGTCGTCGATCCGCGCCCTGCGCGACGGTATCGGGATGAGCCTGGCCGGCGGCACCCACCACGCCTTCCGCGACCGAGGTGAGGGCTTTTGCGTGCTGAACGATATTGCTGTGGCAGCTGCCCGGTTGCTCTACCACGGCGAGGCCCGCCAGATTTTGGTCGTGGACCTGGACGTGCACCAGGGCGACGGCACGGCCAGCATTTTTGAGAAGGAGCCGCGCGTTTTCACGTTTTCGATGCACGCCGGCGCCAACTATCCGTTGCGCAAGGAAAAGTCCGACCTTGATATTCCGCTGGACCTAGGTCTGGAAGATGCGGCCTACCTGCAGGTTCTGCGCGACACCTTACCACAGTTGCTAGGCCAGGTGCAGCCCGATTTCATTTTCTTCCAGGCCGGCGTAGATGTACTGGCCACCGATAAGTTGGGCAAGCTGGCCCTCACCCAGGAAGGCTGCTGCCAGCGCGACGAGCTGGTGCTAGGCCTTTGCCACCAGCACCAGATTCCTGTAGCCGTGAGTATGGGCGGCGGCTACTCTGAGCGCATCTCTGATATTGTAGATGCCCACTGTAACACGTTTCGGGTGGCCTACGAGGTGTTCGGGTAGAGGTTTACCTTGTTCTACTGGAAGCCCCCATCTGCCAGCCGCTTACCTTTGCCCCATGAATCTGCACAACCCTGCCACCGACTTGCCCGCCGCCAAATCTTTGCCCACACTGGCCCCTGCCGAAGCACCCGGCACCCCAGCGCAGCAGGCGTTCCGGGAGGCCGTAGCACAGGTGGAAGGGTTGCGCCAGCGCCTGCGGGAGCTCAAAATAGAGCAGGCTGAGGCCCGGCGGCGCTACTGGCAACAGGTAGGCCCGGTGGCGGAAGCCGTGGTGAAAGTGCGGCAGAAGCTTTTCGGGCCGTTAGAAGAAGCCTTGCTGCTGGGCTTCTTCAGCCGTGCCGAGGAACACCAGATTACGGCCGTAATTCTGGGCAATGCCCGCTCCCTGCAAGACCGGTTTGGGGAAGATGCAGCGGATCTTCTGCGCAAATATTCCCCACTCCGCCGCGCCGATCTGGACGACGAGGAGGAAACGGCTCCAACTGCGGAACCCACGTCTCCGCCCGATAATGACCCCACGTTACCGCCGCACGAGCAAGCCGCCGCTGCGGCCCGCGCCCGGCGCAAAACCAAAGCGCAGAAAGCCCAGGATGCCGCTGAGCAAGCAGCTCGCGAGGAGCAGCAAAGTCTGCTTTCCAACACCAAAACCCTCTACCGCCAACTCGCCCGCACCCACCACCCCGACCTGGAGCGTGACCCCGCCGCCCAGCAGCAAAAAACCCAGCTCATGCAGCGCATCACGGAGGCCTACGAAGCCAACGACCTCTACACGCTGCTCCAGCTTCTCTCCGAATCAGCCCCCGCCTCACAGGCCGATGATACCGTGCTGCTGCGCTACACCCAGGCCCTGCACCAGCAGCAAACGGAGCTTAAGCAGCAACTCAATACGCTCAAATACGGCGAAAACGGCTTCTCCGGCAGCAGCGGCAAAAAGCGGGAGCAGGAAATACGCCACCTCAAGCGCCACCTTCGTGCCGAAGCCGAGTATCTGGAGCACATCTTTCAGCTAATTCAGGAGCCGATTGGCCTTCGCGAAGTATTGCGGGAACTGGCTGCGGAAGGGCACGAGACGATCTAGGCCTAAGCATCCTGATACAGCGGCGGCACGGGTAGCTTAAACACGTCGCGCAGGGTGCGGCTGGCGGCGTGGTAGCCGCACATGCCGTGCACGCCCCCACCGGGCGGCGTGGAAGAAGAGCACAGATACAAGCCGGCCGCCGAGGTGCGGTAGGGTGAGGCGCGCAGCGCCGGACGCGTGAACAACTGGCCTAGGTCGAGCATGCCGCCGTTGATGTCGCCGCCCACGTAGTTGGGGTTGTGCGCCTCCATAGCAGCCGTATCAAAGGTGTGGCGGCCGATTATCTGGTCGCGGAAGCCGGGGGCGAAACGCTCTACCTGCCGCTCAATGGTGTCGGTCATGTCTACCCACGAGCCATTGGGAACGTGGCAGTAGGCCCAGGCGGTGTGTTTGCCGGCGGGGGCGCGAGTAGTATCAAAAAGGCTTTGCTGGGCCAGCAGAACGAAGGGCTTCTCGGGGTGGTGCCCCTGGCCTATGGCATGCTCACTGGCGGTAATTTCTTCCAGCGTATTGCCTAGATGCACCGTGCCAGCCTGGGCACATTCGGGGGCGGCCCACGGAATGGGCCCATTGAGCGCCCAATCGATTTTGAACACGCCCCAGCCGTAGCGGTAGCGTCGCAGCTGGCTTTGATAGATGGACGACAACCGGTGCCCCGCAATCTGGAGCAGCTGGGCCGGCGTCACATCAAACAGCACCGCCCGGGCCGAAGGTAGCTGCGACATGGCCTGTATGTAGGTACCGGTTTCGATACGTCCGCCTAGCGCAACAAAGTGCGCCGCCAATGCATCGGCAATCGACTGTGAGCCGCCCTTGGGCAATGGCCAGCCTTTGCGGTGGGCGGCAATCAGCAATACCAGCCCAATGGCTGCCGTCGTGACGTTGGTGAGCGGCTGAATGGAGTGGGCGGCCATACCGGCAAAAAGCCCGCGCGCCGCTTGTCCCTGAAAGCGTTTTGCCAGCGTGGTAGCAGGCAGCAGCGCCGACAAGCCAAACTGCGCCATATCCAGCGGGTGCTTCGGGAAGTGCAAGGGCGCCAGCACATCGGCGGCTATACCCGGCCACTGTGCCACCAACGGCTCAAATAACTGCTGATACGAGGCGGCATCGGGACCTAGCTGCCGGGCCGTTTCGGTTAAGGAGTTCAGGGCCAGGGCCGCCGTGCCATCATCAAAAGGATGGGCGGCGGCTACGGGCGGCGTAAGGTATTCCAGGCCGTATTGGGCGAGCGGCAGTGTCTGAAAATAGGGCGAGGCCACCGCCAGCGGGTGAATAGCCGAACAGATATCGTGGCGAAAGCCGGGCAACGTGAGCTCGGCCGTGCGTAGGCCACCTCCAATTGTGTCTTTGCCTTCGAGCAGCAACACCGAAAGGCCCGCCTGCTGCAACACAATGGCGGCTGCCAGCCCATTCGGCCCCGAGCCCACAACTACGGCATCATACTCCGGTTTGCTCATATCACCTTATTCAGAGGTAGCGTATTTATCCTACCCAAGAATACAACAATAACGGGCACTTAGAACCACAGAGTCCACCTGTTTAGGTAAGCCAGTACGCTGTTGTACTGGCTGCAGCTAATTGCCCGGCTGGCATCGGACTACCTCAGAAATTCTACAATCTCTCGGATAACGCCCGCATCGCGCATCACCCCATTGTGGCCTAGGCCAGTGGTGGGCCGAAAATCCAGCGTAGGCCAACTGGCCGCAATTTCCTCGGCTTCGGCAAACGGAATACTTTCATCGGCCAAGTCATGGAACAGCATGGCCTGACCTACGGGCAGCGTGTGCCCCGTTTGGATAAGGCTGAAACTCTCGGCGTCGCGGCCGTGCTGCTCCTGAATGTAGCGCCGCATACGTTGCACCACCGCCTCGGGCAGCTGCAGCAGCTCAGCGAAGCGTTGGGCCACGGCCGAGGTGCTACCGGGAGCCGCCAACAATACCAGCTTAGCCAGTGCGCCTGTAGTGGCAGTGTTGAATTTCACGGGAATTCCGGCAGTGGCGGCGGCCCCCAACGAGTGGGCAACAACGGCATCAATTGCTCCTACTGCATCGGCTACGGCCTGCACGCCTCGGGCAAACGCGGGCAAAGTGGTGCGGCTGCCAGCCGAGGCGCCGTGGGCGGGGCCATCGAGGGCGATAACGCGGAAACCCGCCGCCGTCAGGCCCCGCGCCATCACGCCCCAGAAGCTGGCCCGATGTTCCCAGCCGTGCACCAACAGCACGGTTTGCGCACCCTCAGAGTTCCACTCGTAGGCCACTACAGAGCCGCGCGGGGTACTTACTTCAAACTGCCGGGCTTCCGCAATGGCGGCCGCCTCCCACTGCTTTTGCGGCAGGCGCCGGGGCGTGGTAAAGAGTCGCCAGGCAGCCCCAAACGCCAGCTCCGTAGACACGGCCGCAAGCAGCCTAAACTTAAGACGAAGCAGGCCTAGGCCTGGTGGCAATTGGGTAGGCGCTGAAGCAGTAGCAGTAGTTGACATGTGAGGGCAAATATCGGCTATTGTACGCTAGGACCGGGCAGATGCAGGTGTAGCCAGCGCCCGGAAACGCGCACAGCTGAAGGCTACCTAACAACACAGCCCGCCATTCCGACTAGTGCATCTAACTGCATTAAGACACTACTCGTTGCAAATCAGCCTTTCAACCAACCTGATTATCAATCAAATACTAATACTCCAAATTGCACTCTACCATCAGCCAATATATCCTTGATAGTCCTGCAGCTATTTTCTTCGATGCAAAATCCAACAATCTTCCGGAAAGCTTAATCCAAACCGCACTATATCTCCGTACCTTGATACACCCCATCTGATCTGTTTCCTATTGCATGATTCTTACTCTACCCGCCATACGTGCACAGTTTTTTGCCAGTACCTCTCTTCTTCGCTTTCAGTGGAATACCTCTCAAACTGGCCTACACGGGTTTAGGAAGGGTATGGAATCAGTAGCTCAGGTGATTGAGCAGAACGGAGTCCGCCAGACGCTGGTGGATATGAACGGGCTGCCGAGCCTGAGCCTTGATGATCAGTTTTGGGTGGCCTCTACGTGGCTGCCGCGCGTGGCCAAAGGCGCCGTACAACGCGTAGCGCTGGTTTTGCCTACTCGCAACATGTACAACCAGCTGGTAGTAGAAGGCCTAGTGCGCACCGGCCGGCACTTCATGAGCTACGATATTCAGTTTTTTTCCAGCACCCACGAAGCTGCCGATTGGCTGATTGGCGACCATCCTCCCGTGCTGGCGGCCCTACTTTCTGAGTGGCCCTATGCGCAGGACAGCGCCGTCAGCACTACGCGCTAACCCGTTATTAGAGCGGTTTCGGGGCTAGCACACCTTGTGCGCAGTTGTGACGCACTATTTTGCGTCTCGCCGATCGCGCCATAACACCGATTTCGTGCAACGATGAGACGCAAAATAGTGTGTCTCTACAACGTCTACTGACTCCGAAACCGCTCTAACGATCTTCACTCTTAGCGGAGCAAGGTTGCTTTACTACTAGGTCCTTCCTCCGCCTATCCGCATTGATACTTTTTGGATAGGCGGCGGAAGTAAGCCAGCGTCGGTACAGCCGGCAGCTGGATATCCGGCGGAGTGTATCTCCGGGCACAATTTCGCGGTATTACTGCTTGTTCAGGCGTTGCATTACCTCCTCTAACTGCCGCTCCAGCTGCGCTACACGCTCTTCCAGCAGCGCGGGAGCCCGCAGGTGCGTGCTGAAGCTGCCGTGCACCTCCCAGATTTCGAGTGCGTCGGTCAGCAGCAGCGTCTGCACGGGGTAGTCGGGGTTATCGGCTCGTAGTTTGAGCACTCCACCGGGTTCCTGCTCGCTGAGGCGACGTACCAGCAAGCGACTCTGCGTTACGAAAGCGTACAGACGGCCTACATGAAAACGGGGCGCGGCTTTATCCACCTGACAACACAAGACCACGTCCTGATGGCGGAGCGTGGGCTGCATATCTGCCCCATTTATCTCGAAAGCGCGGGTGGCGGGGCCTAGCTTATGCGGAAAGGTCAGAGACTGGAGGCCATCGATAAAGCTGGTGTCGTGGTGCTGCACAATGTACTCCAGCATCCGGGCGGCGGGCACGTAGGGCGTCAGGTGTGGCTGGCGGTCGGCCTCGGCTAGCGGTACGGATGCTTCACTAGTCGTTTTTTGCTGATACAGGTCAAAGTTATAGAGCTCATTTACCGTTAGCTCTTTTGTAAGTAGCAAGTCTACCGATAAGCCAAAATGCTGAGCAATCTGGATCAGGGTTTCCATTTTTGGCTCTGAGCGTCCTTCTTCATAGGCTCCAACGCTAGGCCTGGCCAAGCCAAATAATTCAGCAAAAGCCGCCTGACTCAGCTTCTTGACAGTTCTTAGCTTACGAATGTTCTTCCCTACGTTCGACATACGGTAAAAATATTTTCTGCTCAAACCTTGAGCATCATGCAAACTTTACTTACAATTGCATCGTAAAGCTACCATAATCAGCGCAAGCGCCTGCATCTACCTCTATTTTTTTGAGCACCGACAGTTTGCTACTCCACTGAGCCAGTTGCGCTTTTCCTTACCTTTTCGCTCCGACTTCATTTATCTGCAATGGCCAATCATTACTTCTTTAAGATCAAAACGTACCTCCTGGAGCTGGGCTTCGATATCCGGCACCAGGAGGAAGCCACCAACCTGCTGGTGGTCAGCAAGCCGGAGCTGGGCATTGAGCACCTCGTGATAGGCTGCGGCGAGCCCCTGCTGATACTGGAGCAGCACCTGCTGGACTTGCCCAACCCCAGCTGCGAAGTGTATCAGCAACTGCTCCAGAAGAACCGCGACATCATCCACGGTGCTTTCGTGCTGGATGATACGGGCCGCAAGGTCATCTACCGCGATACCCTGCAGCTTGAACACCTCGACCGCCCGGAGCTGGAAGCCGTGTTCAACTCTCTGAGCCTGCTGCTGAGCGAATTCAGTGATGAATTAATTGCCTTTTCTAAAGGAGAGCTTGGGGTGGTGAAGGCCTGACCAAGCACGCTTACCCTGGCCTAGGCCAGTAGCAAGCAGCCCATTCAGTCTTGATTCCATAAGCCAGAATCTCTTTACAACTAAGCCTTATAAAGCCATGAACATCTTCAACCGCATCTTCAAAATTGGGCAGGCCGAAGCGCATTCCGCCGTCAATCAGCTCGAAGACCCCATCAAAATGACTGAGCAAGGCCTGCGCGACCTCCGCCTGGACCTCGACAAGAGCCTGCAGGCCCTGGCCGAGGTGAAGGCCATGGCTATCCGGGCGCGCAACGAGGCCTCGGCGGCCCAGGCCAAAGCGCTCGACTATGAGAACAAAGCAGTGCTGCTGCTCCAGCGTGCCCACAGCGGCGACCTGCCCTCCGGCGAAGCCGACCGCCTGGCCAGCGAGGCATTGGTGAAAAAGGCCGAAAACGAAGCCCACGCCGCCCGCGCCACTTCGGAGCAGGAGAAGTTTGAGCAGTCGGCCAGCCAGCTCGATCAGAACGTGCAGCAGCTCAAATCCACCATCAGCCAGTGGGACAACGAGCTGAAAACGCTGAAGGCTCGCGTGACGGTGAGCACGGCCACCAAAACTATCAACCAGCAGCTGGCCCAACTCGATTCCTCCGGGACGGTGGCACTGCTGGAGCGCATGAAGGAAAAGGTAGCCGTGGAGGAAGCCCTGGCGGAATCATACGGGCAGATTGCCAACGAGAACAAGACCATCGACCAGGAGATTGACAAAGCACTAGGCCAGTCGGGACAGAGCAAAGCCACGCAAGACTTGCAAGCACTAAAGGCTAAGCTGGGGCTGGAGTAAGCAAGCGCGCGACTTCATGACACATCTACTTATTAAGTAATACCCTACAGCATGAATACCGAAGAAAGTATCATCAGAATCTGTGCTATGCTGGGCATATTTGGAGGTCTAGCCCTCCAGATTTCCCATGTACTCGATCAATCTACTAGTCGCACGATATCCACCTTTGGCTTCGCGCTGGCCGTGGTAGCTTACTCACGCTATGCGCGCCGTTTGCAAACTGAAAACCAGGAATTACGGCAGCGCCTGGAGCAACGCCAAGAACTGTAATACGGTTGAGGTTTCTCCACCGATTTTCCTGTTCTTGCTACGGCAAAACGGCGCCCGGCATTGCCTCTCACCGGTTAGCAATCTACTTCCATGAATGAACTTCTACACGCCGCGGTTTCGCCGCCCAACCTCGCCCCCACGGCCCTGTTGGTGTTTGTGCTGCTGTATTGGCTGACGGTAATTGTGGGAGTGCTCGATCTGAAGACCGTGGACCTCGACATCGATACGCACCACGATGTGCACTTGGGCCACCACGCTTCTATAGGCCACCCCGAGGCCCCCGGCATTAGCTGGCTGAACCACGCACTGGCGTTCTTCAACCTGGGCCGCATACCGCTAATGGTGTTCCTGAGCTTTGTGGCCCTAGCGTGGTGGATAAGCAGCCTGCTACTCAACTATTATCTGCACAACGAGTCGGGGCTGCTGGGCATGGTGTTGCTGGTGCCGCTGCTGCTAGGCAGCCTGTTGGTGGCTAAAGTTCTCACGTTGCCCTTTGTGCAACTGTTTGCCGCCATGGAAAAGGAAACGGACGGTGGCGCCCAGCCCTTGGGCAAGGTGTGCACCGTGCTGCTGCCTACCACGGCCTACCGCCTGGGCCAAGCCAGCGTGCAGCCCCTCAATGGCGCCCCGCTTATGCTGAACGTACGCGCCGCCTCCCCTACCGCCGAGCTTCGCAAAGGCGACACCGCACTGGTTATTGACTTTGATGCAGAGCGCCAATGCTACCTGATTGAGGCTTACGAAATGCTCTAGGCCACTCGGCCCCCTGTATTACATAATTCATATATTTACCACTGCTATGTCCCAAACCTTCAACTCCAAGATAAGCTGGTGGATGTTTGCCCCCATCCTGAGTGGCCTAGGATTCTTTTTACTGCTATCTTTCGTGCAGCACCGCTGGTTGGCGGCGGGGCTGGTGCTCCTGGCGGGCACTTTTATCCTCTATCTACTAGTGAGCACGCGCTATACTATCACCTCACAGGAGCTGTTAATTGAGTCTGGCCCGATTCGGAAGCGGGTACCGTTGGCCAGCATCACGACCATTACGCCTTCGCACAACCCGATCAGTTCCCCGGCCCTGTCGCTTGATCGACTGGAAATTCGCTACGGCAAGTTTGACTCGGTGCTGATATCCCCGGCCGATAAAGCCGGCTTCCTCACCGCCCTGCATCAACTCATCCCCGCATTGCGCCATGATTGATCTGCTGCTGAAACTCAAAGTGTTCCTGCATTGGCTAGGCCAGTTCCTGTTTGATGGGGCACTGGCAGAGCTATTCGACAAGTTAGCCGACCTGCTATTTCCCTAAGCTGCCACTGGCCTAGGCCACTTTTATCCAATACAGCAGGCGCTTGCGGTTATATATAAGTCGTTTTTCCTTATTAAAATCCTGAATTATCCTACTCGTATCCCTATAGTTATAGGTAGCTTCACGCTGCATTTCCACTTGCCAGCTTTCTCCTAATGCGCCTGCTTTTCTGAGCCCAGGCCTAGGCCTCTCTGCCCATTTTTTCCTCCTGATTGACTGTACTCCTACTTCCTACTTCCATGTTAGAACAACTTTCCCTGGCGGTGATTATCATCGTCGCTGTCCTCCTATTGGGCTTTCTCGCCATTGTGGCCCGCATGTACCAAAAGGCCGTACAGGGCGAGGCCCTGGTGCGCACTGGTATGGGCGATACGCAGGTCTCGTTTAGCGGCATTTTTGTGGTGCCTATTCTCCACAAGCTGGAGGTGATGGACATCAAGCTCAAAACCATCGTTATTTCCCGCGCCGGCTCCGAGGGGCTGGTCTGCAAGGACAACATGCGCGCCGATGTGAAGGTGAACTTCTTCGTGCGCGTCAACAAGACGAGCCAGGATGTGGTGAACGTGGCCCAGAGCATTGGTGCCCACCGCGCCTCCGACCCCGCCGCCCTGGAAAGCCTCTTCGACGCCAAGTTCTCGGAAGCGTTGAAGACGGTTGGTAAGCACTTTGATTTCATTGAGCTCTACAACTCCCGTGAGCAGTTCAAGCAGCAAATCCTGACCATCATCGGCACCGACCTGAACGGCTACGTACTCGACGACTGCGCTATTGATTACCTGGAGCAAACCCCGCTCACGGCCCTGAACCAGGACAACATTCTCGACGCCGAGGGTATCAAGAAAATCATTGCCCTGACCTCGGAGCAGAAGATTCAGGCCAACTCCATTCAGCGGGAGCAGCAGAAAACCATCAAGAAGCAGGACGTAGAGGCCCAGGAAACCATCCTGCAGCTCGAAAAGCAGCTGATTGAAAACCAGGAAAAGCAGAAGCGCGAAGTAGCCAACATCCGGGCCCGCGAGGTGGCCGAAGCTGCCAAAGTGCAGCAGGAAGAAACCCTGAAATCGGAGAAGGCGCGTATTGCTACCGAGGAGGAAGTCGGCATTGCCGAGCAGAACCGCGACCGGCAGGTGCTGGTAGCGGAGCGCAACAAGCAGCGCACCGATGCCGTGGAAACGGAACGTGTGGCTCAGGCCAAAGCCCTGGAAGTCAATGAGCGTGAGCGGATTGTAGCCCTGGCCCAGATTGAAAAGGAGAAGGCTTTGGAAGAAGAGAAAAAGAACATCCAGACCATCATCCGCGAAAGAATCACTGTGGAAAAAGCCACGGTGGTAGAAGAGGAGAAGATCAAGGACACCCGCGCCCAGGCCCTCGCCGACCGTGAAAAGCTGGTAGCCGTGACGGCCGCTCAGCAACAAAACGAAACAACCACCATTGCGGCGGTAGGCACCGCCAATACGGAAAAGCAGGCGGCCGAATTCCGCGCCAAGCAAGCCCTCATTGATGCCGAAGCCGAAAAAGCCAGCGCCGAGTTCAAAGGTCAGGCTATTCGTATTCTAGCCGAAGCCGAAGCCAGCAAAGCCACCGCCGTAGGCCTAGCCGAAGCGCAGGTGATGCAGGCCAAAGCCACTGCCCGCCAGAAGGAAGGCGAAACCGAAGCCAATGTGCTCCAGCTCACCGCTGCTGCCGAAGCCCAGGCCATCCAGTCGAAAGCTGGAGCCCAGGCCGAAGCCGACGAGAAGCTAGGCCTGGTTGCTGCCAAAATCAACCGTGAAAAAGGCCTCGCCGACGCCTCTATCATTGAGGCCCGCGCCGACGCCGACCAGAAGAAAGGCCTCGCCGAAGCTGCCGTATCGGAGCAAAAGTTCGCCGTAGAAGCCAAGGGTATCGAAGCCAAGGCCGACGCCATGAAAAAGCTCGACGGTGTGGGCAAAGACCACGAGGAGTTCAAGCTGCGCCTCGACAAAGAGAAGTCAGTGGAGCTGGCCCAGATCAGCATCCAGAAGGACATTGCTGCCTCGCAAGCTGACGTTATCGGCGAGGCCCTCAAAGCCGCCAAAATTGATATCGTGGGTGGCGAAACCATGTTCTTCGACCAGATTATCGGCTCCATCACGAAAGGCAAAATGGTTGACCGCACCGTGCACAACTCCGAAGTGCTGGGCACCGTGAAAGACGCCTTCTTCTCTCTAGACGGCGGTGGTGACTTTAAAACCAACCTGCGCCGCTTCGTGGACCAGTTCGGCTTCTCGGCCGAAGAAATGAAGAACCTGAGCGTATCGGCCCTGCTGCTGAAGATGATGCACAAAGCCGGCGACGACACGACCCGCAACACCATTACGGAGCTGGCCAGCACGGCCACGGCCCTGGGTATTGGAGATAAACCCGCCCGGGTGCTGGAGCTGAAGTAAGGTTGATTACCCTAGCTAGAGTTAGAAACTAGCTCCCCTCCTCAGATGAGGAGGGGTTGGGGGTGGTTGAAACACCAGAACAACTATTAGAGCTAGATTCTAAAACCTGTTCAACGATTAGTCAACCACCACTAGCCACTCCTCAGATGAGGAGTGGAGCTAGTTTTTAGCTCTGGCTACATGCCCATGCAAGCCTCCGATTCTACCCCTTCCCCGACTACCACCCGGCAAGTAATCGGCATCGTCCTTGGGCTGGTTTTCTGTTTTGCAGTCGCAGCTGGTATCATCTACTTCGTCATAACGAAAACTGCTGAGGAGCGGGAGTTGATCCTGAAAAACCCAGGGTATGCTACGGGCATCATTACCCGGGTAAGAAGATTTAAGGGCAAACGCATATCGGTGCAGTATACCGTGGCCGGCAAGCAATATTCCCTCAGAACGAGGGTACCCGCCGTCTTTTTGCACACCCACAAAAAAGGCGACACTACCACCGTCATCTATTCTAGAGCCGATCCATCTAGTGCTATCCTGAGGGCCAAGTTGCGGCCCTCAACCAAGTAATCAGCAGTTCTTTTCTCCTGGCAAGGGTTTGTGCCTTGCCCTCCTATGGAAGCTCAAGCTACCCAACTCGAAACTGGCACCTACGAAATCCTGCGCAACCGCCTGCTCAAGAGCAGCACCGACTTGCGCCAGCGGCTGGATAAGCTGAACACTGAGCGCAAGCAGGTGTTCGGAGCCGTGGATACGCGTCTGATTGGTACGGGCCGCATTACCACCGAAAACAACTGCGTGCCCTGGGACATGGTGCCGGTGGGGAGGCGGTTCATCTTTGGGTATAATGTGGTGCTCGGGCTGAAGGCGGAGCCGGACTTGGCCGACGTGTTTGGGGTGTACGAGTATGCCGAGCACGATTTCCGGCCGCTGGAACTGGAACTGTTGCAGCACCCGCAGTTTCTGGAGGAGTTCCGCAACCTGTACCGCTACTACAAGAACACCCAGTTCGTGAAGTTCGCCGTCATTGGCGTGCACATGTTCATGGTGTTTCGGGTGGGCAAGAGTGCTTCCGATGTGAAGACGTTCAAGTGGCTGATGCAGGGCGACACGCTGAGCTACATCGATAACCGCTCCGACCACGAGTACACCTTCCCGCCCCAGCACGAGTTCCAGTGGAAGCGCGCCACCCGCGACATGCAGCGCGGCGGCAAGCATCCGCACATCAGCATCGAGGATAAGGTGTTCGTGGAGACGATTGGTGGCGACTTGACCATCAAAGTCGAGGACAACACCAGCACCGGGCAGGGTATTCTGAGCGAGCCAGTCGACGACAAGGACCAGACCCTGGACGACTCGGAAATCTATTATGCGGTGGTCGGCAACCTGATTCTGCTGAAGATCCGGCCCTACCAGGAGCAGGAGTACCGCTATTTTATCTTCAACCACAAGCTAAAAACTGCCCAGCGCCTTGATGCCCTGGCCGATGCCTGCGTGCTGCTGCCCGATGGGCAGGGCCTGATTTTCCCGCACGGCTTTTACCTGCAAACCGGCGACAACAAGCTCTTCGACAACGGCCTGCGCGAGATGCTGTTTGAGAAGCGCGTCGTGTCGCCCAACGGGGAGAATTTCCTGTACGTGTTCTTCAACAAGGACCACGGCACTTACCTGCTGCTGAGCTACAACCGCGTTGCCCAGCGCGTGGACAACCCCATTGTGTGCCACGGCTACGCCCTGTTCGAAAACGGGGAACTATGCTACTTCCGCGCCGACGATGAGCCCAAGAAGCACCACGCCGTGCAGATCTGGCAGACGCCCTACACCGCCCCGGATTTCCAGCTGCCCGTCACCTCCGATTCCTACCTCTACAAGCTAGGCAACAAGGAAATCGTGCGGGCCATGAGCGAGGTGCAGGAAGTCCTGACGCTGACCGGCAAGGACGATTCCTACGCCGGCCTCTACCTCGACCTGATCCGCCAAACGACCAGCCTGACTGACGCCTACCACTGGCTGCGCGAGCCCGCGGCTCAGGCCCTGGCCGAGCCCCTGGGCGAAATCCGGCAGACCGCTACGGCGGCCGTGGAGGAGTTCGAGAAGGTGCAGACCATTCGCAAAAATACCGCTCAGCAAACGGCGGCGGTGTTTCAGAAAGCCGACGAGCTGACCGGCCGTATCCGCCGCTCGGCGCCCGATACCGTCACGGAGTTTGTGCAGCTGCTGGGCGAGCTGCGTGGGGTGCGGGGCGAGGTAATTTCCTTGAAGGAACTGCGCTACGTGGAGCTGCCCGCCGTGGAACAGCATGCCACTGGCCTAGAGGAGCTGAGCAAGGAAGTGGCCCTGCAAACCGTGGATTTCCTGCTCCGGCCCGATGCCCTGGCCCCCTATTCCCAACGCGTGCAGGCCATTGCCGACTGCGTGGAGCAGGTGCAGAAAACCATAGAGGCCGATCAGCGCGAGCAGGAAACGGCCGCTGTGGCCCAGGAGCTGGAGCTGCTGATTGAGGTAGTCAGCAACCTGCCCATCCCCGACCCCACTCAGACCACGGCCATCATCGACAACATCTCGACGGTGTACGCCCGCTTCAACCAGATTCGGGCGGCGCTGAAACGGCGGCGGCAGGCGCTGGCTGGCACCGAGGCCCAGGCCGAGTTTACCGCCCAGCTCAAGCTGCTGGAGCAAGCCCTCACCAACTACCTCGACCTGGCCGACACCCCCGCCAAGTGCGACGAATACCTAACCAAGCTCATGGTGCAGCTCGAAGAGCTGGAAGGCAAGTTTCCCGATTTCGACCAGTTTATCGAGCAGCTCACCACCCGCCGCGAGCAGGTAGTAGAAGCCTTCGAGTCGAAGAAAACGGCCTTGGTATCTGCCCGAAACCAGCGCGCCACGGCGTTGCTGCAAAGCGCCGAGCGGCTGCTGAAAGCGGTGCAAAGCCGCCTCACCCGCTTGGAATCTGTGGCGGATATCAACGGGTACTTCGCCGCCGACGTGATGGTGGAGAAGGTGCGCCAAACCGCCCAGGAGCTGATTAACCTCGGCGACTCGGTGAAGTCGGATGACGTGCAGAGCCGGCTGAAAACCCTGCGCGAAGACGCCGTGCGCCAGCTCCGCGACCGGGCCGACCTCTTCGCCGACGGCGGCCAAACGCTCAAGTTCGGCCCGCACGCTTTCACGGTGAACACCCAGCCACTGGAGCTGACCGTGGTGCTGCGCGACGGCGACCTGCATTACCACCTCACTGGCACCAACTTCTTCCAGAAGATAACCGACCCCGCCATGCTGGCTTCTAGGCCAGTCTGGGAGCAAACCGTGGTGTCAGAAAACCAGGACGTGTATCGGGCCGAATTCCTGGCTTGGCGCATTCTGCAAGCCGCCCAGCATCCCGCGCCAGCCAACCCAGAAGCGGGCCGCGCCGCGGTGCTGTCGGTTACCGAGCTAGGCCACCTCAGCCCCGCCGAGCTACTGGCCTACGTGCAGCAGTTTATGGCCGCACGCTACCAAGAAGGCTACCTCAAAGGCGTGCACGACCACGATGCGGCCCTGCTGCTCACGGCCCTGGTGCGCCTTACCCGCACAGCCGACCTGCTCCGCTACCCGGCAGACACCCGCGCCGCCGCGGCCCTCTACTGGCTGCGCTTCGCCAACCCCGACCAGCGCGCCCACTGGGAGCGGCAGCTACAAGGCATCGGGGTGCTGCTCCAGGTCTTCCCCGATTCGCAGGAGTTCGATGAGCTGAAAACTGAGTTGCAAACGGCAGTGGACCACTTCGCGGAGCAAACCGGCCTCTTCACCCCCGCCCAGGTAGCGGAAGCCGGCGACTACCTTTTCCATGAGCTGACCCACACCGGTACCTTCATCATTGCCGCCGAAGCCGCCGAGCTGTACCAGCAGTTCCAGAAGCAGCTGCAGGAGCGCCAGGCCACGGAGCTGTTTCAGCAGTCGGTGACTGGCCTACAGGACCAGCCCGCGGCCCAACTGCCCCTCATTCGGCAGTGGCTACAGGCCTACCTGCGCCAGGCGCCAGCCGCTGCTACCCTCTCCGATTTCTGCAACGAGTGCGCCGTACTGTTGCTGACAGGCACTTACGATTCGGCGCGGGTGGTACACACACCCTTGCGCGAAACGCTGGCCGACTTCCAGGGCACTCACGCCCGCCTCGCCGACGACCGCACCTACCAGCTTGACTTCCCCGATTTCCGCCGCCGTCTGCTGCACTACGACCGCGCCACGGTGGCACAGTACGAGGCGTTTCAGGAGGTGAAGAAGCTGCTGCTGGCCCGGGCCGCCGAGGACATGCGCCTGGAAGATTTCCGGCCCCGCGTGCTCACGTCGTTCGTGCGCAACCGCCTCATCGACCAAGTTTACCTGCCCATCATCGGGGCCAACCTAGCCAAGCAAATCGGGACGGCGGGTGAGGGCAAGCGCACCGACCTCATGGGCTTGCTGCTGCTTATCTCGCCGCCCGGCTACGGCAAAACCACGCTCATGGAGTACGTGGCCAACCGGCTAGGCCTCATCTTCATGAAAATCAACGGGCCGGCCATCGGGCACGCCGTGACCAGCGTCGACCCCGCCCAGGCCCCCAACGCCGGGGCGCGGCAGGAGCTGGAGAAGCTGAACCTGGCCTTCGAGATGGGCGACAACGTGATGATTTACGTGGATGATATTCAGCACTGCAACCCCGAGTTTCTGCAGAAGTTCATCTCGCTCTGCGACGCCCAGCGCAAGATTGAGGGCGTTTACCAGGGCCGCCCCCGCACCTACGACTTCCGGGGCCGCAAGGTGTGCGTGGTAATGGCCGGCAACCCTTACACCGAAAGCGGCGACGTATTCCAGCTGCCCGACATGCTGGCCAACCGCGCCGACATCTACAACCTCGGCGACATCCTCACGGCCGGTTCCGAAGACGCCTTCCGCCTCTCCTACCTCGAAAACGCCCTCACCAGCAACAGCGCCCTGGCCCGCCTCGCCACCCAAAGCCCCCAGGACGTGCCCGCCCTTATCCGCCTCGCCGAGACCGGGCAGCAGGACGGCCTCAGCTTCGAGGGCAACCACACGCCCGAGGAGCTGAACGAGTACGTGGCGGTGCTGCAAAAGCTGCTGCGCCTGCGCGACGTGGTGGCCCGCGTGAATGCGGCTTACATTGCCAGCGCCGCCCAGGCCGACGCCTACCGCACCGAGCCGCCGTTTAAGCTGCAGGGCTCCTACCGCAACATGAACAAGCTGGCCGAGAAAGTGCGCCCCGTGATGAACGACCAGGAAATTGAGCAGCTCCTGGCCGCCCACTACGAAAGCGAAGCCCAAACCCTGACCAGCGCCACTGAGGCTAACCTGCTCAAGCTGCGCGAGCTGCTGGGCTGGCTCACCCCCGAGCAAGCCGCCCGCTGGCGGCAAATCAAGCAAACCTACCTCGACAACCTGCGCAACTCCGGCGCCGGCCAGCTCCTGCAAATGCTGGATAAGCTGGAGAATATTGCCGGCGGGCTGAGCGGTATTCGGGAAGCGCTGAAGCGGGAGTAGTTTTCAAATTAACAACCAATAAGATCTTGCTTGAGCTATTTTGTGGTAGCCTGTGTGTCATTCTGCTACTTGTTATCCTTTATTTTCAAAAGACGGATAAACCTATCCTTAAAGCGCCTAAAGTGCCAGGTAGACTCTCGGTAATAAGACAGGGTATTCCAGTAGAAGGGACTATCGTAGGCGTGGAAACCGAAGGGCTTCGTCTCTTCGACCAGTTTCCAGTCGTCCGATTCAAAACACCCCAGGGTCAGTTGCTTACGCTCACCTGCCGGGAGAGCACCCGAGGCCCTGGCTACAAGAAAGGTCAGAAAGTAGAAGTCCGGTTTTTACCGATGTTTCCTGAGTACTTCATTGTGGTATCGGGCTTCGATTTTCTATTGTGACAAGCCCAAGCAGTTCCTACCCCGACACCCTGTTGACACAACCGCAACACCCGCAGCCTCGACGGCAAGCCCACCGGTATCTAGGCTAGTCCACTTGTCGGTAAGGCCCTGCTTGTAAGGGTGGCCTAGGCCGTGTGAACAGCGACTAAAAAACATCATTCTGAGGGCCGTCGAGGAATCTCGCGTGCTGAGGTTGTAGTGCTAACTCACTATAAAACCACGTCATCCTGAGCTTGCGAAGGATCTTGTCATGATAGTACGGGGTGCTAGGCCACTCGTTTGTGCGTGATAAGATCCTTCGCAAACTCGGGATGACGTACTTGAATAAGCACGCGAGATTCCTCGACGGCGCTCGGGATGGCTGTTAGGTGTTATAGCTGATTGCACTTACAGTTTACACAGCCTAGGCCACTTAGCCGGCCCGAAACGCTTCTGCCTAGTGCATTAAACCGCAGGGCCTTTGCTCGTTTGTTCGCGATACCCAGGGTGGCCTCACTGGATTTTTTTGCCTGACATGGTTAAAGGAACCGGAACAATGCCGTAGTTTTGCAGCATGCTTCAACCAAAAAACTTGTTGATGAAGCGTGGAACCCTGCTTGGCAAGGAACCGCGCGTGGGCCGGAAGGCCTACGCCGCCATTGGTTCTCCCGATTTTGCCTCTGTTATTTCCGTTTTTTATTCTGGGTATTGCCCCGCCACCGTTTCGGATTCCGAAACGGTTTTTTTATGTCCGTTGAGTTCGTCGGCTACTACCCCGCCGCCGATTCATACCTCAACCGCTGTACCCAGACCGGTATATACCAAGGCAGCCAACACCTCCCCCGAATCGTGGTGGCGACCATCGCCTCGGCCCACACCGGTAGCCGGTTTCTCCGGCATGGGGAGTGGTACATAAGACTTCACCTTGTCCTTTTTAGCTAGACGAACTCACCTTTCCTCAACTCCGGTATGGCACGTAAAGACCTGATCGACATCGCATCCCTTCACCGTGAGGAAATCGAGTTCCTGCTCGACCAATCCACGTCCTTTAAAAAACTGTTCAGCCACTCGGTTAAGAAAATTCCTGCCCTCGAAGGCAAGTCCGTGCTCATGCTGTTCTATGAGGCCAGCACCCGGACGCACTCTTCCTTCGAGGTTGCGGCCCGGCGCCTCTCGGCGGAGGTAACGAATTTCGACGTCGCCCACTCCTCCATCACGAAGGGCGAGTCGGTGCGCGAGACGATTGAGACGCTCCAGGCCATGCGCACCGACTATATCGTCGTCCGCCACAGCCACCCCGGCCTGCCCGGCATGATTGCCCGCCAAACCACGGCCTCGGTCATTAATGCCGGCGACGGGGCCCACGAGCACCCCACCCAGGCCCTGCTGGATGCCTTCACCATCAAGGAGAAATTTCCCGACCCTCGGGGTAAGAAAGTCCTCATCATCGGCGACATCCTCCACTCCCGTGTGGCGCGCTCCACCAGCACGCTGCTGCAAAAGCTGGGCGTCGAGGTGGCCTACCTGGGCCCGGGCTCGCTGGTGCCGAAGTACGCGCCGGAAAGCATCCGCCGCTTCACCGACTATGAGGCGGCCATGGCCTGGACGCCCGATGTGGTGTACCTGCTGCGGGTGCAGCTGGAGCGCCAGGACGTGCAGTTTTTCCCCAGCGTCCGCGAGTACCACCGGGTTTATGGCATCACCACCGCCCGGCTGGCGGAAATCCGCGACCGGGGCCTTTACATCATGCACCCCGGCCCCGTGAACCGGGGGGTAGAGCTCTGCGACGCTGTTATGGACTATGAGCGCAGCCTGATTACCAACCAGGTCGAAAACGGCATTTCCGTTCGCATGGCCGTGCTCGACTGGCTCACGCCGGGCGGCGAATTTCCGCGCCAGCAAGCGTATGCCGCACCGCAGCGAGCCAGCTCGCCCGTAATGCAGCCCTAACTACCGGACGAGGCGGCTGGGTCCGCCCGTGCATTTTCCTGTTCAACAGCCAGCATATCTCCTTCCCACTTGCCAGTTTACAGCCCTCAACCATCCATGCTTCTCCTTCAAAACGCCCGCATCGCCTCCGAAAACTCTCCCCAACTGCTCGAAGGCGACGTCTTGATTGTCGAAGGAAAAATCCAGGAAATCGGCAGCAACCTGGCCATTCCCGAGGGCGCCCGCGTCATCGATGCGCGCGGTCGGGTGCTGATGCCGGCCATGTTTGATGCCCACGTCCATTTCCGCGCCCCCGGGTTTGAAAACAAGGAAACCATCACCACAGGGAGCGAAGCAGCCATTAACGGCGGCATTACCGGCGTGGTGATGATGCCGAACACCCGCCCCGCCCTCGACTCGGCAACCGCCGTGGACACTGTGCTGGAAAATGCCAGGCATCGTTCGCGCATTCCGGTGTACACCTCCGGCTGCGTCACCAAAAACCGCGAGGGCAAGGAGCTGGCCGAAATCGAAGGTATGCGTCAGCTCGGGGTGAAAATGCTCACCGACGACGGCGACACCACCAGCGACCCGGCGGTGCTGCTGCGGGCCATGCAGTACGCCACCGAGTTCGGGATGTTTTTCGCCAGCCACTGCGAGGTGCCGGAGCTGGCCGGGCCACGTGCCCTGAACGAAGGGGTAATGAGCTACCGGCTCGGTATCAAGGGCTCACCGGCATGCGCGGAGGAAATCATCATCGACCGCGACATCCGGCTGGCCCGGGCGGCGGGCGCGCACGTGCACATCCAGCACGTTTCCAGCAAGGAGGGCATGGAAACCATCCGCTGGTGGAAGTCCAGGGGCGATGTGAAGGTGACGGCAGAAGTGGCTCCCCACCACCTGCTGTTCACCGACGAGCACATCGGCGACTACGACACGAACTATAAAATGAACCCGCCGCTGCGGACCCAGGCCGATTGTGATGCCCTGCTCGAAGGGCTCAAGGAAGGCGTCTTCGACCTCATTGCCACCGACCACGCCCCGCACACGCCGTTTGAAAAAGCCCAGGATTTCATCAGCGCCCCCAACGGCATCACTGGCCTAGATACGGCCCTGGTGTCGCTCTATCACTTCTTCGTGGAGCCCGGAAAATTCGGGTGGGACCTGGTAGTAAAGCGCTACTCGGCGGAGCCCCGCCGCCTGATGGGCCTGCCGGCGCCCACCATCGAGGTAGGCCAGGAAGCCAACTGCGTCTTGTTCGATACCGAAGCGGAAACCACCTTTACGCGGGAATTCATGAAATCTAAATCCCAGAACACCCCCTTCATCGACCAGACGTTGAAAGGCAGCGTGGACCTGGTGGTTTTAGGCACCGAAATCCTGCTGGAGCGCTAGCCGTTCGTTGAATTCAAAAACGCACCTAATAAAAACGTCATGCTGAGCTTGTCGAAGCATCTCTACCGCTTCTCTAGGCCAGTTAGTTAGCCAGAAGTAGAGATGCTTTGACAAGCTCAGCATGACGGTCTTTTTTAGTGGTTTAGGACAGGCTTAGCGCCTCCCATTTCCGTTAACTTTTGACCCGTACTCAATTGAGCAATACTCATCCCACTTCCGACACCCCCAACCTTAGCACCCCTCCGGACAAACCACTGATCGGCGTGGTCATGGGCTCCAGCAGCGACTGGGACACCATGCAGCATGCCGTGCAGATTCTCACGCAGTTTGGCGTGGCCCACGAAGCGCGCGTGGTATCAGCTCACCGCATGCCCGACGACTTGTTTGCTTACGCCGAGCAAGCCGGCCCGCGCTGCTTGCAAGCCATCATCGCCGGCGCGGGTGGGGCCGCCCACCTGCCGGGTATGATTGCCGCCAAAACCACGGTGCCCGTGCTGGGGGTGCCCGTGGCCAGTCGCCATTTGCAGGGGGTCGACTCCTTGCACAGCATCGTGCAAATGCCCAAAGGGGTGCCCGTGGCCACGTTTGCGATTGGCAATGCCGGGGCGGCTAATGCGGCTTTGTTCGCCGTGAGCATGCTAGCCCTACACGACCCAGCCCTGGCGACCAAGCTGCAGGCGTTTCGCGCCGAACAAACCGAAGCCGCTCGCGCTATGACGTTGCCCGTATGAACGACACTAGCAACGCCGGGGCAATGACCCCAATTTTTCCGGGCAGCAAAGACGCCGCGGGCCGGAGGGCCACCCTGGGAGTGATGGGAGGCGGCCAGCTAGGCCGGATGTTTGTGCATGCTGCCCAGCGCCTGGGATACTTCACCGCGGTGCTGGACCCTGACGCGAAAAGCCCGGCCGGACTGGTGAGTCACCACCATATCCAGAGCGACTACAGCGACCCGGCCGGGCTGGCGCAACTTGCCGACCTGTGCCAGGCCATCACCACCGAGTTTGAAAACGTGCCCTCCCAGGCCCTGCAAAAGCTGGCCCAGACCCGGCCCGTAGCACCGGGCGCGACCGTCGTGGGCATTGCCCAAAACCGCATCGAGGAAAAAGCCCACTTTGCCGCCTGCGCTGATATATCGGGGGTGACCTGCGCGCCCTATGCCGTGATTGAAACGCCAGCCCAGTTGCAGGCCGCCCTGGAAGGAAGAACCGATTTGATGCCCGGCATCCTGAAAACCGCGCGCATGGGCTACGATGGCAAGGGTCAGATTCGCGTCAAGACCACTAGTGAACTGGCCGCAGCCTGGGCGGAACTGGGCGGCGTCGCTTGCGTGCTGGAAAAGATGCTGCCGCTCACCGCCGAGTGTTCGGTGCTGGTGGCGCGCGGCTGGGACGGGCAAGTCGTCAGCTTCGCCCCGCAGAGCAACGTGCACGTCGAGGGCATTTTGGCCGTGACCCACGCGTACGAAGGCAACATGCCGCCCGCTCTAGCGACTAATGCCCGCGACGCGGCCGTTGCTATCGCGCAGCATCTCGGTTATGTGGGGGTGCTGTGCGTCGAGTTTTTTGTGGTGGACGATGGCAGCACGCACGGCGGCCTGGTAGTCAATGAAATGGCCCCGCGCCCGCACAACAGCGGCCACTACACCCTCGATGCCTGTGACGCGTCGCAGTTTGACATGCAGGTGCATGCCATGGCGGGCTTGCCTTTGCCGAAGCCGCGCCAGCATTCCCCGGCCATCATGCTCAACCTGCTGGGCGATGTGTGGTTTGACGCCAGCGGTCAACTCCAGGAGCCGAATTGGCAGGCCGTGTTGAGCCTGCCGGGTACGCATCTGCACCTGTACGGCAAGTCGGAAGCGCGAGTAGGCCGCAAGATGGGCCACCTGACCATCACCGGCCCGGATATCGCCAGTGTCAAAACCGTAGCGCGGCGCGCCGCTGAACTACTCAGGTTGCCGGGGCTGGACACCATCTAGAGGCCCACGTCTGATCTTGCCTCAGTCAACCTGACGACGAAGATCTGCAATAAGTACCCGCCTTATGCAGCAAATCGGACCTAGGCCAGCACTGGCACCTGACGAAGGCAGACCTTCTGTATCTGTCCCGGGCCAGTGTTACCGCCGCAACGGCAAGCTCACCGGTATCTAGGCTACGCAGCCCCACCACCCGAAAAGTGGCGGGGCTGCGTGGTTAAGCGGGCTCCCACAGTTCTAGTTTGTTGCCGTCGGCGTCCAGGACATGGACGAATTTGCCGTAGTCGTGGCTCGTGATGGTATCCAGGATGGTTACTCCGCTGGCGGCGAGCTGGCTTACTAATCCTTCGATGTTCTGCACCCGGTAGTTGATCATAAACTCCTTGGCAGTTGGCGCGAAATAGCCGCTGCCCTTGGGGAAAGGGCTCCATTGCAGAGACGTTACCTCGTTGGGGTTATCGGCGCTACGGGAGGTAAAGTGGCACCCCAGTCGGTGGTTTCCAGCCCCATATGGTTGGCATACCACTCCCGGGTGGCCTGCGGGTTGTCGGAAACAAAGAAAATCCCACCTATTCCCGTCACCTTCGGGGGCAGGGCACCCGCCGGCGAGGTAGGGGCCGCGTCGTTGTTCTGGTCTTCCATAGGGCTGTTTTATTCTGGCTGAGGGGCACGTACACGTTTTGCGCTTTTTTGAAAATTTACACTTATGCCCCCGCTTTAGGATGAGCGGACAGCAATAGTTGCTATTCACAATTAAGAAGACCGTCATGTCGAGCTAGCTCAGACATCCCGCGAGCTGATGTTGCAGTGGTAAGCCAACCCCAAAACACTTCATCCTGAGCTTGTTAAGGATTTTCTCATGCAAGACCAACTGGCCTAGCGCCTCGTGCTACCGTAAGAAGATCCTTCGCTTTTCTCAGGATGACGTGCTATAGTAATGCTCGGGGCCAATTTGATTCTTTGCAGAATTGGTAAATTACTCTACCATGAAATCACCGGTTGAGTACCTGATTACACTTGCGGGAGGGGTGGCGCTGTTTTGGTGGGGCCAGCATCTGTGGCGCCAGCGGCGGCGACTGGAGAAAATGGGTTTGTTGACAACCGGGGTAGTAGTTGGGCATGACTATGGCCCTATCGTAGAGTTCAGCATTGGAGATAACACCACGGTTATAGTCAAGCCCCCAATAAGCGCCTACCGCAGATTCAACCAAATCGGCGAACGGGTTAGCCTATACTACAACCCGGATGATCCGCAGGATTTTGTCCTGAATACGCTTCAGCAGCGGGCTATACCGTATATTTTCCTGGTAGGTGGAGCTGGCTTTGTGATAGGTGGTACCTATGCCTATTTTTCGTAAAGCTGTGCTGGAAGCAACTGCTTGTACTGGCCTACAGCCTATTCACCGAAGCCTCTCTCATATCCCACAAAAAGGCCCCGCAACAGGAATTGCGAGGCCTTTTTTGTGCGGTGGCTGGTAGTGGCTACGGCAAGCCTTTGCCGCCCGCAGACCCATACACCTGCCCGGTGGCGTAACTGGCCAGCGGGTCGGCGAGCAGCACGTAAATACCGGCCAGCTCTGCTGGCTGACCTGGCCTGGCCATGGGCGTATCGCCGCCGAACTTCACGAGCTTTTCCTGAGTGGCGCCGCCGCTCACCTGCAGGGGCGTCCAGATGGGGCCGGGAGCCACCCCGTTTACCCGGATGCCTTTGGGGGCCAGCTGTTTCGCTAGGGAGCGGACGTAGTTGGTAGTGGCGGCCTTGGTCTGGGCGTAGTCGTAGAGGTCTTCGGAGGGGTCGGTGGCCTGCTCCGACGTGGTCCCGATGATGGCCGAACCGGGCTTCAGATGGGGCAGCGCGGCCTTAATAATCCAGAACGGGGCGTAGATGTTGGTTTTCATCGTCGCGTCGAAGTCCTCGGTAGTGAGGTCGAGGATGGACTTGCGGGTTTGCTGCCGGGCGGCGTTGCTGACCACGATATCTAGGCCACCCAGCTGGCGCACGGCTTCCTCTACGAGCTTCTTGCAGAAGGCTTCGTCGCGCAGGTCGCCGGGGATGGCTACGCCTTTCTGGCCGGCGGCTTTAATGAGGGCAATAACCTCTTTGGCATCGGCCTCTTCGGAGGGCAGGTAGTTGATGGCCACGTCGGCGCCTTCGCGGGCATAGGCAATGGCGGCGGCGCGGCCCATGCCGGAGTCGCCGCCCGTGATGAGGGCTTTGCGGCCCTTCAGGCGTCCCGAGCCTTTGTAGGTTTTTTCGCCGTGGTCGGGCACGGGCTCCATTTTGCTGGCGAGGCCGGGCCAGGCCTGGGTCTGGCTTTTAAACGGCGGTCTGGGGTAGGCGGTGGTCGGGTCTTTCAAGGGTTCGGGGGCAGCATCGGGGGCGCTGGTGGCTGCTTCAGCGGATAGTATGGGGCCTGCGGCGGCCACAGCCAAACTGGCTCCTAGGCCACTGATTATCTGGCGACGGCTGAGGTTAGTAGCATCTTTCATACTCTCATGCAACGAGGCTTGCGGCCGGAGGTTACCCAACCCCATAATTCTACCTGGTCGCCTCCGTTGCCTGAGCAGGAGTACTAGCCGAGCGTTTGAGCAGCCTGAAAGTGACCTAGCCAACTTTCCCGCCATCCGCTTACCCATTTCTATGCCTTCACCTCTCCGCCTACTAGTTTGGGGCACCCTTATACTGGCCTACAGCTACCTGTTTTTCAATTCTTTGACCCATGCCCAAACGCTCACGCGCGAATGGGACCGGCCACTGGGCAATGCGGGTGAAAACACATTGAACCGCATGCGCCCCACCACCGATGGCGGCTATATACTAGGGGCGCAAACCGACCCGGAATCCGGCGGCGACGTCAGCGAAAAAGCGTACGGCGTGATTGAATACTGGGACTGGGTGGTGGAACTCGATGCCCAAGGCAAAAAGTAGTGGCGCCGCACCAGGTGTGTATTACTACCAGCTGCGCCAGCCCGCCACCGGAGCTATTTACAAGGGATGGATTCAGGTACTCTAAGTTTATTGGGGAGTCGTCAGGAGCTGCTACGGCTACTACCTCTGCAACAACTTTTCGGCCTTCCCTGACTCTAGGCCACTACTTCCGTATTTCTTCTCAGACTTAACCCAGAGACTATGCATACGGAACAGAACGAACCACGCCCTACCAATAGCGAAATCAACCCCAAGCCTACCTCCTATCCTACTAGTGAAGAAGACATGGAGAAGCAGCCCGACTGGGATATGTCGTCGTACCAGCCGGCGGGCAAGCTCAAGGGGAAAGTGGCCCTCATCACGGGCGGCGACTCCGGCATTGGGCGGGCGGTGGCCCTGGCCTACGCCATGGAAGGTGCCGATGTAGCCGTCATCTACCAGACTAACGCCGAAGACGCCGCCGTGGTGGGCCGGGCCGTAGAAGCCCAGGGCCGCAAGTTCCTGGCCATTCAGTGCGATGTGCGCTCCGCCGACGCCTGCCGGGAGGCCGTGCGCCAGACCTATGCCGAGTTGGGCGGCTTCAATATCCTCGTCAATAATGCAGCCTACCAGATGGGCTACGAGCACTTTGAGACCATTCCTGAGGAAAACATTCACCGCACCTTCGATACCAACATCAAGGGCTACATTTTTATGGCGCAGGCCGCTATTCCGTTCCTGAAGGAAGGCGACTCTATCATTAATACCGGCAGCATTGCGGGCCTCGTGGGCAATCCGCACCAGGTTGACTATGCCTCCACCAAAGGCGCTATTCATACTTTCACTAAGAGCCTGGCGGCCTACCTCGGCGAGAAGAAGATTCGGGTGAATGCGGTGCTGCCCGGCCCTATCTGGACGCCCCTCATCCCGGGCACCATGCTGAAAGAAGACCTCAAAAAGTTCGGCGACGCCACCATGCTCGGCCGCCCCGGACAACCCGAGGAGCTAGCCCCCGCCTACGTGTACTTCGCCTCGCAGGACGGCAGCTACTCCACCGGCAGCCTGCTGGAAGTAACGGGCGGCATGCCCAAAACCAACTAGTCGGTCGGCATCTGTTGCCCAGCACAATTCCCCCTTTCCTGGTCAGGTGAGGGGGCATTGTGGCTAAAATGGTGGCCTACGACATGCGGCCCTCGGCCTGCTCCGGCGGCTAAACTCACGACCCGCCAGGCCTGTTGAGCTATACTAGGCCTGTGCAAGGGTATTGGTTATAGGCCTAGACCACTTACTACTTCTACCTGGGCTGGGGCTTCCACTTCTGGGCAATGCTGATGGCGGTTTCCAGCATGTGTGGTTCCCACTCCTCCACTTTCCAGGCGGTGTAGGCCAGTGCGGAAGCCTGGAGCTGCCGCTGGGCGTCTTCGTAGGATGGCGCTGTTTCCAGGATGTGGGAAAGCTGCTGCTGCTGCTCGTGGAGCTGCGCATCTTCTGCTACCGGGCCCGCCACTGCGGAATGGATGGGCAGAAAAGGCTGAACGGCGCGGATACTGGTGGTGCTGCGGTGTTGGTTAACCAACGCCTGCATCCGATGAAAGTCGGACTGGAAGTGGGCACGGCTGTCCTCGGTCTGTAGGCCAGTACCAAGCTGCTCCAGCACCACATATTTCAGGTTGGGACAGCGGGGCATGGTGTTGTACAGGAGCTGAAACACCTCTTCTGGCACGGCCTCATCATGGGTATCGCGCCGGATCTGGAGGCCCGGCACCTGCCCCGATGCCTCCCAGCTGCCGCCCGAAATATGGATTTCCCGCACCCGATCCAGCGGATATAGTGCCATCAGCTCTTCGTACGGAACGGAGAAGTTGTGGAGCTGGCAGAACACGTTGTGCAGGTCCAGAATCAGAAAGCCGTTTACGGGCTCCACCAGCTGTTCCAGAAACTCGCCGTGCCGTTTCACTTCCTCCAAACTATAAGCAAAGGCCAGGTTTTCTAAGCCTACGGGACATCCGCAGGCCTCCTGCATCCGGCGCAGGCGGTCTTGCCCAATGCGCAGGGTGTTGCTGCCATACGGGATGGGCAGCGGAGCCCCCGCATGAAAATTCTGGCCCGTAAAGAAGCCAAAGTGCTCCGTAACGTGGTCGAAGGAAAACCGCCTGGTCAGCTCCTTCAGGTGTTGCAGCCACTGCTGCTGCTCTGCCGTCCAACGCCCCGAGAGCAGGGAGAAGTACACGCCATGCCCCACCAGCCGATGTTGAGCGCTGTAGGCCTGTAGCAATTCCGTAAACCAATCCGGCACTTGCTCAGCCCAAAACAGCGCATCAAACGACCATTCCAGTGCCTCTACCTTCCCCTGCTCCAGCAACGGAAATGCCGCCGTCAGAATGTTGGCGTCGAGGTTGCAGGCAATGGAGGAGTAGATGGCGCGCTCATTGGCATTGTCAGGCGGGGCAACTGTGCGCATAACCTAGCCTAGGCCACAGCCGGGGCAGTTATAGGGGATTTCGGGGGATTTTTTGCCGGATTTGCCCTGCTCCTCTTTGGGCGTCGGGTCGCTTTTTTTGATGCAGCCAGTGGTCTGGGCGGTGAGGCCTACCAGAACGGCTCCGAGAATTGCCTGAGATAGTTTCATGGCGTAGGGGTAGTTTCAGAAAGATACCGTGAGTAGCTAATAATGCGGCGGCCGCGCACTAGTCTGCCGCCTCCGCTGCAGGAGAGAGCCCAGCAGCATGCCATCGGTTGCATGGCTTCGCCGAATAAACTGGCAGCTGCTCTGGCCTGACACTTGCCGTGTAGCCGGAGGTTGTCCGGAAACTCCTTCAAAAAGCCTGCTTCCTCTAGCGTGGGCACCCCACACAGCAGTCTCTCGAGTGCCTGCGCAACTTCTATATAGTAAAACCCTATGCTACCTGCCAAACAATCTTCTATCTTCCAACCACCTATTCTCCTCTTACCCTCTATAGTGAAAATACTACTACTTTTCTTGGCGCTGCTGGCCACTCTGGCACCTGGCGCGGCCCAGCCAACCCGGCCGAAACCTGCCGCCCGGCCTATCACCAACATCCCGCAGCTCACCGATTCTATTACGCGCATAATGCGGCGGGAACACATTCCGGGGCTGATGCTGGCCATCGTCTCGCCCGACCCGGCGGAGCGCTTTGTGGGTGGCCTAGGCCTCTCTGATGTGGAGCACAAGACGCCCGTAACGGCCAACACGCTGTTTCGCATTGGGTCCGTTACCAAAACGTTTGTGGCCGTGGGCCTGATGCAGCTGGTAGAGCAAGGCAAGCTCAGCCTCAACGACGAGGTGCGCAAGCTGGCTCCCGAAATCCCCATTGATAACCCCTGGGAAGCCACCGACCCGGTGCGGGTGGTGCACGTGCTGGAGCACACTGCCGGCTTCGATGACATGCATTTCAACCACGTCTATAACTCCACCCCCACTGACCCACGAGGCGCGGCCGCGGTGCAGGTGTTCCGGAAGGAGCTGCGCTGTCGCTGGCGGCCCGGTGAGCGAATGTCGTACTCCAACCCCGGGTATGAGGTGGCGGGCTACCTGTTGGAAAAGCTCAGCGGAATGCCATATGAGCAATACCTGAGCCAGCACCTGCTGCGCCCCCTGGGCATGCCCGATGCCACTGCCGAGCTACGCCCTGCCTCCAACCCCAACTTAAAGCTGGCCCAAGGCTACAAGTACGAGGATGGCCAGTACCAGCGCCTGAAGCTGCTGCCCATCTATGCCGGACCAGCTGGTTCCATGAGTGCCTCGGCGGCCGATATGGACCTGTGGGTGAGGTTTTTCCTGCATGATTTCCGGGCCCCCGATGGGAAACCTCTGCTTCGGCCCGAAAGCCTGCGCGAGATTGAAACGGCGCACAGCCCCCTGGAGGCCCGGGCTGGCCTGGCTGCTGGCTATGGCTTGGCGAACATGGCCATGAGCACGAAGGGCAATGCCTTGTTCCGGGGCCACGGCGGAGGCATTGATGGCTTCCGCTCCACCTTCGCTTACAACCGCGAGCTGGGCCGGGGCTTCGCCCTCTCCAACAACGGCGACCAGAGCACCAGCAGCATTGATAAAGTGGTGCGCGAATTTCTGCTGCGGCAGGCACCTGCCCCGCCCGCACCAGCCGCCGCCCCTGCACTGGATGCGGCAGCCGTAGCGCCCTACCTAGGCCACTACCAGAATGTATCGCCCCGCAACCAACTCATGGGCCTCAGCGACTACCTGCTGGGCGATGAGCAGCTGGTGCAGCGCGGTAACCTGTTACTCCTCCAGCCACTGCTAGGCCAGGCCGATACGCTGGTGCCCGCCGGCGGCCTTACATTTCGCTCGCCCAGGGCGCGGCTGGCCAGCACGGTGCTCACCCACGACCACGATGGCCACCGTATGCTGGTCACTTCCGGCGGGTATCTGCAGGAGGCCAGCGCTACCTGGTGGTGGGTGCGGCCGGCCCTGTTTGCCCTGAGCCTACTGCTGCTGGTTACGGCCAGCGTAGCGGGCCTGGTATGGCTGGTGTATGCCGTGCGCCGATTGGTGCCGCGCAGCCAGGTGTTGCCCCGCGTGTTGCCCCTACTGGCTACTGCCGCTCTGATAGCCACCTTCGCTGCTCTGGCCAGTCTGGCCCGGCACATGTGGCACGCCGGTAGCCTGGGCCCCGAAACCGTTTTGCTGAGCCTGAGCCCCATAGTGGCCGCCGTGTTTTCCCTGGCCGGCCTGCTCCTGACGTTGCGCTACTTTAGCCGCTTCCGCAGCCGTACAGTGGCCTGGTACCTGCTGTTTACCTACGGCGCCCTGGGCTGGCTGATAGTGGCCCTGGGCACCTATGGCTGGCTGAGCCTACGACTCTGGGGCGTATAGCGCCATAGGCCTAGAGGCCACAGCTATTGGAGCTGAAGAGCATTACTTATTACTAAACCAACAGGCCTAGTCTTGCCCTGTCTGGGCATAGCTAGGCCTGTTGGCTTAGTAGCTCAATATGTGCTTGGTGGTGCCGGCCGTGCCAGCTGTATTGCACCAGCGCCTGGTCGAGTGTGAAGGTCTGGTTGTAGAGCGGGTGGTAAAACGTGCGCTGCCACTGCTGCTCCGTGAGGTGCCAGAGCAGCGTAACCCAGCGCGAGTGCAACGCCTCTAGCAGCGCCAACGACACCGTGATGGGCACGGCATCGTTATCGGGCAGGGCAGCCCAGGCGTTCATATCAAAAGGCCGGATCGTCGGATTGTCTTCCGTGAGGGCCAGCCGGAAGCGCATATAGAAATTCAGGTGCACATCGGCTACATGATGGATAACCTGTCGACCCGTCCAGCCGCCGGGGCGGTACGCGTTTTCCAGGCGCACGCCCCCGGCTTTGCGCGCCGCGGCCGTAAGCTGGGCAGGCAGTGCGGCCAGCTGCCCGATGTACTCGGTTCGTTGAGCTGCCGTCAGGGGTGCTTCCGGCAGCACCGGGCGCCCAATAGGGTACTGTAGGTTGGTCAGGTCCTGCTCCATATAAGTATGCATAGAATACATAACGCATAAACTGCTCCATACAAGTATATTGCTGGAATGCTGGCCGCTGGGAATGCGCCGCGAGATAGGTATGCGTTGGCTTGATTTATTTCAATGTTTTTTATAAATTAATATGCGTTATCGCTTAAAAGTCAGGCCCTTGTATAACTACCTCCTGCCATGCAAAACATCCTTGTTCCCACCGATTTTTCGCCGGAGGCGCACAATGCCTTTGAGGTAGCCATGCAGCTGGCCTCTCGTACCGGCGGCCACATTACCTTGCTGCATGTGGTAGACGCACCCCGTTCTTCGGGCATAGTATCTACGGGCGGCACAGCGGGCGCGGCCCCGATGAATGGAGTATTTATGGTGCAGCTGCTACAGCGTACTAAGCGCCGGATGCACGAGCTGATGGCCGAAGTAGCCAGCGACAGGCCTGAGGTACCCGTGCAGGACCGCATCGCTACTGGCGATATTGATGAGGCAGTGCTGGACGTCATTCGGGAACGCCACATTGATTTGGTAGTAATAGGCGCGCACGTGCATGCGCCGGACCACTCTGTATTCGGGCATATTTCGCATGCTGAGCGCCTGGTCCGGCTTGCGCCCTGCCCTGTGCTTACGGTAAAACGCCCGGCGCCCGATTTCAATGTGCACTCCATTGTGTTTGCTTCCGACTTTTCTGCCGAAGCCGACCGCGCCATACCCAGCCTGCGGCAGCTGTGCGCTGCCTTCCCCGAAGCCATCCTGCATCTGCTCGACGTGGTAACGACTGCGCACAACTCCGGGGCGGCACTAGAGCGCATTCATTCGTTTGCCAGCCGGCACCAGCTAGCCGCTTATGAGCCAGATGTAGTAAGCGCCCCGCGGGTAAGCACCGGCATTCCGCGCTACACAGATCAGGCTCACGCCGATTTGGTGGTGATGCTCACTCATGGCCACTCGGGCATATGGCACTTTTTGCAAGGAAGTATCGCGGAAACTGTGGCCGTGCAAGCGGAGGCCCCCGTGCTTACTTTCCATATTTAAGAGTGGCCTAGACCACTCTGCAGGTAGCGGCTCCCACTGGCCTAGGCCAGTAGGAGCCGCTTGGTTTTATACTACTGCTACCCACAGTTTTGCGTAACAGGCAGAGCAGGCTTCACGCACGGACAAGTGCTTGTTTCGCTTATTCAGTTACTATCGTTTATCTCGTATGGAACAGCACACCAGAAAAGGCCTCTTAGAGGAGCTGAGCAGCTTACTGACGCAAGGCAATGCTCATGTTCCGTTTGAAGCGGCCTGCGCGAATGTTCCGGTGGAGCTGCTAAACAAACCCGTGCCCGAGCTGCCTTATACCGTGTGGCAGCTAGCTGAACACATCCGCATTGCGCAATGGGATATAGTGGAGTTCTGCCTGAACCCCGGACACATTTCCCCGCCATGGCCCGATGGCTACTGGCCTAGGCCAGGTACTGCGGTGGATGAGGCCACCTGGCAAGCTACCCTCGCCCAGATTCAGGAGGACCGCAGCCGGTTTCTGGAGCTGCTCCATGACCCGCGCCAAGACCTGCTGGCTCCGCTGCCCCACGGCACCGGCCAAACGCTGTTGCGCGAAGCCCTCCTGATTGCGGATCATACGGCCTACCACACCGGCCAAATCATTCTGGTGCGTCGTTTACTCAAGAACTGGGGGTAGCAGACAGTGCCTAAACACACGCCACTGGAAAGCGCTGGAGTGTAGGCAGGCAGCGGGCGTCTGCGCAGCTTAGGTGGGCAGATGAATGTGGAACGCAGTACCCTCCCCTACGGTGCTTTCTACCTCAATACGGCCGCCGGCCTGATGCACCAGCCGGTTGACGAGGTAGAGGCCAATACCAGAACCTACCACCTCCGGATGGAAGCGCCGAAACAGCTGGAACAGGTCGTGGCCGTGGCGCTCCAGGTCGAGCCCCCGGCCATTGTCGCGCACGCTCAGCACTACCTCCTTGTCGGCGGGCGTGGTGCTGACCCAGACGTGCGGACGGCGGCCGGGCTCGGAGTATTTGAGGGCATTGCTCAGCAGGTTAAACAGCATACTGTGCAAACCGGTCCGGGTGATGCGCAGCGTAGGAGCAGCTTCGAAATCCAGCGTAAAATCGGCGGTAGAGGTTGTTCCCGGCTGCAGGCTCCGAATGATTTCTTCCGCAAACGGGCGCAGCTCAATGGCCTCCAGCGGCACCTGCTCCAGCTGCCGTTGGCGTTGCACCAGCATAGTAAGCTCCTCAATAGTGCTTAGCATTTGATGCAGAGACTCATCGAACATGGTCACCATCTTGTCGGCCTGCGGGTCGTGGAAGGTGATGGTTTGCTTCAGTTCCTCGAACAGGCCTAGCATGTTGCTGGCCGGCTGCTTGAGGTCGTGGGAGGCGGTGTACACAAAGTTATCGAGCTCGGCGTTGATGCGGGTGAGCTGCTCGTTGCGGATCGTCAGCAACTCATTGGCGCGGGCTAGCTGCTCGCCTTGCACCTCCGCTTCGGCCTTGGCCCGCAGCAGCTCCTGCTCGTACTTACGCCGGTCGGTGATATCAAACAGCGTGACGCGCACTACCAGCGGCTGCCCGTTGGTATCGCGCAGCAGTACCGCATTCATGAGCACCGGTAAGGTAGAGCCATTCTGCAGGCGTAGCTGGTAGCTGATTTCCTTTACCTGATTCTGCAGCAGCAACAGAGGCGCGCAGTACGTTTCATAGTGCAGGCGCCCTCCCACCGTGAGCAGGTCTTGCAGGCAGCGACGGGCCACCAGCTCTTCCCGGGAATACCCCAGCCAGCCCAGCAGCGTTTGGTTTAGCTTGACCAGCGTTCCATCGGGCAAGCAGGAGCAATAGCCGCAGGGCGCGTACTCATACAGGTCTTCCAGATTTTCCGCTGTCAGCCGCAGGTCTAGGGCCGGCAGAGGCTCTTCCTCAAGCTCGCTCATAGGCAACGGGTGCAGGTGCTAAGAACGATTCGATGGCAGCAATGGTAGCCTCCGGAGCACTTAGGTGAGGGCAGTGGCCGGAGGTTTTGATAACTACGAGCTGGTTGTTTAGCAGGTGTTGCTGCAGATACTGGCCTACGGACAACGGGGCCAGAGTATCCTGGGCACACTGCAAAATAAGTGCAGGCTGGTGCACCTGGGGCAGCACGGCGCGGTGGTCGCCCAGAAACGTGACCCGGGCAAAGTGTCGGGCAATAGTCGGATCGGTGCGGCAGAAGCTGTTGTTGAGCTCCTCCGTGAGTTCGGGCCGCTCGGGGTTGCCCATGATGACGGGCGTAATGGCGCCCGACCAGCCCAGATAGTTGCTATCCATGGCGTCTAGCAGCTCCTCAATATCGGTTTGCTCAAAGCCTCCCACGTAGCCCGTAGCGGCATCGTTGAGGAAACGGGGCGAGGGCGCCACCAGCACCAGACGGCCAATGAGCGCTGGGTCCTGAATGGCCGCCAGCATACTGATGGTAGCACTCACGGAGTGGCCTACCAGCACTACATCGCGCAGCTGCAGGGCCCGAATTACCTCCAGTATATCCTCTGCATGGGCCGATAAGGTGCTGTAGCGCTCGGGGTCGTAGGCCGTCAGATCAGAGAAGCCCGCTCCTACCAAATCCAGCATCACTACTTGGTAGCGTGCCTCAAAGGCCGGCGCCACCAGCCGCCACATGTGCTGGTCGCAGCCGAAGCCGTGCACGAACACAATTGCCTGCTGCCCAGCTCCAGTTACCGTGACGTTATTGCGTGTTAGAGCATCCATTAATACCGAATAAGACACCGATGCGCCGGAATATAAGGCGAATGAGCTTGCGCTTTCCCGCCCCTGGCACACACTCCAAAAGTAGCAACTGGCCTCTTTTCTTTGGTGCCGGGGCCGGCTGTACTTTGCGCTTATACGGGCGTTAGGGCAAGGCGCATATCCTGGGCTCAAACTACGCCTCGGGCCCAGAGTACGCATTGGCTTTTCTGGGCTCCGACAAAGCCAACTTTATCAAGCAGTTGCGCCACCCGCACAGGGCCGGAAGCAGCAGTGGCCTACTCGCCCAAAATTGAGCAGGTAGGCCACTGCAGGGGCGCTGCTAGACTTGCGGATTAGCGTAGTGCTCGTCGATGGCGTGGTCCATGGCTTCGCGGAAATACACCAGCAGCTTATTGCGCTCCGCTTCCGGCATATTCTGCAGGGCCTGCTCGAAAGTGGTGCGGTACACGTGGGCCATAAAGTGGGCTCCATACGTGGTGAAAAACCCATCGTGGATTTTGCTAAACGCCACTTTTTCGGCCGAAGAAATGGATAGGGAAAGTGCCAGCCATTCTTTGGCGTTGTTGGCCAGGCTGAGTTTGAGGTCTTGATCCACGAGGAGTTTAAAAAAGAGAAATATGTTAATTCGCCTACCGGCAATGACCTAGCGGATTCGGTACCTGAGTGCTACTGGCCTAGGCCACTGGAGGCGTTAGCATCTGGCAGCTCAGCGGGCCAGTTTACCTGCCGCAGCAACACCCGGAACTCGGCCTCCGAAGCTACCCGCCCCTGAAAGCTGTACAGCATTTGCCCGTTCACGGCCTCCAGCAGCGTCAGCTCGTCGTCGTCGTAGAGCACAATGGTTTCCTGCCCGCAGGCGCTGGCCCGGCTATACCGTGCCTGGCCGGCCGGAGCCGTGTAGCGGACAAAGCCAAATGCCTGCAGAAGCTCGGCAGTGGGCTGATAATAAGCAGACATAAGGGAGACCCAAAGGAAAGAAACACACCGCCAGAAAAGCGGCGCGGTACGCCTGTTTGCGTACAAAGCCATGCTGCCGGAAGTCGGCACAGCAGGTATGCTGGTGTGGTAAAGCGCGGCCGGAGCAATAAGGTTTTGCAGGGCCAGCACGCCAGAGCGCGGCCCTAGGCCAGTGCTTACCCAACAGGAGCAGTGTAGCTCTACAAATATCGTTTAATAAAGCCACATATTCCGTGGCGGGCTTCTCAGGTGATAGTCGCGCGGCTACAGGGCCCGGGCATCCTCCCGAATACCATCCAACTGCTTTCTATCCAGCGGCTTATGAATAAGGCGCGTAACTAACGGATTTTGCTCGGCCCGGGCCCGGTCAGTGTGGGCCAAAGAGGACGTCAGGATATAGATGCGGCAGTTGCCCAGCAGCTCGGGCGCCTCGGGGCGCAGGGCATCCAGAAACTGCCACCCATTCATGACGGGCATGTTCAGGTCCAGCAGAATTACATGGGGCAGTTGATCGGGCAGGGCATTCTGCAGGTACTCCAGAGCCTCCTGCGCCGACTGAAAAGCCGTTATTGTTTCAGAAAAATTTTCACGTTCCAGCAGCAGCTTCATCAGAAAAATGCTGGTCGAATCGTCGTCAATAAGTACGGTATGCATAAACAACTTTTAGGATAACTGTAGGGTGCAGCGGGTGCCTACGTTCACTTCGCTCTGAACCTCAATATGCCCACCCATTGCCTCTACGTGGGTTTTTACCAGATAGAGACCCAGACCTCGGCCACTGGGTCGGCTATGAAAACGCTTATAAAGCTTAAATATATCATTGCCCGCTTTCTGCCTATCAAACCCGGAGCCATTATCCGTCACGGTAACCTGGGCTCCCGGCTTCCGGCTGTTGGGCGTTGCCTCAATATCAATACGCAGTGGCCGCTCGGCAGAACGGTATTTTACGGAGTTGGTCAGCAGATTAAAGAAGATGCTGTACAAATAGGCACGGTTGCCGGATACCTGCAGCGTTGGCGGCACAGACACGTGCACAGTGGCATTGCATTGCTGCAGCAGATCCTGAAGGTTTTGGGTTACCTGCTCCACCACCTCGGCAAGGGACACCTGCTCCGGCTCCGCCATTCCCTGCTGGTCGCGCAGGGTAAGAATCGTGTTCATATCGCGCAGCACTGTATCCAGCTGTTCCGTGCTCAGGCGCAGGTGCGCGAGCAGCTCATCATGCTCGGGAGCCGCTTTGTCCAGCCCCGAGAGCATATCTACCAGCCCCAGCATATTGGTGAGTGGGGCGCGTAAGTTATGCGACACGATATAGGCAAACTGCTGCAAGTCCTTGTTCTGCTGGTACAGCTCCTGATGCGCCCGCACTTTGTCGGTTATGTTGGAGAAATACACCGACACGCCCGCTTCCGACGGAAACGCCTTCACTTCCAGCCACAGTTGGCGCGGCTCAAAAAAAGCCTCGAAATGCGCGGCCTTACCAGTAGTTATGGCCTGCTTGTACTGCTGATAGAAGGGGCCCATCACCTCACCCGGGAAAACCTCCCAAATGGTTTTGCCTAGCACCTCTTCGCGTTTCACTTGCAGCAGCCGCTCTACCTCAGAGTTCACGGAGCTGAATACCCAGTTGGTATCAAGCAAGAAGAAGGCATCCGTAATACTCTCAAAAATGGTGTTCAGCCGGCGCGCCTGTTGACCAATAATGGCCTGCGAAGCCGCCATGGCCGTGATATCGCGGGCCACCATATGCACGCCTGCTACCTGCTCCTGCAGCCATAGTGGCACCTTGGTTACGCTCAGCACCCGGGGGCCGGCCGCATTAAACTGCACTTCTACCTCAAACTGCACCTTTGTGCCCCTGAAAGCCTCCTCCAGTTTCTCCTGAAACAGTAGCACTTTATCGGCGGGCAAAAAGTCTGAGAATGGTCGGTTGAGCACCTCTTCGCGCGGCACATTCAGCAACTCCAGAAACGCCGGATTAGCATCCAGAATGGTCCCGGCTTTATTCTGAAAAATAACAGAATCGGGGTTGTTGTTGAATAGCGACCGAAAGCGCATTTCGCTCTCTACCAGCTGAAATTCTTCGTTCATGCGAGAAGTGCGGATGTTTCTCGGTGCTTACGCCCAGAACAGCCTTCCTGATGCGGGTTTGCCTATTTTTTTATCAGGAGGTGGCCTAGAGCAGCGGTAGATAAGCTCCGACACGCGGATGCCAGATCAAGCATAATGACTTTTTCACCTACTGTCCACAGACCCTCGCTGAGGCAACGGGCTACACATACCACATGCTTTCGGCGGAGAGGGAAACGCTAACCTCATCAGTAGGAGCCACGCTGGCCTGGGCGGTTTTCACACGAATAGTACCACCGGCCAGCGCTACCTCCACTTCGGAGTAGCTCCCGAAGAACCGCACGTTCCTGACAGTGCCAGGAAGCCCGCTGCCGGTTTCGGGGTGTAGCCCAAAGCTCTCGGGACGCACTAGCATGGGGCGGTTCTTTTTCCGGGTACCGGCCTGCTTGGTAAAGGCCGCTGCCAGCGGCGCTGCCAGCAGGTTGTAGTCGCCGAAAAGGGCCGCCGCGTACTCGCTCACGGGTTGCCGGTAAATCTGGGGCGGCGTGCCTCGCTGCACAATCTGGCCGCGCTGCATCACCAGAATTTCATCGGCCCAGGAAAGCGTATCGTGTGGGTCGTGCGAAATCAGGATGCAGGTGATATTCAACTGCTCGCCTACTTCCCGGATGATGGTTTTGAGGATGTTTTTGTGGGCATTATCGAGGTTGGAGAACGGCTCATCCAGCAGTAGCAGTTTCGGCGACGAGAGCAGCAGCCGGGCCAGAGCAATGCGCTGCCGCTCCCCGCCCGAAAGCTGATCGGTGCGGCGCATGGCCAAGTGGCTGATGCGGCAGACTTCGTATAGCTTATCGGCCTCGGCCTGGGGCAGCTTGTTGGCATAGCGCAGCACCTGCTCTACCCGCAGAAACTTGGGTAGCTCAAACTGCTGCGAGAGGTAGGCAATGCCGGGGTTACCCGGAATCAGCTTTTCGGCGGGGTCTTTCATCAGCTCCCCTTCAAAATACACGTGGCCCGCATCGGGCCGAACCAAACCAGCCACTACCTGCAGCAGCGTGCTTTTGCCCGCACCGGTTTCGCCGGCTATGGCTATTTTCTGGAATTGCTGCAGGGCAAAGCTCACGTCCTGGAGGGCATCGTTGCCCCGCTCCTGCAGGCTGATACCCGAAACTTTCAAAAAACTCATATTTCCGCTAACGCTTTATTTTCTTGAAGTAATCATTCAGAATGAGGCCTACGAGTGGCCTAGCTGTTATTTTCTGAAGGCGGCACCACCTGTATTTCTGGCGGTGGTGCCCAATGAGCCGGCACCTGCGTGGTCGTGAGCACAGGCCCCAGGGCTGTGGCTCCGCCCAAATACGCGCTTGGCTGGCTGTACACTACGCGCCGCACCCGGTGGTACCGAATGGCATACGCACACATTACGCAGGGCTCGTGCGTGGAGTAGAGCGTGCAGCCTGATAAGTCTGGGTGGCCTAGGTGTTCCCGCGCCGCTTGCAGGGCCAGCAGCTCGGCGTGCGCCGTGATCGTGCCCTGCCGGCGGGTTGCTTCCGTAGCGGTGGCTACCACCTGGCCGTCACACACCACAAGGGCGCCCACCGGACTTTCGCCTTGGGCAGCCGCCTGCTGAGCCAGCAGCTGGCAGTGAGCCAGGAAGTGTTCATCGGGATTGTGGTGCATGGCAATGCGCGGGTAAGGTGGCGTAAAGCTAAGTCCATTCGGGGCGGGAGCCGCGTGGGCTGCCTTTGCTGACTGCTAGGCCACTCTACGACGCGGTTCTTTCGGCGGAGCGTTTACCTTTGTGGCTGCTTATGCCACAGTTCGCATCGTCTATTTTCAAGCTCACCCCACCCTGAGGACTGGCCTAGAGTACCCGGTGCCGCCGCTTTCTACTGGAAGCGTGCGGCTTTTCTTTTGCCCTTTTCTCAGCCGATATGCTACAGGTTCTGCCCTATTTACAGCAGTATAAAGTCAACGTCAAAAACGAAATTCTGGCCGGTCTTACCACAGCGCTGGCCCTGGTGCCCGAGGTGGTGGCTTTCGCGCTGCTGGCCCATATCAGCCCATTGGTGGGTATCGGCTCGGCCTTTATCATCTGCCTCATCACCAGCCTGTTTGGCGGACGGCCAGGCATGATTTCGGGCGCGGCCGGCTCGGTAGCCGTGGTAATTGTGAGCCTGGTGGTGCAGCACGGCGTGGAGTACCTGTTTGCGGCAGTGGCCCTGATGGGCATACTTCAGGTGGCTATTGGGGTGTTGCGGTTTGGCAAGTTTATCCGGCTGGTGCCGCAGCCGGTGGTATTTGGCTTCGTGAATGGCTTGGCACTTATCATCTTCATGGCCCAGCTGGAGCAGTTTAAGGTGCACGATGCAGGCGGCGCGGAACACTGGCTCACGGGCACTCCCCTGCTCCTAATGCTAGGCCTGGTGGCGCTTACCATGGCCATTGTGTATTTCATGCCCAAGCTTACGAAAGCGGTGCCAGCTTCCCTCACGGCCATTGTAGTGGTTTCGGCCCTCGTGATTCTGGGCGGGCTGGAAACCAAATCGGTAGGAGATATTGCTTCTATTGCGGGTGGCCTACCGGCCTTCCACCTGCCCCAGGTGCCGCTGGAGTGGCACACGCTGGTTATCGTGTTTCCTTACGCCGTAATTATGGCGCTGGTAGGCCTCACCGAAAGCCTCCTGACGCTTACTGTGGTGGATGAAATGACCGACACGCGCGGCCGCAGCAACAAGGACTGCGTGGCCCAGGGCCTGGCCAACATTACTTCCGGCCTGTTTGGTGGCATGGGCGGCTGTGCCATGATTGGGCAGACGATGGTGAACCTCGAATCTCGGGGGCGCGGGCGGTTGTCGGGTGTGGTGGCGGCCGTGGCGCTGGCCCTGTTTGTGGTAGCGGGCTCTTCCCTCATTGAGCAGCTGCCGCTGGCGGCCTTGGTAGGCGTGATGTTCATGGTCGTTATCGGCACTTTTGAGTGGGCCAGCCTCCGGATTCTGCGGCGCATGCCTCTTACCGATGTGCTGGTCATGGCCCTCGTGACGCTGGTAACGGCTATTTCCCAAAACCTGGCACTGGCGGTACTGCTGGGCGTAGTGGTATCGGCATTGGCCTTTGCCTGGGAAAACGCCAAGCGCATTCGGGCACGCACGTATCTGGATGAGAGTGGGGCCAAGCATTATGAAATCTATGGGCCGCTTTTTTTCGGCTCGGTGCAGGCTTTCACCGAGAAGTTCGATGTGCAGGCCGACCCTGCTGAGGTTGTTATTGATTTCCAGGATAGCCGGGTGGCCGATATGTCGGGCATCGAGGCGCTCAACAAGCTCACGGAGCGCTACCAGCGCCTGGGCAAAACCCTGCACCTGCGCCACCTCAGCCCCGACTGCCGCCAACTGTTGCACAACGCCGCAGCCCTCATCGAGGTCAACATTATGGAAGACCCCGAGTACCGCGTAGCGACCGATGTCAGCTAAACGGTAGGCCTGTATTCGAGCACGTAAGCCGGAGGCACGTTCTGCAGAACTCGGGTTTCGGCGAACTGCTCGAAGAACTTCCCGAACAGCTTCTTATTGCGGAGTGAATACTGAAACAAAATCAGCTTGCCCGATGGGGTTAGCAAGTTCTTGGTGTGCTCCAAAATCCGCCAGCCCAGACGCCGCGGCAACGACGAAAACGGCAGCCCACACACTACATAGTCGGGCTGCGGCAGGCCTAGCTTCTGCAGATATTCCCCGGTTCTATCGGCCGAGCCGTGCACAATATGTACATCGGCGTGGCCGGCGTAGCGCTGGTGCAGCAGCTGGTAGAAACGCCGGTTTACCTCTATCAGCACAATGGCAGTTCCGGCCTTGCGCCGCCGCATCAGCACATCGGTAAAAACACCCGTGCCGGGACCGTATTCTACAATACAGTGGGCAGTGGCAAAGTCAATGGGTTCCAGCACCTTGTCGGTCAGAGCCTGAGAACTGGGCACCAGAGAGCCAACGGTAGCGGGGTTCCGAAAGAACTCTTCCAGAAAAGAGGGCAGCATAATCGGTAGGTAGGATCAGATGGAATTGCTCTGAAAGTGTACGGCGGCCTTTTGCCAAAGGATAGGCCTAGGTGCCGGTTCTTCCCTGCCTTTCACTTTTGTATCGGGCATGTATGCTACCAGTACTTCGTCCTTACCGCCTCGCCCACACTCATTATTTACAATTATTTCTTATTTAAGTATTAATATTATACCTACTACTTATATGTGTTCTTCCCGCTATGCACTCCCGATTTTCTACCGCATGTTTGCTGATGCTGGCCAGCGTTTCCCTGACACAGTCGGCCGTTGGAGCTGCTCCGCAACGCCAGGAGGCTGGAGTCACTAAAATCGGGGCTATCCAGGGGCAGGAAACGGCGGCTAGGCCAGGTACTTATACCGTCCAGGCCATCGTAACGGGAGTTTATCCGGGGCTTAGCCCGGCGGGCTTCTACGTGCAGGAAACCAGCGCTGCTTCCGATGGAAACCCAGCTACTTCCGATGCCCTATTTGTAGTGCAACCGACCCTCACAGTAACGGTCGGCGACAAAGTGGAAGTTACGGGCGTGGTGCAGGAAGCCGCGGCAGCCCCTTCTTTTGGCCAGGCCGTACTCACCGAGGCCACCGTTAAGGTGCTATCTAGTGGCAATGCGCTGCCGGCCTTCATCACGCTGCCGCTGCCACCTTATTCCACCGCAGCACTGGAGCGGTTTGAGGGAATGCGGGTGCAGTTTCCGGTGCCGCTTACCGTATCCGATGTGTACAATCTGCGTCAACGGGGCGAGCTGACGCTTACTACCGGCGGCCCAGTGTACCAGCCCACGCAGTTTATAGACCCCAACGACGACCCCGCTACGGGCACCAACAGTACTGGCACCAGCAATCTGGCGGCCATCAAAGCCTATGAGGCGGCCAACCTGGACCGCTCCATTCTGCTCGACGACGGTAGCTCCGCCAAGGACCCTTCGCCCATTCCGTTCCTCGATCCTTCGCTTCATACGGTGCGCGTGGGTAGCACCCTGGCGCAGCTGCGCGGCATTCTGGGCTACGGGTTTGAGAAGTGGCGTATTCAACCCCTGAGCGGCCCCGATGCGCCCACCCTGGCTACGGTTCGTCCGCCGGTTCCCGCTTTTGGCCCCCTCGATCTGAAGGTGGCCAGCTACAACGTGCTCAACTACTTCAACGGAGACGGAGCCGGCGGCGGCTTTCCAACATCACGGGGAGCCAAAACACCCGACGACTTCGCCCGCCAACGCAGCAAAATTATACAAGGCCTAGTTCGCATGAATCCGGATATCATCGGCCTCACGGAAATCGAGAATGATGGTACTGGCCCTACCTCTGCCATTCAGGACCTGGTGAATGGGCTGAACCAAGCTACCAGGACTGGTACGTATGCGTTTGTGGCCGATGGCGGCGCCACGCAACAGCCCAACAACACCGATGTAATTCGGTGCGCTATTGTGTACAAGCCGGTCAGAGTAGCTCCTGTGGGGCCGGCCCTGGTGGCCTCCGTGGCTGGTGTTTTTGAGCGCCCACCGCTAGCCCAGCTGTTCGTGACACGCCAAAAAGCCCGCCCTGATACTGTGGCGCTGGTAGTCAACCATTTTAAGTCGAAGGGGAGCGGCACTGGCTTAAATGCCGATCAGAAAGATGGCCAGGGCGGCTCCAACGACCGGCGGCGCAACCAGGCGCAGGCGCTGGTGCAATTCATAAACTCCACCGTGATACCGGTGGGCACCAAGCGCGTGGTCTGCATAGGCGACTATAACGCGAATTACGAGGAAGACCCCATTGATATTCTGCGGGCCGCGGGCCTTGTCGTCGTGACGCCGCCAACCAGTGCTTCCTACGTGTTCAAAGGCCTCACGGGCTCCCTCGACCACTGCATTGTCACGTCGAACATGGTGGGTTTTATCGACGTGCATAAGTGGAATATCAACTCCGGCGAGCCGCTGTTTCTGGAGTTTGATGTAGCGGGCGCCGCCACCGATGTCAGCAACCCGTTCCGCTCCTCCGACCACGACCCTGTTCTCATCGGCCTGAACTTTTCGGGAATTACGGCTGCCAATGAGGCCACGCCGCGCCTGTTCGTGTATCCGAAACCGGCTGCAGGAGGCCAGGCCTTCACGCTCAACAGCCTGCCCAAAAACATTGGGCCGCTTACGCTGGAAGTGCTGTTGCCCCAGGGCCCGCCCATGCTCCGCCTGCAAGGCTCCGTGAGCTTGTTGCAGGCGGAGCTCAACCGCTATACCGGCCATCTGGCCCCAGGCATCTACGTGCTCCATCTGAAAGGCCGCGGCCTCAACCAGACCCAACGGGTAATGAAGGAATAGGCCTAGGCCACTCTCCTGACTTGCATAAGCAGGCTACAGCACAACTTAGGTAGTTTGTGCTGTAGCCTGCTCCGTATTGTTCAGGAAACGCGCCAGATACGGTGCGGTACGGCTTTCTTTTGACTTTATAACCGCCGCCGGAGTGCCGGCCGCTACTACACGCCCGCCCTCATCACCGGCACCGGGCCCGATGTCCATCACCCAGTCGCTGCTGGCTACCACGCGCATATCGTGTTCTACTACGATGACGGTATTGCCGGCTTCCACCAAGCCATCTAGTTGGGCCAGAAGCTTCTCCACATCGGCGGGGTGTAGGCCAGTGGTAGGCTCATCGAGGACGTAGAGGGAGTTGCCGCGCTGTGCCCGCTGCAACTCCGTAGCCAGCTTGATTCGTTGGGCCTCGCCGCCGGAAAGCTCTGTAGCGGGCTGGCCCAGGCGGAGGTAGCCCAGACCCACTTCGCGCAGTACTGTGAGGGCACGCTGAATGGCAGGCTCTTCATCGAAGAACTCCCAGGCGGCATCAACGGTAAGGCCCAGCACCTCGGCAATGTTCTTGTCGCGGTAGGTTATTTCGAGGGTTTTGGCGTTGTAGCGGGCGCCGTGGCACACCGGGCAGGGTGCGTACACGCTCGGCAGAAACAGCAGCTCCACCATCACGAAGCCTTCGCCCTGGCAGTTTTCGCAGCGCCCTTTGGCCACGTTGAACGAGAAGCGGCCGGCATCGTAGCGGCGCTTGCGGGCGGCAGGAGTAGCCGCGAACAGCTTCCGCACGTGGTCGAAGAGGCCGGTGTAGGTAGCCATATTGGAGCGCGGCGTACGGCCAATGGGTTTCTGATCGACGCGCACCAGGCGCTTGATGTGCTCTAGGCCACTCACAATCTGGCCGCCGGTTTCCGGTGGGGCCGCCTGCTCCAGCGGGTCGCCTTCGGGCGTGTCGGCCTCCACCTCCTGACCTAGGTGCTCGGCTACCAACTCCACCAGCACCTGGCTTACCAAGCTTGACTTGCCAGAGCCCGACACGCCCGTAACGGTCGTGAACACGCCCAGCGGAAATTCTACATCCAGTTGCTGCAGGTTGTTGCGCGTGACGCCCTGCAGCCGCAGCCAGCCGGTAGGTGTGCGGGGTGTCCGGGCGGCGCCGGGCTCGGCATCGGTAGTGAATAGAAAACGGCGGGTTTGGGAGGTTTCCACCTTGGTTAGGCCAGTCGGCGGCCCGCTGTAGAGCACCTCACCGCCCTGTTCCCCGGCGGCCGGCCCTACGTCCACGAGCCAATCAGCCTTGCGGATCACATCGAGGTTGTGCTCCACAACAAACAAGGAGTTTCCCGCCTTTTTGAGACTGGCCAAGGCCGCCAGCAGCGCCTCCGTATCGGAGGGATGCAGGCCGGCCGAGGGCTCATCGAGCACATACACTACCCCAAACAGATTGGAGTACAGCTGAGTAGCCAGCCGCAGGCGCTGCAGCTCTCCCGGCGAAAGCGTGGGTGTACTGCGTTCCAAGGATAAGTACCCAAGCCCCAGATCGAGCAACACCGCCAGCCGGGCGCACAGGTCGGCGGCAATGCGCTGGGCCACGATAACCTGCTCGGGGTGCTCGGCATCGTGCTTTTTGCGGCTAGCGGCAGTACCCTCGGCGTAGGGCTTGAGCAGCGTGGCCACGCGCTTGAGAGGCAGACTGGAAAGGTCGGCAATATCCAAGCCCGCGAACTTCACCGAAAGCGACTCCGGCCGCAGGCGCTTGCCGTGGCACAGGGGGCACTCGGTGCTGAGCATGTACTGCAGGGCCCGCTTTTTCATGAGGGGGCTGTGCGTGGTAGCGAAGGTGTGCAGCACGTGCCGCTTTACCCCCGTGAAAGTGCCCATGTAGTTCGGTGGCTCCTTGCGTTTGAGGGCGCGCTGGGTTTCCTGGGGCGAGTAGCCGGGGTACACGGGCACTACGGGCTGGTCTTCGGTGAACAGAATCCAGTCGCGGTCTTTCTGGGGTAAGTCGCGCCACGGGCGGTCTATATCGAAGCCCATGGTCACGAGGATGTCGCGCTGATTTTGACCGCCCCAGGCCTGGGGCCACGCCGCAATGGCTCGCTCCCGTATGGTCAGTGACGGATCGGGCACCATGGTTTGCTCCGTAACCTCATACACGCGGCCCAGGCCATGGCACGTAGGGCAGGCTCCTTCCGGCGTGTTCGGCGAGAAACCCTCGGCATACACAATGGGCTGGCCTACGGGATAGTCGCCGGCGCGCGAGTACAGCATGCGCACCAGGTTGGAAAGCGTCGTGACGCTGCCCACCGAGGAGCGCGTGGTGGGCGTGCCGCGCTGCTGCTGTAGGGCCACGGCCGGCGGTAGGCCATCAATGGCGTCTACTTCCGGCACGGCCATCTGATGGAACAGCCGCCGCGCATACGGCGACACCGACTCCAGGTAGCGCCGCTGGGCCTCGGCGTAGAGCGTACCAAACGCCAGACTCGATTTTCCGGAGCCCGACACGCCCGTAAACACCACCAGCGCATCGCGCGGAATAGCTACGTCGATGTTCTTGAGGTTGTGCTCCCGGGCGCCGCGCACCTGCACGAAGCCAGTAAACTCTTGCTGATCAGAAGGATGTGAATGTTTCGCCATAAAGCAGGATGCGCACCAAGTAAATACCAACCTGCTCACGTACGCAACCGGCACGAAACGGGCCGAATTTCAATCGGCAGACTCCTTAGTTGCTGAGCTCCTTTCCCAGCAGAAACCACCAGCAATAAGCTGAGTCTGAAGAGCCATTTTACTCTCCCTGAACGTTATGCTGAGCTTGTCGAAGCATCTCTACCGCTGGCTAACTTCTTAATTGGCTCCGGTAGAGATGCTTCGACAAGCTCAGCATGACGTTCAGGAGTTTTCAGAAGTCACTTGCAGCAGGCTTTCTGAGTTCATGCAGTAGCGTAGGCCACTCGGCACGGGCCCATCGGGGAATACGTGGCCCAGGTGGGCGTCACAGACGTTGCACTGGGCTTCGATGCGCTGCATGTGGTGGCTGGCATCGAGGCTGTATTTCATGGCGTTTTTGGCGTACGGCTGCGTGAAGCTAGGCCACCCCGATATGGCGTGGTACTTCGTGCTGGAATCAAAAAGCCAGCTGCCGCACCCCACGCAGGCATAGATGCCGGACTCATACGTGCGGCAGTAGGCGTTGCGGTACGGTGGCTCGGTGGCCTTCCCGCGCATCACGCGAAACTGCGCGGGG